>JBIOES010000020.1:0-22543 GCA_044446265.1 Solirubrobacterales bacterium
CGCGGGTCTCGGTGCGTCGGCAGGGCTCGTCGGGGCCGGGCTCCTCGGCTTCGAAGCTCTGGCGGCCTGATGCCGCTCACCGTCTGCGCGACGCCGATCGGCAACCTCGACGACGTCACGCTGCGGGTGCTGACGGAGCTGCGCGAGGCGGACGTCGTGCTCGCCGAGGACACCCGTCACACGCGCGGCCTGCTCCGGCGCCACGGGATCGACGCGCGCCTCGTCTCCTTCCACGAGCACAACGAAGCGGCGCGCGCGCGGGAGCTGGTGGAGCGGATGCGCTCGGGGCTCGGCGTGGCGCTCGTCTCCGACGCGGGGACGCCGCTCGTCTCGGATCCCGGCTTCGCGCTCGTGCGCGCCGCGCTCGCGGCGGAGCTCGCGGTCGAGGTGCTGCCGGGACCGAGCGCCACCCTCACCGCGCTCGTGGCCTCGGGGCTGCCGGTGGAGCGCTTCCGCTTCGTGGGGTTCCTGCCGCGCAGGGGGGCTGAGCTCGAGCGCGTGCTGCGCGATGCGCCGGAGACGCTCGTGGCCTTCGAGTCGCCCGGCCGCCTCGCGGCGACGCTGGGGGTCCTTACGAGGCTCGACGCCGCGCGGCCGGTGGTTGTCTGCCGGGAGCTGACGAAGCTGCACGAGGAAGTCCGCCGCGGTTCGGCGGCCGAGCTGGAGGCCCACTACGCCGAGCACCCCCCGCGCGGCGAGATCGTGCGGGTCGTTGGCGCCTCCCCGCCCGAGCGGGGCGGCCGGGAGGTGGCGCTCGCGGCGCTGCGCGCGCTGGTGGCGGCCGGCGCCCGCGCGCGCCCCGCGGCGAAGGCGATCGCCGGGCTCACGGGCATCGGCGCGAACGAGCTCTATCGGGAGCTGAGCGGTTCCTAGAGTTCACGTGAGCCGGCGCCAGCGCGCGCCGCGGCCGGTGCCGATGGGTGCGATCGTCCCTTCGTTGCGCAGGCGGGTGAGTGTCTTGCTGATGTAGGACTGGCTTGCGGTGGGAACGGCCTTGCGCACGTCCGCGACGGTGAACTCGTCGGTGAGCGCGCCGCGGACGAACCGGTGGATCGCCGCGCGCTTGGAGCCGCGGCCGGCGACGGTGCCGATCTGGTCCTCGAGCTCGCGGTGGGCGGCCGTGAGGATGCCCAGGAAGTAGCGCAGCCAAGGGCCGATGTCGTGCTTGCCCTCGTGCCAGCCGCGGCCCGCGTCGCGCAGCGCGTCGTAGTAGGTCTCGCGCGTTTGCTCGATGAGTCGCTCGAGGCTGATGAAGCGGCCGACCTCGTACCCCGCCTGGTAGAGCGCCAGCAGGGTGAGCAGCCGGCTGAGGCGGCCGTTGCCGTCGTGGAAGGGGTGGATCGCGAGGAAGTCGAACACGTAGCAGCCCACCAGTAGCAGGGGGTGGTGCTCGCTGGAGTTCCCTGCCGCGGCGAAGCGCTCGTGCAGCTCCGCCATCGCCGCCGGGGTGGCGGCTGCCGGGAGCGTCTGGAAACGCACCGTCCGAGTGCCATTTGGACCCACTTCCTGGATCGCGTTCTCCACCGTCTTCCAGCGTCCGGCGGGGATGTTCGTGAATTGGTGCATATCGCGGTGCAGCTGCTCGACGACGCTCGGCGTGAAGGGGATGTGCACGGCATTGGTGTCGATCGTGTCCAGCACCGCGCGGTATCCGGCGATCTCCTCCTCACCGCGGTTGGCCGGCTTCGTCCTCTCGGCCAGGAGCTGTCTGATGCGCGCGGGGGGCGCGACGATGTTCTCGATCGCGTTGGAGGACTCCACGCTCTGGATCCGCGCGATCTCGATGAGCGTTCTCAGCGCCTCGGGGCGCTCCCCGCGAAATGCCGACTCCGCCCCCTGTGCGCGATCGATCTCGCCGAGCGCCCTCGTCATCGCTGCGGGAACCATGCCGATCTGACGGTTTAGGGTTCGGAATGTGTACATGTGTGGCAGCCTCGAGAACGTGGCACAACAGAGGCTTTAACATAGCATTCGAGACGTTATAGTGCTATGTTCTGTCGATAGGGCGTGGGGGCAGACGCACACGCATAGGCCGCCCAGTAGCCTGGGGTCGTGTCCTCGAGCTTCTACGTAACGACCCCCATCTACTATGTGAACGCCGCGCCCCATCTGGGCCACGCGTACACCACGATCGCGGCCGATGTGATGGCGCGCCACCATCGCCAGCGGGGAGAGGCGGTGTTCTTTCTCACGGGCACCGACGAGCACGGCGAGCCGGTCGCCGATGCGGCGCATGCGCAGGGGATCGAGCCGCAGGAGCTGGCCGATCGCAACGCCGAGCGCTTCCGCGCGCTCGCGCCGCGGCTGGGGGCCTCGAACGACTTCTTCATCCGCACCACCGATCCCGAGCACATGGCGAAGGTTCAGGAGGTTCTCTCACGCGTGCGCGAGAACGGGTACGTGTACGAGGGGGTGTACGAGGGGTGGTACTGCCCGCGCTGCGCCGACTTCAAGGCCGAGAACGAAATCGACGAGGGGCGGTTGTGCCCGATTCACCACATCGAGCTGGTGCGCGAAGAGGAGGAGAATTACTTCTTCGCCCTCTCGCGTTTCCAGGAGCCGCTGGAACGGTTGTACGCCGAGCGCCCGGAGTTCGTCGCCCCGCGCACGCGCTGCAACGAGGCGCTGTCGTTCATCACGGGGGGCCTGCGCGATGTGCCGCTCACGCGCCGCCGCCTCACCTGGGGGGTTCCCGTGCCGTGGGACTCCGAGCACGTCTTCTACGTGTGGTTCGACGCGCTCCTCAACTACTACTCGGCGCTCTCCTACGCGCGACCCGGCGAGGACCTGACGGCTCGCTTCTGGCCCGCCACGTGTCACGTGATCGCGAAGGACATCCTGCGCTTTCACACGGTGTACTGGCCCGCGCTGCTGATGGCCGCCGAGTTGGAGCTGCCCGAGCGCGTGTTCGTGCACGGGTACCTGCTGATGGAGGGCGAGAAGATGTCGAAGTCGCTCGGCAACGTGCTCGATCCGTTCGCGGTGATCGATCGCTTCGGGGCCGACGCGCTGCGCTTCTACCTCTTGCGCGATGTGTCATTCGGGCAGGATGGCTCGGTCTCGACGGCCGCCTTCGAGCAGCGCTATGAGTCGGAGTTGGCCAACGACTACGGCAACCTCGCGAGCCGCACCCTGGCGATGGTGGCGCGCTACCGCGATGGAGTCGTGCCGCAGGGGCCCGACGGGCCTGTGCTCGACCCCGCGCTGGCCGACGATTTCGCCGGCCTGAGCGAGCGCGTAGCCGAGCTGATCGACCGCGTGGAGCTGACGCTCGCGCTCGATGAGATCTGGCAGCGCGTGCGGCGCCTGAACCGCTACGTGGAGGAGCAGGCGCCGTGGGTGCTCGCCAAGGACCCCGCAAGCGCGGGAGATCTTGACCGCGTGCTGGGGACCCTCATCGAGGGGCTGCGGATCGTCACGACCCTGCTTCACCCCTATCTCCCCGCAAGCACCGAGCGCCTGCTGGAGGCACTCGGTGCACCGGTGCTCGCTACGATCGAGCCGCTGTTCCCGCGGGTGGGCTAGCCCTTCAGTGAGTGAAATTCACCGAGAGGGTTCGGCAGCATCGGGGTGAAGGGTGTGAACTTGTAGGACTTGGAGGTGTCGAAGCCCGCCTTTTCGGCGGCCTTCTTTTCCGCGAAGGGCAGCAGCGCTTCCACGGCCTGGTCGATGTTGCTCAGCAGCAGCGTGCGCTCGTAGCCGTTGTTGTTGGGTGGGTCCACCGACTCGGCGCTCTTCTGGATGCCGGTGATCTTCTCGATCGGACCGCCATCGGCGCCGGCCACACCGGGTCCCACGACGCGCGCGAGCGTGCGGTGGTCAGACTCGATGCCCATGATCCGCGCGGATGTGACCCGCAGGTCGGCGGTGCTGAAGTGGCGCACCCCCACGAGGTAGGCGGCGATGAAGGCGTCCTCGAGCGTCACGAGGATATTGAGGGTGGTCTGCGCGTCGGCGAACATCTTCGGCGGGTAGTAGAAGGTGGTGAAGCCCGATGGCTTCATCGTGAGGCTTTCCTCCAGCAGGAAGTGAGACATCTCCTCCTGCACCGCCGCCTTCAGGTAGCCCTGATCGTCGGAGGCGAGGTTCTTGAAGAACGGCGCCGTGTTGATGATGTTCGTGTAGGTGGTCACCGCGAGCGCCTCGGCGATCTGCGCGGCCTCGAGGATCGCCACGTCGCCCTTGGTCGGACCCTTCTTCTTGCCCTTCGCGAGCGCGGCGGCGGGGCCGAGCGCTCCCATGCTCGCGACGCCCGCGCCGGCGACGGCCGCGCCCTTCAGGAAGTTCTTGCGCGTCGTGGCCGCGGCGGCGGCGGAGGCGTCGTCAAGCGTCTGCGGACCCGCGTAAGCGGACTCGGATTCATGGTGCTCGTCGTGCACTGTGCTCCTCCTATTGGTGGGTGCCCTGGTGTGAGAACTTCGTCGCGGCGAACGCTCAACCGATCTCGTTCTCCTAAAGCCCTTACGCAAGCGGCGCCCAGATGGATCATCCGCCGGCGCGGGTGGCGATCGCCGCGCGAGCTGGTCATGATGTGGGGGGTGATCGATTCCCACACCCACCTCGACCAGTGCGAGGGCACGCCCGCCGAGCTCGTGGAGCGGGCCGTCGCGGCCGGCGTGGCGAAGATGCTCACCGTGGGGACCGACGGCGCGTCCTGCCGCGCGGCGCTCGCGCTGGCGGAGGACTTCCCGCAGGTGTGGGCGGCGATCGGGCGCCACCCCAACTACGCGAAGGGTTTCGATGACGCCGATCTGGCGGAGCTGAAGGCGCTCGCGGCGCACCCGCGCTGCGTGGCGATCGGCGAGACGGGGCTCGACTTCTACCGCGACTACGCGCCCCGCGCGGACCAGGAGCGCGCGTTCAGCGCGCAGATCGAGCTCGCGCGTGAGGTGGGCAAGCCGCTCGTGATCCACACGCGCGCGGCCGAGGAGGCGACGCTCGCGCAGCTCGCCGCGGAGGCGCAGGGCGTGAGCGTGGTGATGCACTGCTTCTCGATGCCCGATTGCCTGGAGGAGTGCCTGGAGCGCGGATACGCGATCAGCTTCGCCGGCAACGTCACCTACAGGAGCGCCACCGAGCTGGCCGAGGCCGCGCGGCGGGTCCCGGACGAGCGGCTGCTAGTGGAGACCGACGCCCCCTACCTGACCCCCCAGGCCGTGCGCAAGGAGAAGAACCAGCCGGCCTTCGTCGCCCACACGCTCGCCTTCTTGGGGGATCTGAGAGGGGCCGCGCCCAGCGAGTTGGGGGCCGTGGTGCAGGCCAACGCGGCGCGCGTGTTTCAGTGGTGAGGGCCGCCTCCCGCCGCTCTCGGGAGCTCGGTCAGAACTTCCTGCGCGACGCCAACATCCTGGGGGTGATCGGGCGCGAGAGCGCGCTGGAGGCCACGGATGTGGTGCTCGAGATCGGCGGCGGCGAGGGCGTCTTGAGCGCGTACCTGGCGCCGCGCGTGGCGTGGCTGCACGTGGTGGAGCTGGACGAGCGGCTGCGCGGCGCGCTGGAGGCGACGGTGGCGCCATTCGCGAACGTGAGCGTCGTGTGGGGCGATGCGATGCGCATCGCGCTCTGCGAGCTCGAGCCGGCCCCCACGAAGGTGGTCGCGAACCTGCCCTACGGAATCGCCGCGGGAGTGCTGCTGCGCACGATCGAAGAGCTCCCGAGCGTGGGGCTGTGGCTGGTGATGGTGCAGCGCGAGGTGGGCGAGCGCCTGGCGGCCGCGCCGGGCAGCGGGACGTACGGGGTCACCTCGGTGCTCGCGCAGCTCGCGGGCGAGGTGCGCGTCGTGCGCCAGATCCCGCGCACCGTGTTCCAGCCGGTGCCGAACGTGGACTCGGCGCTCGTGCGGATCGAGCGCACCGGCCCCGCGCCCTCTCCGGCGCTGCGGCGTCTGGTGCACGGCGCGTTCGCGCACCGCCGCAAGGCGCTGGCCCGCTCGCTTGTGCTGGCGGGGGTGCCGCGCACGCGCGAGGGAATTCGGGCGGCGCTGGTCGATCTGGGCCATCCCGCGGACGTGCGCGCCGAGCGGCTCTCGCCCTCCGAGTTCGAGGCACTCGCGCGGGAGCTGGAGCTGTGACCGCGCTGCCTCTGCGCGCACTGGCCCCGGCCAAGATCAACCTGGGCCTGTTCGTGGGCCCCCTGCGCGCGGATGGCCGCCACGAGCTGGTGAGCGTGATGCAGTCGATCTCGCTCGCCGACGAGCTGACGCTGGAGGCGGCGCCGGAGGGCGCGGAACAGGACGGGGACGAGGTGGTGTGCCCGGGTGTCGCCGCTCCGCCCGAGCAGAACCTCGCGGCACGCGCGCTGGCCGCCTTCCGCGAGGCCACCGGCTGGGAGGCCCCCCCGCTGCGACTCATGATCGAGAAGCGCATTCCGGTGGCATCGGGGCTGGGCGGTGGCTCGGCCGACGCCGCCGCGACTCTGCGCCTGGCGCTATCCGCATCCGGCCTGGGCGACGAATCGCTCCTGCTGAGCCTTGCGAGCGAGCTCGGCGCCGACGTGCCCGCGCAGGTCCATCCGGGCCGCTGGCTTGCAAGCGGCGCGGGCGAGGCGCTGGAGGCGCTCCCCGACCCGGTCGCTCCGATCGGCGTGCTGGTGCTCCCGGTGGCGCACGAGCTCTCAACCGCAGCCGTCTACGCTGAGGCCGATCGGCTCGGCGCGCTGCGCGAGCGCGTGTTCCTGCGCGAGCGCCGCCGCCTGCTGCACGCCGAGCTGGACCTCGGCATGTCGCTGCCGCACGACCTCGAGCTGCTGCACAACGACCTCGAGCGCCCCGCCCGCTCGCTGTGCCATGCGATCGGGGAGGCGCTGCGCGAGGCACGCGAAGCGGGCGCCGAGCCTGCCCTCGTGAGCGGCTCCGGCCCGACCGTCGTGGGCCTGTTCCCGCGCGCCAACGGCCTGGCCGCGGCGAAGCGCGCCGTGGCGGGCCTCGCCGGGTGCGAACCCGCCCCGCTGGCGGTGTCCACGGTGGGCGCGGACTTCGCGCAGCCCGCCGGCCTCTCGGTACGCAACAATTAGCCGGGGTGAAGCGATGAGCAGAACAGAGATCTCCGATCTGGTCGCCGTCTGCGCGGGCGTATTCGGCTTCGCGCTCTACGCCGGGCTGATCCTGGCGCCCGCCTGGACCTCCTATTCGCGCCTGTGGGAGCGCCTCGCGGCGACCGTGCTGTCGCTGTACGTGCTCGCGGTGCTGGTGGGCATCGGCGTCGCGGGCGCGCTCGTCATCGTCTACTACTGGGGCTAGAGGGTGGCGTACCCCATAGCGGGGCACAGGCAGGCGGCCGGAGGCCGGCTGGTCGAAACGGGGACTCGCGCCGTAGGCGCGTGTCTCCCGGCTTCGGTCGGGCCCCTCTTTTGGGGATTCCTATGACCGACTTGGCGGCGCTCGACGCCGTCACTGAGGCGCTCGAGTCGGGCGCAGGACTTCCCGAGGTCGTGCGCGCCGCCGCACGCGCGCTGGAGGCCAGCCTCGCGGTGATCGACGCGCAGGGCTCGACGCTCGCGGTTGCCGCACGCTCGCCCGCGGAGGAGCGCTCGCTGCTCGCGGGCGGGGAGAAGGTCGCGGTGATCCCGCTGCGCGTCGCCGACGTGGGGGTGGGCTCGCTGCACATGCGCGCCCGCGCGCAGCCCTCCTCCTCGGTGCGCCGCCTGCTGGTGACGATGATCGCCTCGGAGGTCGAGCGCGTGCGCGCGCCCGAGCGCGCCTCGGAGACCGCCGCCGCCGACTTCCTGCGCGCGGTGCTCGGCGGGGAGCTGCGCGAGCGCGAGGCTCTGCTGGCGCGCGCGCGCGAGCTCTCCCTGGACGTGCAGGGAGGCGCATCGATGATCGTCGCCCGCGCCCGCCCCTCGGCCCCGGCCGAGGAGGGCTGGCGCGGGCGCGTGCGCCTCGTCGCCGAGCGCGGCGCCCGCGCGGTCGTGAGCCACTGCATCGCCGCTCTATCGGAGCGTGAGGGGGCCGCGGGCGCGGAAGTGCTGCTGCTCGTCCCCGGCGGCGAGGAGACGCTCGCGGCGCGCGCCGCCGAGGGGGTGCTGCGCGAGATGCAGGCCGGGCTCCCCGGATTCACCTTCGCCATCGGCTACTCGCGCATCGCGAGCGACCCCGCCGAGCTCTCGCGCGCCGCCTCCGAGGCGCTGCTCGCGGCCAATGTCGCCGAGGGCGACGCGCAGGAGGGGGCGCTGGCGTTCGAGGCCACCGGCGCCTACCGGCTGCTGCTCTCCGCGATGTCCGAGAACCCGCAGGAGCTGCAGCGCTTCTACTCCGAGACCGTCGAGCCGCTGGTGGCCTACGACGAGCAGTACGAGACCGACCTCGTGGGCACCCTCGCGACCTTCCTGGAGGCCGATGGCAACGTCGCGGGCACCGCGCAGCGTCTCTTCACCCACCGCCACACGATCTACTACCGCCTGGAGCGCGTGCGCGAGCTCTCGGGCCTCGACGTCTCCTCCAGCGACGGTCGCGAGAAGCTCAGCCTGGGCTTGAAGGCGATGCGGGTGCTGGGCATCGCCTCGGCTGCGGGCCCCGCCTCGGAGGCCGGCGCCGGTGGCGGACGCGTGCCGCGCGGGTCCGCGGGGCGGCGCGCCTGAGGGTCAAGTAGCGACCGTATCGAGCCGACAGAGAATGAGAGATGAAGCGCTCCAACGCGATAGCGGCGCTCGGCGCGATGGCTGCCCTCGTGGCCGGCGGTGTGGCCGTGAGCGGCTGCGGCGCCTCCGCCACGCTCGACCCGATCGCGCGCGCCGCCGAGGTCTCGAGCCAGCAGACGGGCGTCACGATCGCCATGTCGATGCAGTTCTCCTCGCCCGCGCTTCCCGGCGGCAGCTACGCGATCACCGCCAACGGGTCCTTCGACGAGCGCGCGCACACCGGTCAGATGACGATGGACCTCTCCGGCGTCCCCGGCCTCTCCTCGCTGCCCGGCGGCGGCGACGGACAGGTGCGGATAGTGATGGTCTATCCCGACATCTACATGAACATGCCCTTCCTCGCCGGCAAGCTGCCCGAAGGCAAGACCTGGATGAAGCTCGACATCGGCAAGGCCGCCGCCGCGGCCGGCGTGGACAGCTCCTCGCTCTCCTCGCTCGACCAGAGCGACCCCACGCAGTTCCTCGAATACCTGCGCGGTAGCTCCGGGGGCGTCGTCTCGTTCGGTAGCGAGACGATCGAAGGCGTCCCCACCACGCACTACCACGGCACGCTCGAACTCAGCCGCGTCCTTTCGAAGCTCCCCGGCAGCGAGCAGGCGGCCGCCAAGGCCGCGCTGGAAAAGCTCGGTACGGGGGACGCGTTTCCGGTCGAAGTGTGGATCGATGCGCAGGGGCGCGTGCGGCGCATGGAGATGTCCTTAGGTGGGGCGGGCGCCACGGCGGGCCTCAGCGCCACCATCACGATCGACTTCAAGAGCTATGGGGCGGTTCCGCCCGTCGTGCCCCCGCCGGCGGGCGAAGTGTTCGACGCCACCTCGACAGCCATATCCGGAATCGGCGCGGGCGCCGGTTGAGATCGGCTCGGCTCCTGCGTGGGGCCTGGCCGGTGGGCTGAGGTCAGCGCTTCGCGGCCGCCCTGGCGAGGAAGATCCGCTGCCCGAACTCGATCGTGTAGGTCGCGCCCCCCAACCCCTGCGAGAGCGAGCTGGGGGCGGCCGGGGTCACACCCACGCCGACGTCGCGAAAGCTGGAGGTGAGGATGATCTCGCGGTGTGGCGGCGAGTGCATCCACGCTTCCACCATCCCCGCCGGGGTGGCCAGCGGCCCGGTCGCCCAGCCGATGTTCTGCGCCGTGGCCAGACGCCACGCGCGTCCGGGGTAGCGTGTGGCGAGAATCCGTTGCAGGGGAGTGCGGCCCGAGAGGCTCCTATCGCCGAAGTAGTCGCCGATCACCATGTCCCGCGCCTGACCCACCGCCACGCTCTGCAGCGGGGAGCTGAGGCGCAGGACGCGCAGGCAGTGGGCCATGCGCACCCGATTGATCAGGCAGAGCGTCGCCGCGTTGATCTGCGCGAGGTCGCTCGCTGTGGGCTGCAGTTCGGCGTTGGGGCAGGGGGGCGCCGGCCTGGGGGCCGCAAACGCTCCACCGGCATGCGCGAGCGGGAGGGCTAGAATGAGGGCACTACGCCATGCAGCGGCCGCACGACCTCGTGGGCGTAGGTGAAGGTGTCGCCTCGCGCTCGCTTGCATCCCTATGGTGCCCTCCCCAGGAGGGGAGCGTCGGCATCCTCGCAGAAGCAGGAGTCGAGCGTGTTATCGCGACGTGACCCATGCCGACGGGGCCGCATGGCAGGATGTGCCCACCCTGGGGGGTCGTCCAACGGCAGGACATCAGGTTTTGGTCCTGAGAATCGGGGTTCGAATCCCTGCCCCCCAGTTGTTGGTTCAACAACAGTCCGACGTCCGACGGTTATCCGAGAAGCCGCTGGAACTCGTCGCGGCTGATCCCGGCCGTCCGCAGGATGTTCCCGAGCGTGCCCCGCTTGATGGGCGTGTTGCCGTGCACGGGCACGGGAATGGCGTCGGGGATCACGGGGTGGCGCAGGATGTGATGGCTGCCGCGAATGCGCTTCATATACCAGCCTTGGCTCTCCAGCAGCTTGATGAGTTGCTTGCCGCTGACGGCTGTGGTTTAGCTCACGCCGCGCGCACGGCGATACGGTCGCGATGCACCGAGGGAACCGTCAGGCCATCTTCGTGCATGACCTCCAGGTAGCCCTCGATCGCGTCCTGCGCGTTGGCGCGGGCCTCCTCGATCGTCTCGCCCTGAGTTGCCACGCTGGGCAGCTCGGGCACGAATACGCTGTAGCCGCCCTCGGGCTCGGCCACCATCACGACATCGAACTCGCGCTTGGTATCCATAGCTCCACCACACGTTAGCGCCAGCTGACGACCCTTACAACCACGGCCTGAGAGCATTAGCCAACGCGCCGGCGAGCCGAGCATCTGGCCACTAGAGTCCCTGCCATGAGCGCACCCACGGTCCTCGTCCTGGCCGCCGGCCAGGGCACGCGCATGCGCTCGACGGTTCCGAAGGTACTGCATGAGCTATGTGGATGCCCCATGGTGCTGTGGCCCGTGGCCGCGGCGCTGGAGGCGGGCGCCGGGAGGGTGGTGGTGGTCGATTCGGTCGCGCGCGCGCTCGAGGAGGTGCTGCCCGAGGGAGTGGACCTGGTCGTGCAGCCCGAGGCGAATGGGACCGGCGGCGCTGTCGTGGCCGCCGCTGCGGAGATCGACCCCGATGCGGCGGTTGTGGTCCTCAGCGGCGACGTGCCGCTCGTGAGCGCGCGGGCGATCTCCGAGCTCCTCGCCGCGCACGCCGCGGCTGGGATGCCCGCGACGATGGCCACCACCGTGCTCGATGACCCGAGCGGGTACGGCCGCGTGGTGCGCGACGGGGCGGGCAACGTGCTGCGCGTGGTGGAGACCAAGCGCGCGGGGGACGCCACGCCCGAGGAGCTCGAGATCCGCGAGGTCAACACCGGCATCTTCGTGTTCGACGGCGGCGCGCTGCTCGGCGCGCTGCCGCGGCTCTCGGCAGATAACGCGCAGGGGGAGTACTACCTGCCGCAGGTGCTCGATCTGCTGCGCGAAGACGGGCACGCGGTGGCCGCGCACGCCGTCGACGATCCCGGGCTCGTGCTGGGGGTGAACGATCGCGTGGCGCTCGCGACCGTCACCGCGCTCGCGCAGCGCGCGATCCTCGAGCGCCACATGCTGGCGGGGGTGACCGTGGTCGACCCCGCGAGCACCGAGGTCGATGTGGACGTGGAGATCGGCCAGGACGTTCGCATCGAGGCCGGCACGCGCCTGAAGGGCGCCTGCACGGTGGGCTCCGGCGCCACCGTTGGGCCGCACACGACGCTGATCGACTCGCACGTCGGCCCCGACGCGCGCGTGCGGGTGTCGTGGCTGGAGCAGGCCACCGTCCACGCGGGGGTCACAGTGGGGCCGTTCGCCTACCTGCGCCCGGGCACCGTGCTGCGCGAGGGGTCGAAGGTGGGCACGTTCGTGGAGGTGAAGAACTCCGATGTGGGCGCCGGCGCGAAAATCCCCCACCTCTCCTACATCGGCGACGCCGACGTCGGCGAGGGCTCCAACCTGGGAGCGGGCACGATCACCGCCAACTACGACGGCCGCGCCAAGCACCGCACCACGATCGGCAAGCGCGTGCGCGGGGGGGTGGATACCGCGTTCGTGGCGCCCGTGACGGTTGGCGACGACGCCTGGACGGCGGCGGGATCGGTGATCGTCGAGGACGTCCCTCCCGGCGCGCTGGGTGTCGCGCGCGCCAAGCAGACCAACGTCGAGGGCTTCGCCGAGCGGCGCAAGGGGGAGTGAGGTCCACGGCGGCCCGCCCCATGTACCTCTACACTCCAGGAAGATGAGCAGCGCGATGGATACGCGCACGGAGTCGTCGGCCAGCAGCAGCCTGCCGATCGATTACAACAAGCGGCTGATGCTGTTCTCCGGTCGTGCGAACCCGCAGCTGGCGGCCGATATCGCGGCCAAGCTCGGCGTGGACGTGGGGCCGGTGACGCTGAAGACGTTCTCCAACGGCGAGGTGTACTGCCGCTACGACGACTCGATCCGCGGCGCGGATGTGTTCATCGTGCAGCCCACCTGCGGCAACCCCCAGACGGGGGTCACCGCGAACGACTCCCTGATGGAGCTGCTGTTCCTGATCGACGCCGCCGTGGGCGCCTCCGCGCACCGCGTGATCGCCGTGACCCCCTGGTTCGGCTACTCGCGCCAGGACAAGAAGTCCGCGCCCCGCGAGCCGATCTCCGCGCGCCTGGTGGCGCGCATGCTGGAGGCCGCCGGTGCGGATCGCGTGCTCACGATGGATCTGCACGCGGGGCAGATCCAGGGGTTCTTCCAGAAGCCCGTGGATCACATGACGGCGCTGTTCATGCTCACCCAGTACTTCGGCGACCTCGGCCTGCACGACCTCGTGGTGGTCGCCCCCGACGCGGGCCGCGTGAAGCTGAACAAGAAGTTCGCCTCCAAGATCGGCGCCGAGCTGGCGATCCTCGACAAGGAGCGCCCCGCGCAGCAGGTCGCGGAGATCGGCTACGTGATCGGCGACGTGCGCGGCAAGACGGCGGTGATCGTGGACGACATGATCGACACCGCCGGCACGCTCGCCGCCGCCGCGCGCACGGTGCTGGAGGAGGGCGCCTCGAGCGTCTACGCCGCCGCCACCCACGGGGTGTTCTCGGGCGATGCCTTCGCGAACCTCGCGGGTGCGGGGTTCAAGGAGATAGTCGTCACCGACACGATCCCGGTGCCGCTGGAGCGACCCGACAACATCCGCGTGCTGCCCTGCGCGGAGCTCCTCACGGACTCGATCCGGCGCATCTTCACCGACGATTCGGTGAGCGAGGTGTTCGGCGGCGAGAACCAGCTCTTCTAGCTATCTCTGATGGCCTCGTACTTCACGCAGGGGCCGGCCGGCGGCGCGACCGTCGCCATGCGGAGGGGACGCCGCCGGTGGCTGATCGCGCTCATCGCCCTCGGGGTCGTGCTGTTCCTCGCGATCAGCGCTGAGCTCGCGCGCTTCTTCTCGGTCGAGAACGTCGAACGCGAAGACCTCGTGGCGCTGCTGCAGGCCGAGGCGCGGGGCAGCGCGCCCGGGATGCTCGCTCAGCTCTCCGGCTGCGGCCAGAACCCAGCGTGCGTGGCGACGGTGCGAGCCAACGCCGCCAAGCTGCACCGCCCGGGCTCCATCAAGATCCTCACGCTCAGCTCCCCCACCTCGGGCTCGCTGACCGCCGCCACCGGCACCACGCGCGTGGCGTGGACCGTGATCGGCACGCTTCCCGTCGTACAGTGCGTGCGCGTGCGGCGCACCGGCAATGCCGTGACCGGCATCTCGTTGAAGCTGCTCACCATCGGCCCCAAGATCGAAAGCGAAGGGGATTGCTAAAGTCCTGCCCCCGATGGCCTCCACCGCCACCCAGCTCGAAGTCAAGAGCCGCGCCGCGGACGGCTCGCGCGCGGCTCGGCGCCTGCGCCGCTCGGGTCGCGTGCCGGGGATCCTCTACGGCGGCGGCGTCGATGCGCTGAGCTTCGATGTGGACGCGCGCGAGCTGCGCCTCGCGCTGGCCCGTTCGGGCGCCGTGCTCGACCTGTCGATCGACGGCGCGAAGGCCACGCCGGTGGTGCTCAAGGACGCCCAGCGCCACCCCGTGCGGGGAGAGACGGTCCACGTGGACCTCCTGCGCGTGCGCCTGGACAAGGCGATCCACGCGGTCGTGCCGGTGGAGCTGGCCGGCGTCGACGCCGCCCCCGGCGTGCGCGAAGGCGGGGTGCTGGAGCAGATCACGCGCGAGCTGAACGTCGAGGCGCTCCCCACCGCGATCCCCGAGGCGATCGTGTACGACGTGGGCGAGATGCAGATCGGCGACACAGTGATGCTCTCCGCGGTGAGCGCCCCCGAGGGCGTGGCGCTGCTCGATGACCTGGAGGAGACGGTGCTCGCGACGCTCACCGCTCCGCGCCTGCAGGCCGAAGCCGAAGCCGAAACCGAGATCGAGGGCGAAACCGAGGTCGTCGGCGAGGGCGGCGCCGAGGGCGCCGAGGGCGAGGCGGCGTCCGGCGAGGAGTGATCCGGCCCTTTGGCGGCGGTCGTTCTGCCGCCATCGACTGGCTGATCGTCGGACTCGGCAACCCGGGCCGCGAGTACGAGCGCACGCGGCACAACGTCGGCTTCGCGGTGGCCGAGGAGCTGGCTGAGCGCTGGGGACTGCCCAAGGCGAAGACCCGCTTCCAGGGACGCCTCGCCGAGGGGCGCGCGGGCGAGGGAGACCCGCGCGTGGCGATCCTCTGTCCACAGACCTTCATGAACGACGCCGGGCGCTCGGTGGGGCCGGCGCGCGGCTCCTACCGGCTCCCGCTCGAGCGCCTGCTCGTTGTGCACGATGAGATCGATGTGCCCTTCGGCGAGGTGCGCACCCGTCTGGGCGGCGGCCTCGCGGGGCACAACGGCCTGAAGTCGCTAAAGCGCGAGCTGGGCGGCGGCGAGTTCTGGCGCGTGCGCGTGGGCGTGGGCCGCCCCGACTCGACGGACCCCGAGATCGTCGCCGCGTACGTGCTCGGCCGCTTCCGCGAGCCTCCGGAGCGGGTGCGCGAGCTGGTGGAGTCGGCGGCGACGGAAGTGGAGCGGCTGGTGCTCGGCGCCCCCGAAGAGCGCTGATGGCGCTGCGCTCGCTGCTCGGCCTGCTGGCCGAGGACCCCTCAACCGAGGCCCTTGCGCGCGAGGGGGGCCGCGCGTTCGTATCCGCCGCGCTGCGCCCCTTCACGGTCGCGGCGCTCGCCGATCGCCACGCTCGCCCCACGCTGGTGGTCGTGGGCGACGATCGAGCGGCGCGCGACATGGCGGCCGATCTGCGCGCGTGGCTGGCGCCGCGCCCTGTGCGCTACTACCCCTCGCGCGGGGTGGCGTACGAGTCGCACCTCGTCCCCCCGCCCCACCTGGTGGGTTTGCGCGTGGCGGCGCTCGATGCGCTGCTGGATGACAAAGGCGAGGAGCCCCCGGTCGTGGTGGTCTCCGCGGTGGCGCTCTCCGAGAAGGTCCCCGATCCCGCTCTGCGCCCCCACTCCTTCACGCTCGCGGTGGGCGAGTTGCTGGACCTGGAGGAGTGCGCCACCGACCTCGTGGCCGCGGGGTACGAGCGCGTGGATCAGGTCGAGGAGCGCGGCCAGTTCGCGGTGCGCGGGGGCCTGCTCGACATCTACCCCGCCACGGAGGAGCGCGCGGTGCGCGTGGATCTGTTCGACGAACAGATCGAGTCGCTGCGCTGGTTCTCGACGTTCACCCAGCGCTCGCTCGGCGACGCCTCGGCTGTGGAGATCGCGCCGGCAGCCGAGCTCGCGGCCGAGCACCGCGAGCTGGCTGAAATCGCCGCGCTCGATCCCGCGCACCCGGAGCGCCCGGACGTCGCGGAGCTGCTGCCGGTGGATCGCTTTCGCGCGTTGCTGGAGCTGCTGCCGGCGTCGGTGGAGATCGTGGTGGCGGCCGAGGAGGAGCTCGCCCCCACGCTCGCCGACCACTGGAGCGATGTGTGCGCGGCGTTCCACGACGCCGACGCGCACCATCTATACGTGGCGCCGGAGGCGATCGACGCGACCCTGCACACCCGCGCACGCACGTGGCTCTCGGCGCTGCACTCCGATCAGCCGGTCGAGCTGCGCGCCCAGCCAGTGGCGCCCACCGCGCGCTCGCTCGCCGAAGCCGAGCCCGAGCTGGAGAAGCTCGTGCGCTCCGGGTACCGCACGGTCGTCGCCTTCCCGAGGCGCGGCGAGGGCGAGCGCGCGGCCTACAACCTGGGGCGTTTGCAGGTGCAGTGGCTGGAGGAAGCGGACGGAAAGGAGGGAAAGAGAGCCGGCCGGGCCGGCTCTGTGGGGGCCGCGCCGTTGGAGCCCGCCCTGCGATTTGCTGCCGCCGCGCTGCGCGAGGGCTTCGTCGCACCAACTTTGAAGCTGGCTGTCTACCCGGAGCACCGCCTCATGCGTCGCCGTCGCGTCGAGCGCGCCGGGCCTGGCACAGGAGGCCCCGGCGGCACGCGCCGCGGCGCGCTGCGCTCGTTCACGGAGCTGCGCACGGGCGACATCGTGGTGCACGAGGATCACGGCGTCGCGCGCTTCGCCGGCTTTCAGACGCGCACCGTCGCTGAGATCACGCGCGACTACCTGTACCTGGAATACGCGGGCGACGATCGCGTATTCGTGCCCACCGATCAGCTCGCCAAGATCTCCCGTTTCGTAGGCGCGGGCGCCGAACACCCCCCCCTCTCCAAGCTCGGGGGCACGCGCTGGGAGACGATGAAGGCGCGCGCGCGCCGCGCTGCGCAGGAGCTCGCGGGGGAGCTGCTCGCGCTGTATGCCGAGCGTCGCCGCCGCGCGGGTTTCGCGTTCGAGCCCGACAGCGACTGGCAGCGCGACTTCGAGGCGGCCTTCCCCTTCGCGGAGACCCCCGATCAGATGGGGGCGATCGAAGGGGTGAAGGCCGACATGGAAGCCCCCCGCCCGATGGATCGCCTGATCTGCGGCGATGTTGGCTACGGCAAGACCGAGGTCGCGCTGCGCGCGGCCTTCAAGGCGGCCACGCAGGGCAAGCAGGTGCTACTGCTGGCGCCCACCACGATCCTCGCGCAGCAGCACTATGGGACGTTCTCCGAGCGCCTCGCCGATTATCCGCTCACGATCGATCACGTCTCGCGCTTTCGCACCCCGGCGGAGGCGCGCGCGGCGGTGGCGGCGTTCGCGGCGGGGCGCGTGGACATCCTGATTGGGACGCACCGCGTGCTGTCGCGCGACGTCCGGGCCAAGGACCTTGGGCTGCTCGTGGTGGACGAGGAGCAGCGCTTCGGGGTCAAGCAGAAGGAGCTCCTGCGCCAGCTGAAGCTGCGCGTGGATGTGCTGGCGATGAGCGCCACCCCGATCCCGCGCACCTTGCAGATGTCGCTCGCGGGGCTGCGCGACATCTCGGTGATCGAGACCCCCCCGGAGGGGCGGCGGCCGGTGAAGACGTATGTGGGCGAGTACACCGAGGACCTCGTGCGCGGGGCGATCGTGCGCGAGCACGAGCGCGGGGGGCAGGCGTTCTTCCTGCACAACCGCGTCGAGTCGATCGAGGCCACGGCAGAGCGCCTGCGCGCGCTCTGCCCGGGCGTGACCTTCGCCGTCGCTCACGGCCAGATGGGCGAGGGGGAGCTGGAGGCCGTGATGATGGATTACCTGCGCGGCGGCGCGGAGGTGCTCGTGTGCACCTCGATCATCGAGTCGGGCATCGACATCCCCCAGGCCAACACCCTGATCGTGGAGCACGCCGACGCCTTCGGGCTGGCGCAGCTCTACCAGATCCGCGGGCGCGTGGGGCGCTCGCGCGAGCGCGCCTACGCGTACCTGCTGTACGACTCTGCCGCGGCGCTCACGCCCGAGGCGGCGCAGCGGCTGGCGGCGCTCTCGGACTACACCGAGCTGGGCTCGGGCTTTCGGATCGCGATGCGCGACCTGGAGATCCGCGGCGCGGGCAACCTGCTCGGCGACGAGCAGTCCGGGCACGTGGCGGCGCTTGGTTTCGAGCTCTACATGCAGATGCTCGACGAGGCCGTGCGCGCGGCTGGAACGCAGGAGGAGGGGGAGGGAGAGGAGGAGCTGCGCGAGCCGGTGCGCCTCGATGTGAACGTCGACGCGTACATCCCCACCGACTACGTCCCCTACGAGCAGGCCAAGATCGAGGTCCACCGGCGCGTCGCGGCATCCCTGGAGGTCGCCGAAGTGGAACGCCTGCGCGAGGACCTCGAGGATCGCTTCGGCCCGATCCCCGAGCCGCTTGCAAATCTTCTTGCACTGCAGCGAGCGCGCATCAAGTTCGGCCTCGCGGGAGCCACCGTCGTGACCTTCCGCGGCGAGCGTCTCGCGGTCACGCCGATCGAGCTCGACTCCACGCGCGCACGCCGCCTGCGCGCCGAGCTGCCCGAGGCGCTGTACGAGTCGGGGCGCTCGCAGGTCTCGGTGCGCGTTCCCAGCGAGGGACCAGAGCGCTTCCCGGCGGTCGTGCGCGCCGCCGATGTGCTCCTCGGGGTCGTCCGCGAATCGCCCTGACTCCCCTCTCCGGGACCCCGGTGGGGTCCCGACGATCCGTGGCGCCTCAACACCATCTCCTCCGGGACCCCCGGAGGGGGTCCCATCCCTCCGCTTTTGCGGCGGTCAGAAACTTATTAAGCAAATCTTGATGTGTTTCCGCTAGAGTGCCCGCGTCGTGTTCAGGAACCCCCGCAGCATCGCGGCGCTAGGCGCCGTTTTCTTTGCCACCGCGCTCACCGCGTGTGGGAGCAGCGGCATTCCCTCGAACGCCGTGGTGCAGGTTGGCTCGACGCCGATCACGAAGGACACCTTCACGCACTGGCTTGGCGTGGCGGCTGCCTCCAGCGCTGCGACCGCGGCGGCCACCGCCCCCAAGCCGGTGGTGCCGGATCCGCCCACCTTCACCGCGTGCATCGCCCACCTCGAGGCGACGGCTCCCAAGCAGGCCAAAGGCCAGCCGAAGCCCACCGAAGCGCAGTACAAGGCGCAGTGCGAACAGGAGTACACGGCGCTCAAGCAGCAGGTGCTGGGCTTCCTGATCTCCGCCAACTGGGTCATCGGCGAGGCTTCCGATCAGGGCGTGAAGGTCAGCGACGCCGAAGTTCAGAAGAAGTTCAACGAACTCAAGACCCAGCAGTTCCCCAAGGAAGCGGCCTTCCAGAAGTTCCTCGCCTCCACCGGGCAGACGGTCTCCGATCTGCTGCTGCGCGTGAAGCTGAACCTGCTCTCGCAGAAGATCCAGCAGAAGATCAGCAAAGAAGGCGGCAAGAACGTCACCACCGCGCAGATCGAAAAGTACTACAACGAAAACAAGCAGCGCTTCGGGCAGCCCGAACGGCGCGATCTGAAGATCATCCTCACCAAGACCCAGGCCCAGGCCGAAGCCGCGAAGAAGGAAATCGAATCGGGCAAGAGCTTCGCGGCGACCGCCAAGGCGGTCTCGATCGACCCCGCCTCCAAGACCAACGGCGGCGTGCTCGTGGGCGTCGTCAAGGGCCAGGAGCAGAAGGCGCTCGACAGCGCGATCTTCGCCGCCAAGCCGAACGTCCTGACGGGCCCGATCAAGACCCCCTTCGGCTACTACATCTTCGAAGTCACCGCCGTGCACGCCCCCAGCGCGCAGTCGCTCGCGCAGGTCAAGGCGTCGATCAAGCAGCAGCTCGCGGCGCAGCAGCAGCAGGGCGCGCTCACGAAGTTCGTGGCGAACTTCAAGAAGAAGTGGGAAGGCCGCACCGAATGCCTCAAGGCATACACGGTGCAGGACTGCAAGGGCTACAAGGCCCCCGCGGCCCCCACCACCGGCGTGCCTCCGACCGGGGCCACCACGGTGCCGCGCACCACCACCGCGCCGCCCGCGACGACCACCACGAAGTAGCATCCCGCCGGGACGCCGGGCAGCGGTGCCCGCGGTGAGCCCTGCGCGCATGAGTCAGCTTCAGAGATCCCACCCTTTCCTTCGTTCCCGGGTGGGGGGCGTCTGATCCGATGAGCCAGATCGAGCGAGTTCACGCCCGCCAGATCCTCGACAGCCGGGGCAACCCCACGGTCGAGGTCGAGCTGGCGCTGCGCTCCGGCTCGAGCGGCCGCGCGGCGGTCCCCTCGGGGGCCTCCACGGGCGAGTTCGAGGCGAGCGAGCTGCGCGACGGCGGCGCGGCGTGGGCGGGCAAGGGCGTGACGCGCGCCGTGGGCAACGTCAACGGCGAGATCGCCGCCGCGATCCTTACGGGCGGGGATGTCGAGCAGCGGGGCTTGGATGAGGCTCTGATCGCCCTCGATGGCACCCCGAACAAGTCGCGCCTGGGCGCCAATGCGATCCTCGGCGTCTCGCTCGCCTTTGCCCACGCGGCGGCCGCCGAAGCGGGCCTTCCGCTGTGGCGCCATCTCGGCGGCGAGTCCGCGCGCGTGCTGCCGGTGCCGATGATGAACGTGCTCAACGGCGGCGCGCACGCCGATAATAGGGTGGACTTCCAGGAGTTCATGGTCGTCCCCCTGGGGGCCCCCACGTTCGCGCAGGCGCTGCGCATGGGCACGGAGGTCTTCCACGCGCTCAAGCGCACCCTGCACGAGCGCGGGCTCTCCACGGCGGGCGGCGACGAGGGCGGCTTCGCCCCCGATCTCGGCTCCAACGAGGAGGCCCTGGGGATGCTCGTGGCCGCGATCGAGGCGGCAGGGTACGAGCCCGGGGGCCAGCTCGCGATCGCGCTGGATCCCGCTACGAGCGAGCTCTATAGCGACGGCGCGTACGTGCTCGAGCACGAGGGCCGCACGCTGTCCGCCGCCGAGCTCGCCGACTACTGGGCGCAGCTCGCGGGGCGCTATCCGATCGTCTCGATCGAGGATGGCATGGCCGAGGAGGACTGGGCGGGCTGGAAGACCCTTACCGAGCGCCTCGGCGAGCGCGTGCAGCTCGTGGGGGACGACCTGTTCGTGACCAACACCGCGCGCCTCGCGCGCGGCATCGAGCAGGGCGTCGCCAACTCGATCCTCATCAAGGTCAACCAGATCGGCACCCTCACCGAGACCCTCGCGGCCGTCGCGATGGCGCGCGAGGCCGGCTACACCGCTGTGATGAGCCACCGCTCGGGCGAGACCGAGGACACGACGATCGCCGACCTCGCGGTCGCCACGGGCTGCGGCCAGATCAAGACCGGCGCCCCCTCGCGCTCGGATCGGGTGGCCAAGTACAACCAGCTGCTGCGCATCGAGGAGCAGCTGGGCGCGCGCGCCGAGTTCCCCGGGCGCTCTGCCTTTCGCGGTTGACGCAGGAGCTCGCCGGTCGAGCGCGAATGCGACAGGAGTGCCCACGGCGTCAGCCTCCACCGCGCGCTCCAGGCGCACTGCCGTGCCCGCCCGTCGCACACGCCCCGGCGGCGGCGCCAGCCGGGTGCGCTGGGATCGCGTGGGGCGGGTGGCGATGCTGGGCGTGGCGATGGCTCTGCTCTACCTCTACCTGAGCGCGGGCGTCTCCCTCTACTCGACGTGGCGAGAAGCCAAGCGCAACAGCGCTCAGGTCACCGAACTCGAGCGCCAGAACGCGCGCCTGCTGGCGCAGCACATGGCCCTCGGCAGTCCCTCGACACTCGTCGAGGAGGCCCGCCAGCTGGGCATGGAGCGCCCGGGGGAGCAGCCCTACGTGATCCAAGGGCTGCCCAAGAACTGACGCTCACCGGGCCGATGCTAGCCTCGGCCCCCGTGCCTGGCTTCGAGAACGCGATCTACCAGTGGCAGCGCGGCGAGCGGCGCCTGAAGGAAGCCCCCGCGGAGCGCACCCGTATGCTCGAGCGCGTCATCGCGGCGCTCGTCGCCGAGCTGCGCCGCCGTCTGGGCGGGCGCTTCCACAGCGAGGAGCTCGTCGATCTCTACGGCAAGGGCACCGCATGGTGCCTGCAGGTGGCCATGACGACGGCCCCCGACGATCCCTGGGCGTGGGACTCGGGCGTCGTGGTGGACGCTGCCTTCGCGCGCTACCTGCGCGAGGCCTCCGACTATGCCGGAGGCCGCAGAGCGGTGGCCGACTAGGACGCCGCTGAGCGGCGCCGTAGGCTCGAAGCTAGTCGTCCTCGCCTGTCCTGCGGATGACTATCTGCTCCTCTTCGACGATGACCTCCACCGGCCGGTGCCCGGCCCAGTGCTCGGCGTAGATCGGGTTGTCCTGGACGGCGGGGTCGAGCCACAGCCCGTAGCCCTCCTCGCCGTGGTCGAAGGTGCCCTCCAGCGGACTGGAGTCGCGCGCGGGGGAGCGGCGGGTGCGGCCTCCACGACGGCTGCGGCGGCGCGTGCGAGGCGCCTCCTCCCCATCCCTTTGTGAAGCGGTTTCCTGTCATCGGCAATTTGTTCAAGCTTAAGCACGATGTCGACTTGCCTCTGATCGGGGAAGCACGAGCCGCTTTCAAGGGATTTTTCGATCTCATAAAGAATCTCGCCGTTGTGGGTGCGTTGAAATTTCTTGCTGACAAGACCGGCGATCAATACC
>JBIOES010000021.1:0-21513 GCA_044446265.1 Solirubrobacterales bacterium
ATGCCGAAGCGCGCCGCGAGCACCTCGTGCAGTTTGCGTTCATGGGCGCCGCGCTGGCTCAGGTCGTATTGGGGGTGGAGCGCCCGCGTGTGGGCGTGCTCTCAAACGGCGAGGAGGCCTCGCGCGGCAGTGCGCTCGTGGTCGAGGCGCGGGCCGAACTCTTCGAGCGGGTGGCGGGGAACGGGTGGTTGCAGCTGGTGGGCAACATCGAGGGCGGAGACGTGGTTGGGGGGGGCGCGGATGTGATCGTCACCGATGGCTTCACCGGCAACGTCGCGCTCAAGCTGATGGAGGGGGTCTCCCAGACGCTGCTGCGGGCGATCCGCGACGCCGCGATGTCCTCGCCGCGCGCGAAGCTGGGAGGCGTGCTGCTGGGACCCGCGCTGCGGGGGGTGCGCGATGAGATCGATCCCGAAGCATACGGCGGGGCCTACCTGCTGGGGCTGCGCAGCCTGGGGGTGGTGCCCCACGGGCGCTTCGCTCGCCGCGGCTTCGCGCAGGCGATCCTGCGCGCGCAGCGCGGAGCGCGGGAGGATCTGGTGGGCCGCACCCACGCCGCGCTCGAGCAGGCCGGAGCCCTCAGGGCGGCCCCCGTGTCCGCTCGGGCCGATAGCCTCCAGAGGGAGCGATGAGCATGCCCCGCCGGTTTCCCATGAGCCCGTTTTCGACCCGCACGAACAGCCAACGTCCCGTCTCACCCGACGCGAAGTGACCCGCGCGCAGGTGTTCACCCTGGTCCAGTCGCACCTCGCCGACGAGCTCGACGTCGAGCCCGGGCTGATCTCCGAGGAGACCCGCTTCAAGGAGGATCTGCAGGCCGACTCGCTCGATCTGTACACACTCGTGCAGGAGCTCGAGGACACCTACGGGGTGCGCGTCTCCGACGAGCAGGCCGCCACGATCCTGACGGTGGGGCAGACTGTCGATTTCGTGCTCGCCCATGGGGGGACAGACGAGTGACCGATGACCGATGAGGCTGCTCAACGAGCTTCTGGACGAGCTCCCGGAGGAGCTGGCGCGACAGGTGTTCACGCACGCCTCCTGGAGCGAGCGGCGCAGCGACTCCTACGCGCGCCTTGCGTTCCTCGGCGACAGCGTGCTGGCGCTGGCGGTCACCACTCACCTCTACCCGCGTTTGGAGGCCGAGCGCTTCGGGGCGGGGAGGCTCACGAAGATCCGCGCGCAGGCGGTATCCGGGCCCTCCTGCCGGGCGGTGGCCGAACGCCTGGAGGTCCCCGCGCGTCTGCGCGCGGCGGTGCCGGTCGGCGTGGAGGAGTCAGCCGCTACGCAGGTCGTCACCGAGCGGGTGCTGGCGTCGGTGATCGAGGCGGTGATCGGAGCTTGCTACCTGCACGCCGGCTACGAGCGCACGGCGGAGGCGGTGGTGGAGGCGTTCGCGCCGGAGATCGAGGACGCGCTCGAGCACCCCGTGGACTTCAAGTCGGCGCTGCAGGAGCTGCTCGCGCAACGCGCGGAGGTGGTGGAGTACGTGGTGACGGGCGAGCACGGACCGCCGCACGAGCGCACCTTCGAGGTGATCGCGAAGGTCGCCGGCCGCTCGCTCGGAAGCGGGCGGGGGCGCAGCAAGAAGCACGCCGAGCAAGAGGCCGCGCGCGAGGCCGTCGAGGCGCTGCGCGATACATGAGCCGCCCGCTCCTCATACGCCCCCGCCGCAGCTGCGCGATCGAGGCGATCCAATGCGCCTGAAGGCGATCGCCATGAAGGGCTTCAAGTCCTTCCCCGACCGCACGCGCCTTGACTTCGGCCCGGGGGTGAGCGTCGTGGTGGGCCCGAACGGGTCGGGCAAGTCAAACGTGACCGATGCGGTGCTGTGGGCGATGGGCGAGCAGTCGCCGCTGGCTGTGCGCGGGCAGTCGATGCAGGACGTTATCTTCGGCGGCGGCCGCGGCGTGCAGGCGCGCAGCTCCGCGGAGGTGGAGATCGTGCTCGACAACTCCGATGGCACCGTCGATCTGCCCGTGAGCGAGATCTCGATCGTGCGGCGCCTGGATCGCTCGGGGGAGGGCGAATACCGCCTCAACGGCGCGCACTGCCGGCTCGTGGACGTGATCGAGGTGCTCTCCGATACGGGCCTCGGCAAGGAGACCCACTCGGTCATCTCGCAGGGTCGCGTGGAGTCGATCGTGACCTCCAAGCCGCGCGAGCGGCGCCTGTTGATCGAGGAGGCCGCGGGGCTGGGCAAGCACCGCAAGCGCCGCCGCCGCGCGCAGCTGAAGCTGGAGCGCACTCAGGAGAACCTCGATCGCGCGCTGGATGTGGAGCGCGAGGCGCGCACGCGGCTGCGCCCGCTCAAGCGCCAGGCCGAAGCGGCCGAGCTGCACGAACGCCTGGAGCGCCAGATGCTCGAGGCACGCCACGTGCTCGCGCGCGAGGCGATGCGCGCGCGGCGCGTGGAGCTGGTGGGAGCCGAGGCGGCCGCGCAGTCGGCGCGCGCGGCGCGCACCGAGGTCGAAGCGCGGCTGCAGGCCGTCGTGGAGCGGCGCGGCGTGGCCGAGCGGGCGCTGGCCGAGCGCGCCGAGCAGCACGACGCCCTGGCGCGCCGCGCGTATGACGCGCGCTCGGCGCGCGAGCGCCTGGAACTGCGCCGCGAGCAGGTCCTTGCGAGCGGGGCGAGTGTCGCGCAGCGCATCGCGCGCATCGAGCGCGAGCTGGAGTCCAGCAGCGAGGCCTCAGGTGATGCTCAACAAGAGCAACGGGCGCAGGGCGCGGATCGCATCGAGGCGCTCGAGCGGGAGCTGGCCGAGATCGAGCGCGAGCACGAGCAGGAGACCGAGCGCGACATCGAGGGGCTCGCCGCCGCCCACGGGCAGGCGCAGGCGGGCGTGGCGGAGCTGGAGGCCGAGTTGCAGGACACGCGCGAGGCACGCGAGGAAGCCGACGCCCGTGTGAGGGCGATGCGCGCCGGCAACTTCTGGTCGGCGACCTGGGAGGAGGTTCACCGGGTGGTCGCGGAGGGAATCGAGCGCGCGCTCGCGCGCAGCGAGCAGGAGCGGCCACTCGCCTCCGATGAGGTGGCGTCCGAGGTCGAGCGCCTCGTGCGGAGCGCGGTCGAGCTCGCGCTGAAGGGGGTGCGGGGCGCCGAGGAGGCGCGCGAGGAGCTGGATGGGAAGCTGCGCGAGGCCGAACATCGGCACGCGCGGGCGGTGGAGGAGGAGCGCCGCGCCGCGTGGCTGATCGAGCGGCGACGCGCCGCACCCGAGCAGGGCCCGCTGGCCGTGCGCCGCGCCCAGCTGGAGGGCGAGCTCGCGGCCGAGCGCCGCCAGGCCGAGCACATGGCGCGCGAACGGGCCGAGCGCCTGCGCCGCCTGGAGTCCCTGCGCGCGCAGCACGCCGCCGACGTGGCCCTCGCGCCAACCGCGGAGCGCCTCGCCGCCGCGCTGCAGAGCGCCGGCGAGGCCGTCGCCACGCGCGTCGCCGAGCTGGAGGGAGAGCTCGCGCGCGACCGCGCGGCGGGCGAGCAGATGAGCACCGAGCTGCGTGCCTGCGCCGGCGAGGAGGCCGACGCGCAGAGCCGCCTGCGGGTCGAGGGCGAGGCCGTCACGAGCGCCGAGGTGTCCGCCCAGCGCCTGCGCGACCAGGCCGCGGAGGCCGAGCTCGAGCTGCGCGCGGTGGTCGAGCGGCTGGGGCTCGAGCCGCGGGATGAGGCGCAGACGACGGTCGCCGGCCAAGACGGCGCGCAGACGCCGACGGAGGACGGGGAGCAGATGCCGGCGGCGGTGGTGGAGGACGGCGAGCAGGCGCCGGTCGGCGAGCAGGAGGGCGAACAGACACCGCTCGGGGAGGAGCAGGAACAGGCCCTCAGGGCGCGTCTGGAGCGTCTGCAGCGCCGGCGCGAGCAGCTGGGCCCCGTCAACCCGCTCGCCCAGGAGGAGTACGCCGAGGCGATCGCCCACGTGGAGGAGCTCGAGAGCCGCCGCACCGACCTGGAGACGGCGCTGCGCGAGCTGCGCGGCGTGATCCGCGAAACCGATCGCCAGATCCAGGAGACATTCCAGGCCACCTTCGAGGCGGCGGCGCGCAACTTCGAGGAACTCGTGGGCGACGTCTTCCCCGGCGGCAGCGGCCGCCTACGGCTGGTAGCCGAAGAGCCCACGCGTCGCGCGGTGCTGGGGGGTCAGTCCGCCAACGGCGCCGACCCCTCCGGCGCCGATGGGGACGCCGAGGCAGACGCGGAGGCCGCCGCCGAGAGCGAGGCCGAGCTCCAGGAGCTCGAGGGCGAGGAGCTCCAGGGCGTGGAGATCGAGATCACCCCCGCCGGCAAGTCCACCAAGCGCCTATCGCTGCTCTCCGGCGGCGAGAAGTCGATGACCGCGCTGGCCTTCCTGTTCGCCGTCTTCCTGGCCCGCCCCTGCCCCTTCTACATCCTCGACGAGGTCGAGGCCGCGTTGGACGACCTCAACCTCGACCGCTTCCTCGCGCTCCTGCGCCGCTACGCCGGCCGCGCCCAGTTCATCGTCATCACCCACCAGAAGCGCACGATGGAGGCCGCCGACTGGCTCTACGGCGTCTCAATGGGCGGGGACGGGGTCTCGAAGATCCTCTCCCGGCGCTTGCCGCCCGCGGAGGTGGGTGCGGGCGAGGAGGCCGGGGAGACCGATACTCCCGAGAACGTGGCGCAAGCGTCGTCGCCGGCGGTCACCAAGGCCGCGTAGCCGCTGCTATCGTCGCCCGCCCCGTGGCGCGCGACTGGAGCGATCTGTTCATCACCGACGAGGCGCTGGCCGGCGACGGCGAGGTCTCCCCCGAGGAGCCCGAGCGACGCCGGGGCGTCTTCCGGCGGCTGCGGGAGAACCTGTCGAAGACCCGGCAGGCGCTGAGCGGCGAGATCCAGGCGACGCTGTTCGGGACGCTGGACGAGCACACGTGGGAGCGCTTGGAGGAGGCGCTGATCGTGGCCGATGTGGGCGCCTCCACTACTGCCTCGGTGGTGGCCAAGCTGGAGATGGAGGCAAACGAGGGACGGGTGCAGGGCGGGGAGGCGCTCAGCGAGCGTCTGATCGAGCTGCTGGCAGAGATCGCGAGCACAGGGGAGGCTCGCATCGATGTGCGCCACACGCCGACCGTGATCCTGGCCGTGGGCGTCAACGGGACCGGCAAGACGACCACGATCGGCAAGCTCGCGTGGCATCTGCACGAGGAGCTCGGGCGCAGCGTGCTGCTCGGCGCGGCGGACACGTTCAGGGCGGCCGCGACCGAGCAGCTGGAAGAGTGGGCGCAGCGCGCGGGCGCTGAGATCGTCACCGGGCCGGAGGGCTCGGACCCTGGGGCGGTGGCCTTCGAGACGATCGCCCAGGCGCGCAGCCGCGGGGTGGATGTGGCGATCGTGGACACCGCTGGGCGCCTGCATACGCAGGACAACCTGATGGCGGAGCTCACGAAGGTGCGTCGCGTGATCGCGCGTCAGCTGGAGGGGGCGCCGCACGAGACGCTGCTGACGGTCGATGCGACGACCGGCCAGAACGGGCTGCGCCAGGCGCAGCTGTTCGCCGAGGCGGTGGAGGTCAGCGGCATCGTGCTGACCAAGCTCGATGGCACCGCGCGTGGGGGCATCGCGCTGGCGATCGCTCACGAGCTGGGTCTGCCGGTGAAGCTGATCGGCACGGGCGAGTCGCTGGAGGATCTGGGTCCGTTCGACCCCGAGGTCTTCGCGCGGGCGTTGATCGCCGAGTAGGCCGTTCGCGGGCGCCGAGCGCCGCACATTGGCGCTTGGCACAGGCACCGATCGCCGAGTGAGGAATAATCAGAGGTATGGACCCCTGGATCTTCTGGTTGGCGGCGGCCTGCGTGTTCGGCGCGGGTGAGCTGCACACGGG
Source organism: Solirubrobacterales bacterium (assembly GCA_044446265.1). Classification (GTDB taxonomy): domain Bacteria; phylum Actinomycetota; class Thermoleophilia; order Solirubrobacterales; family Solirubrobacteraceae; genus Palsa-744. Next base: position 5,835 of record JBIOES010000021.1, read on the forward strand.
CGGTTTCTTCCTCGCTCCCTTCGCTGTGGGGGCCTTTGCGGCGACGATCCTGAGCCTTGCCGGCGTGCCGACTGCCGGGGCGGCGATCGTGTTCCTGGCGGCCTCGATGCTGGTGTTCCTCACGCTGCGCCCGATCGCGCGCAGCCACCGGCGCCTGCCGCCGCCGATCCGCACCGGCTCGGCGGCGCTCGTGGGGCGCAACGCGATGGTGCTGGAGCGGATCGCCAACCGCGAGGGCGTCGGCTGCGTGAAGATCGACGGCGAGGTGTGGACGGCGCGCAGCTTCGACGAAGACGAGGTGATCGACGCGGGCGAGCGCGTCGAAGTCGTCGAGATACGCGGTGCAACGGCCCTTGTGATGCACTGAGAGACTTCAGGGAGTCAAGAGAAAGGAAGTTCGCGCAATCATGGTCGCTCTCATAGTCCTCGCCGTAATCGTGCTGTTCGTGTTGGTGGTGGCGGCGCGCACGATCCGTGTCATCCCGCAGGCCCGTGCGGGAGTGGTCGAGCGGTTGGGCCGCTACAGCCGCACGCTGCAGCCCGGGCTGACGATCATCACGCCGTTCATCGACCGCGTGAAGCCGCTCGTGGACCTGCGCGAGCAGGTGATCAACTTCTCACCGCAGTCGGTCATCACCGAAGACAACGTCGTGGTGGGGATCGAGACGGTGCTGTACTTCACGATCACCGACCCCCGCTCGGCGACCTATGAAATCGCCAACCCGCTGCAGGCGATCGAGCAGCTGACGGTGACGACGCTGCGCAACGTGATCGGCGGCCTCTCACTGGAGGCGACGCTGACGGCGCGCGAGAACGTCAACACCGAGCTGCGCGTCGTCCTCGACGAGGCGACGGGCAAGTGGGGCATCCGCATCAACCGCGTGGAGATCAAGTCGGTCGATCCGCCGGCTGACATCAGGACGGCGATGGAGAAGCAGATGCGCGCCGAGCGCGACCGGCGCGCGGCGATCCTCACCGCCGAAGGCCAGAAGCAGTCCCAGATCCTCACCGCCGAGGGCGAGAAGCAGGCGGCGGTGCTCACCGCCGAGGGCGCGCGCCAGGCGGCTATCCTGCGCGCCGAGGGCGAAGCGAAGGCGATCGACACCGTCTTCAAGGCGATCCACGAGGGCCATCCCACGCGGGAGCTGCTCAGCTACGAATACCTGCAGATGCTCCCCCAGCTGGCCGAAGGGGACGCCAACAAGGTGTTCGTGGTTCCCTCGGAGTTCGCGCAGGCGTTCGGGGGCATCGGCGAGGCGCTCGCGCGCCGGGTCCAGGACACGCCCATCCCGGGCGAGAGCACGTCCCTTCCGGGTGAGGGCACGCCCAAGTAGGGCCCATGTTCGACTCGCTCACCGAGAAGCTCCAGGCCACGCTGGCGGAGGTCCGCCAGCGGGGGACCCTGAGCGAGCAGGACATCGACCGGGCGATGCGCGAGATCCGCCTCGCGCTGCTGGAGGCGGACGTCAACTTCAGGGTGGTCAAGGAGTTCACGTCCACTCTCAAGGAGCGCTGCCTGGGCGCGGAGATCGTCGGTCAGCTGAACCCCGGCCAGCAGGTCGTCAAGATCGTCGGCGAGGAGCTCACGCAGCTGATGGGGGGAGCCTCGCGCGAGCTCAGCTTCTCGCCGCGTCCACCCACGGTGATCCTGATGGCGGGACTGCAGGGCTCGGGCAAGACGACGGCCGCGGCGAAGCTCGCCAGGTACCTGCGCGAAGAGTCGGGCTCCTCGGTGGCACTCGCCGCCTGCGACGTGTACCGCCCGGCCGCCGTGGAGCAGCTTCTGAAGGTGGGCGAGCAGGCGGGCGCGGCCGTGTATTACCAGAACCCACCCGCCCCCGAGCCCGATCCGGTGGAGATCGCGGCGTGGGCGCTGGAGCGCGCCCGCGCGGAGGGCAAGGACGTGCTGATCGTGGATACCAGCGGTCGCCTGCACATCGACGAGGCGCTGATGGCGGAGCTCGTGCGGATCCGCCAGGCGGTCAAGCCGCACGACATCCTGCTCGTGGTCGACGCGATGACCGGCCAGGACGCGGTCAACGTCGCCGAGCAGTTCGCCGCGGCGGTTCAGTTCGATGGGGTGGTTATGAGCAAGCTCGACGGCGACGCCCGCGGCGGCGCGGCGCTGTCGGTCAAGGCCGTCACGGGCAAGCCGATCCTGTTCGCCTCCACGGGGGAGAAGCTCGAGCAGTTCGAGCGCTTCCACCCCGACCGCATGGCTCAGCGGATCCTCGGCATGGGCGACATGATGAGCCTGATCGAGCACGCCGGGCGCCAGGTCGACGAGCACCAGGCGATCGAGATGGAGCGCAAGCTGCGCCGCAACGAATTCGATCTCGCCGATTTCCTCGAGCAGATGCGGACGGTGCGGCGTATGGGCCCCGTGGCCAACCTGCTCGGCATGATCCCGGGCATGGGCGCGCAATTGCGGGGCATGAAAATGGACGAACGCGAGCTCGATCGCGTGCAGGCGATCATCCTCTCGATGACCCCCGAAGAGCGCCGCCGGCCCGAGCTGATCAAGGGCTCGCGGCGGCTGCGCATCGCGCGGGGATCGGGGACGTCGGTGCAGCAGGTGAATCGGCTGGTCAAGCAGTTCGGTCAGATACGCAAGATGATGCGCCAGATGGGTCGCGGCAGGATGCCGGATGTCGGCGCGCTGATCCGCAACGCGCGCTGAGCGACTAAGCTTCTCACCAACGCAAGCGATGTGAATCGAGAGGAAACCCCGTGGCAGTAAGGCTCAGGCTCACGCGAGTGGGCGCCAAGAAGGACCCCAGGTGGCGCGTGGTCGTCGCCGACCAGCGCTCCCCGCGCGATGGGCGTGTGATCGAGACGATCGGCCACTACAACGCGCAGACGAACCCCTCCACGATCGTGATCGACGGCGAGCGCGCGCGCAGCTGGCTGGCGCGTGGGGCGCAGCCCTCGGAGACGGTTCGCAAGCTGCTGCGCACCCAGGGAATCGGCTAGCGCCTGCCGGCTCATGTCCGCGCGGGAGCAGGAACCAGACAACGCCGACGCCCCCACGATGGCGGAGCTGCTGGCGTACATGGCGCGTGGACTGGTCGATCGCCCTGAGGAGGTCTCCGTCGAGCAGTTCGAGGAGGGCGATGGCACGATCGTGCTGGAGCTGTGCGTGGGCGAGGACGAGTACGGGAAGGTGATCGGCCGCGGCGGGCGCACCGCCCACGCGCTGCGCACCGTCATCAGGGCGGCGGCGACGCACGAGCGGCGCCGCGTGCAGGTGGAGATCGTCGATTGACAGTTCCCCTGCCGGCCGGCCGTGTGGGCCGGCCGCACGGACTGGATGGCAGCTTCTACGTGACCGGCGCCCAGGCGCGGCTGCTGAACATCGGGGCGAAGGTCACGGTTGCGCAGCGCACCACCTCGATCGTGCGGCGAGCCGGACTCGAGAAACACCCGATCGTGCGCCTGGAGGGCATCGAGGATCGCTCCGCCGCGGAGCGGCTGCGGGGGATGGAGCTGACCGTCGAGCAAGGCGACGCGCCGCAGCTGGCGCCCGGGGAGTGGTGGGCGCACGAGCTCGAGGGCTGCGCGGTCCACGACGGCGCGCGCGCGGTGGGTACCGTCATCCGCCTGGTGGCGCTGCCCTCGTGCGAGGCGCTGGAGGTCCGCCTGGAGGATGGGGAGGAGCTGCTGGTGCCGATGGTGGCCGACGCGATCCGCGCTGTGGACGTCGCGAGCGGGCGCATCGACGTGAACCTCGGCTTCCTCGGAGAGCCATGGAGATAGACGTCTTCACCCTGTTCCCCAACTGGTTCGGGTGGTTCTCCCAGCAGCGCCACGTACGCAACGCGATCGAGGGGGGCACGAGCCTGCGCTACGTGGACCTCCGCGAGCACACGCCGCTGCGCGCCGGACAGGTCGACGACACCCCCTTCGGCGGAGGGGCCGGGATGGTGCTGCGCGTGGACGTCGTGGACAGCGCACTGCGCGCCCACTATGGGGTCGATCCCGTCGAGCTGCGCGAGCGGCGCAGGATCGTCGCGCTGACCCCCGGAGGGAGGGTGCTAGAGGAGGGCTACGTGCAAGAGCTCGCCGCCGAGCCCGCGCTGACGCTCCTGTGTGGACGCTATGAGGGCTTTGACGAGCGCATCGTCGAGCACCTCGCCAGCGACACCCTCTCGATCGGACGGTATGTCCTCTCCGGCGGCGAGCTGGCGGCGATGGTGGTGTGCGACACGATCCTGCGCAAGCTGCCCGGCGCCCTTGGCGACGCCGACTCGGCGGTCGAGGAGTCCTTCAGCGAGGCGCTCGGGGGCGCGCCGGAGTATCCCCACTACACGCGCCCCGCCGAGTACCGCGGGTGGCGCGTCCCGGAGGTGCTGCTCTCCGGCCACCACGAGCAGATCCGTCGCTGGCGCGTGGAGCGCAGCCGCGAGCGCGGCGAGCGCAGCCGCGAGTGAGGCACGTGTGGCTGCGAGTGAGGCGAACACAGCCGCGAGTGAGTGAGTGAGCGCAGCTGCGAGTGGGGCAGATGTGGCTGCGAGTGCGGCGGAGCGGACTGATTGTCCGCTACCATTGCTGACCGCGCCGTCCCGATCGTCCCCGAGGGGCGAGAGGGTGGGCCTTTTTTGTGAGAGCCATGAGCAGCGTAATCGACAACATCGAGCGGGCCCAGCTGCGGCGCGTCCCAGACTTCGCGCCGGGCGACCGCGTCAAGGTGCACTTCCAGGTGGTCGAGGGCACCCGCCGGCGCATCCAGGTGTTCGAGGGCGTCGTGATAAAGCGCCAGGGCCACGGCGCGCGCGAGACCTTCACTGTGCGCAAGCAGTCCTTCGGCGTTGGCGTGGAACGCACCTTCCCCGTGCACTCCCCCAAGATCGAGCGCATCGAGCTGGCCGCCCGCGGCGACGTCCGTCGCGCGAAGCTCTACTACCTGAGGGATCGCGTGGGCAAACGTGCGCGGGTGCGCGAGCGCCGCTATACCGGGCCCGAAGAGACGGTCGAGCCGGGCCTGCTCGCGGAGCCAGCGCTCGCCGAGGCTGCGCCACAGGACGCGCAGGCCAATGGAGACGGAGCGGTCGCGGAGGAGGCGGTCGCGCAGGGCACACCGAGCAGCGAGCCTCAGGGGGGACCGGAGGCCGATTCGCAGGCGGCTGGAGAGGCCGATGCGCAGGCGCCCGCCGCAGATGGCGACGCGCACCCCATAGCGGGGCACAGGCAGGCGGACGACCCCTCCGCGGCAGCCTCGAACGAGGCCGACTCCTCCTCCGACGCCGGCGCCGCCCCGGAGGGCGAGCCCGCCGGCGAGCGCCCCGAGTGAACGGCGGGGCCGCGTGATGGCTCGCTCGAAGACCAAGTCGAAGTCAACGACCAACTCGATCGTCGAGCTGGTCGTGATCGTCGTGATCGCACTCGGCCTGGCGCTGCTCATCCAGGCGTTCATCGTCAAGCCCTACCGCATCCCCAGCGCCTCGATGGAACCGACGCTCGCGATCGGCCAGCGCGTGCTCGTCAACCGCATCGGCATGCGCTTCGGCGAACCGCACGTGGGCGAGATCGCGGTGTTCCACCCCCCCAAGGAAGCCGAACAGGAGATGTGCGGGCCGACGCCTCACATGGTCACGCCCGGAGGAGCCGCATGCGCGGAACCCGAGCCCGAACACTCGAGCGTGAACTTCATCAAGCGCATCGTGGCGGGGCCGGGGGACACGATCTTCATCCGCGAAGGGCACCTGTACCGCAACGGCAAGCCCGAGAGCGACGGCTACATCCGCCCCTGCGGAGCGCGCTCGCAGTGCAACTTCCCCACTCCCATCAAGGTTCCGCCCGGTCATTGGTTCATGATGGGAGACAACCGTGGCGAGTCCGACGACAGCAGATACTGGGGACCGGTCCCCACCGGATGGATCATCGGGCAGGCCTTTGCCACCTACTGGCCACCCGATCGCGTCGGCTTCCTCTGAAGCCTCGCCTCCCGAGCGCGCCCGGCGCACCGCGCGGCGGCGCGCACGCCGCAAGACCAGCGGCAGGCGCCTGTTCGCCTTCGACCGCGCGCTGGGCGCGCGCCTGGTGGCGGGCGCGGACGAGGCCGGGCGCGGCTGTCTCGCCGGACCGCTCGTGGCGGCTGGAGTGCTTTTCGACTACAAGGCTCTCGGCACCCGCGAGCTGCGCTCGTTGAGCGCGCTCAACGACTCCAAGCAGCACACGCCCGAGGCGCGCGAGGAGCTCTACCCGCTCGTTCTGCGCAGCGCCGCGCGCGTCGCGGTCGTCTCCAGGTGCGTGCGCGGGATCGACGCGCGCGGCCTGCACATAACGAACCTCGCCGCCCTGCGCGACGCAATCGTGGGGGTCACCGAGGGGGTGCACGGCGAGGTCATCTGTCTCACAGACGGCTTCGCGGTGGCGGGGCTGCAGCGTCCCCACCGAGCGGTCGTCAACGGGGACGCCACGAGCGCCGCGATCGCGGCGGCCTCGATCGTGGCCAAGGTGACGCGCGACCGCTACATGCGCCACGCCGACTCCCGGCACCCCGGCTGGCACTTCGACGAGCACGTCGGCTACTCCACTCCCGAGCACCGCGAGGCGATCCTGCGCCAAGGGGTCTCGCCGCTGCACCGCATGTCATTTCAGTCGCTTGCTTATCAGCAGCTCGCCATGTAGCTGAGGCGGCCGATGGTGCTTCGCGCTGCGCAGCTGGGCTGTCGGGCGGTTTCTTGCTACCAGGCTCCCTCGATGTGGTCGAGGCGCACGAGGTTGTCGCGTGCGTCGACGGTTACGCCGATCGCGTCGAAGCGGATCGTGTGGGCGTTGGGACGGATGCGCGCCTGATCGTAGAGCCACGCCGCCGCAAGGCGGCGCAGGCGGGCTCGCTGGCGCGGTCGCAGTCCCGCGAGGGGGTGTTCGTCTGGACCTCTCCTTGCTCTTGGGTTGCCTACGAGTCGCCTTGTCTTGACCTCCCCGAAGACCATCGTGTGTCCATCGAAGGCGATCAGATCGATCTCTCCGTGGCGAGTGCGCGCGTTGCGTTCGAGCAGCGCGAAGCCGAGCCGCTCCAAGTGCGCCGCCGCGAGCTCCTCGCCGAGGCGGCCGAGCACGCGGCGTGGATCCTCGCGGCGCTCGCCTCCGGGGCCCGACCGCGGCGCGCTCGGCTCGCGCCGGTGACGCTCAGGCGTGGGAATGCGTGAGATGCTCCGCATGGCCGCCAAGCTAGCTTCCCCAGTGTGTCCTGATTGTCCAGTTTGTGCCGTTACTGTTGCAAGATCGTGACGTCAGAGACACATAGAGCACTATCGAGGAACCATCGGCTCACCGAGGGTCAGGCGGCGGCGAGTCCATCGGAAACTCGCGCGCCAGAGGGACCCACGCCCTGCGCGCTCACCATCGCCGGGTCGGACTCCGGCGGCGGGGCCGGCATCCAGGCCGACCTGAAGGCGTTCGCGCGCTGCGGGGTGCATGGAACGTGCGCGATCACCGCGATCACCGCGCAGAGCACGGTGGGCGTCAGCGCGATCCACCCCGTGCCTCCCGAGATCGTCCTTGCCCAGGTGCGCGCCGTGGTGGCCGACATCGACGTGGGAGCCATCAAGGTGGGGATGCTCGGCACCGTCGCCATCACGCTTGCCGTGGCGCAGGCGCTCGACGAGCTGCCCGCGGAGACCCCGGTGGTCGTCGATCCCGTGATGGTCGCCGAGTCGGGCGCGCGGCTGCTCGAGGCCGACGCCCAGCAGGCGCTGATCGAGGAGATCCTGCCCCGTGCCACGGTGCTCACCCCCAACCTGCCCGAGGCGCGCGCGCTCGCGGGCGGGGACCCCGAGATCGATGGAGAGGATCTGGCTCGCGCCGTGCTCTCCCTCAGTCCCCGCATCGTCGTCCTCACCGGAGGCCATCGCGAGCAGGCGACCGATCTCTTCCTCGACAGCCGCGGCGACGGGCGGATCGTCGAGATACCGGGCGAGCGCCACCCCGACGGCGCCGCGCACGGATCCGGCTGCACCCACTCCTCTGTTCTCGCCGCTCAGCTCGCGCTCGGCCGCACACCGCTTCAGGCGGCGCGCAGCGCGCGCTCTCTCGCCGGCTCAGCCGTCGCCAACGGGCTGCGCGACGTCGGCACGGGAGCCGGCCCCGTTGACATCCTCGGCCTCTCTGCCCGCCGATCCAGTTAGAACTGCACAACGCGGCCATCGCGGCGGAGCGTCAGCGTAGCCCATCCAAGTCGTTCTCAACAGGAGATCCCTCCTCACCCGTTTGCCATAATCGCGCGATGAGGCTGCTGCGTCTGAAGCCCGGCCACGGCGAGGTCGTGCTCGCCGAGGGCGATGTGGGAGTGCCCGCGCAGGAGGCGCTGCTGATCGAGGCGTTCCGCCGCGAGCTCGACGCCGGCATGTGGGCCGCCGTGCCCACTCGCACCAGCGGCGGCCGTCGCGAGGCAGAGATGGTGAGGAGCTTCGCCGAGGTGCCGCGCGACGCCGAGCGCGTGATCTTCTTCCCGCGCGCCGCCGGCGGCGCGCGCTAGACGAGCGCACCGTGCCGCTCGCGCTCTGCGCCACCGCGCTCGTCCTGCTGGCCCTGCTGTGGGATCTGCTCGCGCCGAGGGTGCGAGCCGCGGCGCAGGGACTGCGCGCCCTCCCCGCTCGCGCCCGCGCGGCGCGGCCTGCGCAGGTCGGATACGACCCCGGGCGCGAACTGCGCGCCGAGCAGCGCGCCCGCGCCCTGCTGCGCTCGTGCGTGAACGAGGAGGAGTGGGCGATGTACCGCGATCTCGGGTTCCTGCGCGTGTGGGGCGGCACGAGCGGCGGGGTCGCCGGGGACGCCCCGGGGGCTCCCTACGCGTACCTCGTCTACCCGCACCAGCCGATCGTCGCCTACCTCCCGCAGACGGGAGCGCTGCTCAACGAGTACTGCGTCGCCTTTCCCGATCGCACCCGCCCCTATGGCAGCTCGCGGCTGCCGGACTCCGACGACGTACTCGCCAAGTGGATGGCGCTCACCGCCAACGAGCGTCAGCTGATCTCCGACGCCAACATGCACCTCCCCGGCCGGCAGATCGACCTCCACGCGGTGCGCCGCGACCTCGCGCGCCTATCGAGCTGGGAGCGCGCGCGCATCGAGCGCGATCGCGGCGGCGCGGATAGTGTTCCCGCGTCGTGAGCGATCCCCCCTTCGACACCAGGCACCGCAGCCGCGCTCTCACCGAGGGTCCCGAGCGCGCCGCGGCGCGCGCCTACCTGCACGGCGTTGGCTACAGCGCCGAGGATCTCGCCAAGCCGATCGTCGGCGTCGCGCACTCCTGGATCGAGACGATGCCGTGCAACTTCAACAACCGCGTGCTCGCCGCGAAGGTCAAGGAGGGCGTCCGCGCCGCGGGGGGCACGCCGATGGAGCTCAACACGATCGCCATCTCCGACGGCATCACGATGGGCACCTCCGGGATGCGCGCCTCGCTCGTCTCGCGCGAGCTGATCGCCGACTCGATCGAGCTCGTCGCCTCCGCGCACCTCTTCGACGCGCTCGTCGTCATCTCCGGCTGCGACAAGACGATCCCCGCCGCCGTGATGGCGCTCGCGCGCCTGGACATCCCCGGGCTGATGCTCTACGGCGGCTCGATCCGGCCGGGGCGCTTCCAGGGCCACGACGTCACCATCCAGCAGGTCTTCGAGGCCGTCGGCGAGTACGCCGCGGGCAAGATCACCGAGGCCGAGCTGCACGCGCTCGAGGAGGCCGCCTCGCCGGGCGCGGGGGCCTGCGGCGGCCAGTTCACCGCCAACACGATGGCGATGGCCTTCGAGGTGCTCGGCATCTCGCCCGCCGGCTCCTCGATGGTGCCCGCCGAGGACGGGCGCAAGCTCGAGGTCGCCTTCCAGTGCGGGGAGCTCGTCATGGACGTCCTGCGCCGCGGGCAGCTTCCCAGCGAGATCATCACCAAGGACGCCCTGGAGAACGCGATCGCCGCCGGCGCCACCAGCGGCGGCTCCACCAACATCGTCCTGCACCTGCTCGCTGTCGCCCACGAAATGGGCATCCCGCTCTCGATCGACGAGTTCGACCGCATCTCCGAGCGCACCCCGCTGCTGTGCGACCTGCAGCCGGGGGGGCAGTATGTGGCGACAGATCTCTACGAGGCCGGTGGCGTGCCGCTCGTGCTGAGACGCCTGCACGAAGCCGGCCTGCTGCACGACTCCGCCGCCACCGTCACCGGGCGCACGATCAGCGAGCACGCCGCCGAGGCATCCGAGACGCCCGGCCAGCGCGTCGTGCGCCCACTCTCCGACCCCCTCAAGCCCACCGGCGGCTTCGCCATCCTGCGCGGCAACGTCGCCCCCGACGGCTGCGTCGTCAAGCTCGCCGGCCACGAGCGCCGCCGCCACGTCGGCCCCGCGCGCGTGTTCGATGGCGAGGAGGCCACGATGGCCGCCGTCCTCGCCAAGGACATCAACGCCGGCGACGTCGTCGTCATCCGCAACGAGGGCCCCGCCGGGGGCCCCGGCATGCGCGAGATGCTCTCCGTCACCGCCGCCCTCGTCGGCGAGGGGCTGGGGGAGACCGTCGCGCTCATCACCGACGGGCGCTTCTCCGGCGCCACGCACGGGTTCATGGCGGGCCACGTCGCTCCGGAGGCGGCCCGCGGGGGGCCGATCGGGGCGCTGCTCGACGGCGACGAGATCACGATCGATGTCGACTCGCGCCGCATCGACGTCGCGCTCAGCGATGAGCAGATCGCCGAGCGACTGGCGTACTACGTGCCGCCCCCGCGCGCCGACGAGCACATCGAGGTCGCCATCCAGAAGTACGCCAAGCTCGTCGGATCGGCCGCGCAGGGCGCGATCACTCGCTGAGGAATCCCTCCAGCAGCTCGTTGAACCGCGCCGGGCGCTCCAGCATCGGCACATGGCCGGTGTCGGGCAGGATGACCTTGCGCGCGTTGGGGATCAGCTCCGTGAACACATCGGCGTCGCGCACGGTGATTATGCGGTCGCGATCTCCCCACACGACCAGCGTGGGACAGGCGATCTCGGGCAGGCGGTGGCGGAAGTCGTAGTTCAGGTTCGCCGCCAGGGCGTCCACCCAACCCGGCTTGCCCGCTCCCCGCAGGGCCTCCGCCGCGAGCGCCGGCGGCAGCCGGCTGGGGTAGCGTGCGATGTTGCTCAGGGTCGCCATGCGCAGCAGCGGCCGGCGCGCGACGGCGTCCGCGTGGGCTGACAGCCACTGCCCCTGAGCGGTGAGCAACGGTCGCAGGCGGCGAACGACCATCGCCAGGCGCAACCCATCGGGGCTCCCGTAGCTGCTGATGCCCGCCGGGGCCGCCAGCACGAGGCGCTCCACCCGCTGGGGAAACGCGATCGCCAGCTCCGTGGAGACGAAACCCCCCATCGAGTTGCCAACGACAGTCGCGGCATCGAGCTTCAAGGCATCCATCACCCCATCGAGCACGCGGCCATAGTGGGAGATCGTGATCTGCTCCCGTGGCATCGGCGAGTGCCCGAAGCCGGGAAGATCGAGCGCGATCACGCGGTGGGAGGCGGCGAAGACCGGCAGCTGTTCGAGCCAGTTCGTCCATGAGCCCCCCAACCCGTGCACGAACACGATCGGCGGCCCCTCGCCCAACTCGACCACATTGACCGGCCGATCCTCTACAGTGACCCAGCGCTGGTGCTCTCGCCAGTCGACATCGAGCCAAGGGGCGCGCCCGGCCGGGCCGTAGGGTTCGCTGGACGCGGGGGCGGGGGTTGCGGAAATGCCGGACACCGGACGGCAGTTTACGGGCTGAATGCGGATCGCGATCGACATCGACTCCACGCTGCACCACTACTGGGACGTCCTCTCGGAGGTCTCGGTTCGGCGCTTCGGCGTCGATCTGCCCTATGAGGAGCAGCTCTCGTGGGGCATCACGCGCCTGCGCCCCGAGCAGCTGAAGCTGTGCATCCACGAGAGCCACAGCGACGAGCTGATTCTCGCCGGCGACCCCTATCCGGGGGCCGTGGAGACGGTGCGGGCCTGGCACGGGCAGGGCCATTTCGTGCACATCACCAGTCACCGCGACGGCGACCGCGGCGCGGCGACCCGCGCGTGGCTGGAGCTCATCGGGCTGCCCTTCGACGACCTGCACTGCTCCCACGACAAGGTCTCCCGCTGCGTGGAGCTCGGCATCGATCTGCTGATCGACGATAGCCCCCTCAATCTTGCTCCCGCGATCGAACACGGCATCCTGGCGGCCACGATCGAACACCCCTGGAACAGGGACCTCCGCGAGGAAGAGGACATCCTCAGCGCCGCGGACTGGTTTGAGCTGGCGCGCCTGCTGGAGCCGGTGCTCGCCGGAGCGCCGCGCTCGCTGGCGCGCTAGAGCCGGACCTCCACCGGCGTCGCTGACCTACCCGCCCCAAGGCAGGCCCGGGGGCGCCGGCGGCGAACCTCTCCGCCATGAGCGTCGCCGCCACCGCCGATCCCACGCACCAGATCGAGCAGCGGTGGCAGGCGGCCCTCGAACTGCTCGAAAGCGACCTGCGCCGCCGCGACGCCGCCGAGAAGACCCACCGCGCCTACCGTGTGGACATCGGCCAGTTCGCCCGCTGGGCCGCATCCCAAGGGCTCGCGCCCGAGGCCGTGGGCCCCAGGACGGTGCGCCGTTACGTCGCCCGTCTCTCGGAGGGGGGAGCCTCGCCCGCGACCTCCGCGCGCAAGCTGGCCGCGCTGCGCGCGCTGTTTCGCAGCCAGCGCGAGCACGGCCTGATCGCCCAGAGCCCCGCCGATCTGGTGTCCACGCCGCGCCGGCCCTCGCACCTGCCGAGCGTGTTGAAGGCCCGCGAGGTCGCGGGGCTGCTGGACAGCATCCCGGCCTCAACGGCGCTCGAGCTGCGCGACCGCGCGCTGTTCGAGCTGGCCTACGCCTGCGGGCTGCGCGCCGAGGAGCTCGTGTCGCTCACGCTCGCCGACGTGGACCACGACGGGGAGCAGCTACGCGTGGAGGGCAAGGGCCGCAAGACGCGCTTTCAGCCGGTGGGGGAGGTGGCGCTCGGCGCGCTTGCGCTCTACCTGGAGCGTGGGCGGGGGGCGTTGCTCGGCGGTGATGGCGAGCGGGCGCTGTTCCTGAGCAAGTCCGGGCGTCCGCTGGGAACGGGCGACGTGCGCCGGCGCCTGCGCGTGTGGGGCGCGCGTGCGGGACTGCCCGCCGGGGTCTCCCCACACACGCTGCGCCACAGCTTCGCCACGCACCTGCTCGACGGCGGAGCGGACCTGCGCACGATTCAGGAGCTGCTGGGCCACGCGAGCCTGTCAACCACTCAGGTTTACACTCGGGTAGAGTCAGCGAGGCTCAGAAGCGCCTACACGCGCAGTCACCCGCGGGCCTGATCGGCGGGGGAGACCCTGGAGACGAACGTTGGAGACGAACGTCAAATCGATCGAGCTGCGCGAAATGTGGCGGCGCTACAAGTCCGACGGCGATACACGTGCGCGCGAGCGCTTGGTGGTGGCCTACTCGCCGCTCGTGAAGTACGTCGCGGGGCGCACCGCCGCGGGGCTGCCTCCACACGTGGAGGAGGCCGACCTCATCTCCTACGGTCTCGTGGGGCTGATCTCCGCGATCGAGCGCTTCGACCTCTCGCGTGAGATCAAGTTCGAGACCTATGCGATCACGCGCATCAAGGGCGCCATCATCGACGAGCTGCGTTCGATGGACTGGGTGCCGCGCAGCGTGCGCGCCCGCGCGCGGGAGATCGAGCGCGTCAACGCCAAGCTCGAGAATCGCCTGCAGCGGGCGCCCACCGACGAGGAGATGGCGAAAGAGCTGAACGTCCCCCTCACCGAGCTGCACGACTCGCTGCTCGCGATCTCGCACTCCTCGATGGCCGCGCTGGACGAGCTGTGGAGCGTCTCCGACTCCAGCGGCGATCAGGTGTCGCTGATGGACACGCTCGAGGATCCTGGTGCGCCGGATCCGGCCAAGGTGCTGGATGTGGGCGACCTGAAGGACCGCATCGCCGAGTCGATCGCGCGCCTGCCCGAGCGCGAGAAGCTGGTGATCGCGCTGTACTACTACGAGAACCTCACCCTGCGCGAGATCGGCGAGGTCCTGGGGGTGACCGAGTCGCGCATCTCCCAGCTTCACACCAAGGCGGTCCTTCGCTTGCGCTCGCGTATGCAGAGCGATAGTTTCGACTGATGCACCCAGCGGATCGGATCCGCAATGTGGCTTTAGTGGGACATCGCGGCGCCGGGAAGACCTCGCTGCACGAGGCGCTGCTGTTCGAGGCTGGGGTGAGCAGCCGGCTGGGGACCGTCCCCGACGGCAGCACCGTCTCGGACTCCGACCCCGATGAGCGGGCACGGCAGATGTCGATCTCCACGGCGCTCAGCTCGTTTCAGTGGGAGGGGCGCAAGATCAACCTGCTCGACACCCCCGGCGAGCCGAGCTTCGTGGCCGACGCCCTGGGAGCGCTGCGCGTGTGCGAGTCGGCGGTATTCGTCGTCAACGCGGTGATGGGCGTGGAGGTCTCCACCAGCCGCCTGTGGGCGAGCGCCTCGGAGCTCGACATCGCGCGCCTGCTGTTCGTGAACATGCTCGATCGCGAGCGCGCCGACTTCTTTCGCACACTGGAGCAGCTGAAGGCCGCCTTCGGCCCGCACGTGGTGGCGACCGAGATCCCGATGGGCTCCGAGCACGAGCTCGAGGGGGTGATCGACCTGATCGACATGATCGCACTGCGCCACGACCCGGACACGGCCGCGCGCGGAGCCGCGAAGGAGGAGCCGATCCCCGAGCGCATGCTCGCTCAGGCGCAGGAATACCGCGAGAAGCTGATGGACGAGGTCGCCGAGGTCTCCGACGCGCTGATGGAGCGCTACCTGGAGGGCGAGGATATCTCCCACGAGGAGATCGTCGCGGCGCTCAAGGAGGGCACCAACCACGGCTTGATCTTCCCCGTGGTGTGCGGCGTCGCCACCCATAACGTCGGCACCTCGCGCCTGCTCGCGGCGATCGTCGAGGATCTGCCCTCGCCCGTCAAGCACGGGCCGCTGCGGGTGGGGGCGCTCGAGCTCTCGCCCGACCCGCAGCGCGAGCTGTTCGCCTATGTCTTCAAGACGCGCGCGGACCCCTTCGCGGGGCGCATCAACCTGCTGCGCGTCTACCAGGGGACGTTGCGCCACGACAGCCACGCGCTCAACACGCACGTCCACGCCAAAGAGCGCATCGGCCAGCTGCTGGCGTTCGAGGGCAAGGAGGTGGCGCACCTCGATGAGCTCGGCCCGGGGGACATCGGCGCGGTGGCGAAGCTCAAGGAGACGCGCGCGGGCGATTGGCTGGCGTCGCGGGATGAGGCGATCGAGATGCCCCGCCCGCGTCTGCCGCCAGCGGTGATGGCCTTCGCGATCGAGCCCCGCAGCAGGGGCGACGAGGACAAGGTGTTCAGCTCCTTGCGCCGCCTCCAGGAGGAGGACCCCACGATCGATCTGCACCGCGATCCGCAGACGGGCGAGCAGATCGTCGCGGGGCTCTCGCAGGTGCACGTGGAGGTGGTCGTGGACCGCCTGCGCGAGCGCTTTGGCGTAGAGGTCACCCTCAAGCCGCCCCGGGTTCCCTACCGGGAGACGATCCGCAAACCCGCCCGCGCCCACGGGCGCCACAAGAAGCAGACGGGGGGCCGCGGGCAGTTCGGCGACTGCTACATCGAAATCGAGCCGCTCCAGGGATCAGATCCCGCCCCTCCCCGGG
>JBIOES010000022.1:0-18843 GCA_044446265.1 Solirubrobacterales bacterium
CTTCGCCATGACTCTCCGCAGCGCCATCCACGAGGCGGCAGCATACGCCGCCGCGCGCCGGTGGCAGGCATCCGTCCCTTCGGACCGTTAGGGTGCAATACGTGCACCATCGGCCTGTGGCCCTTGTTTCCGTGCTCGCGCTCGGCGACTACCTGTTGTGGAACTGGTCGCTGCAGGGCAATCATGACGTCCTTGCCTTGGTCTCCGGCCTGACCCTCGTGCTGCTTGCGATCGCGCTGGTCTGGCTGGTGGCGCTCAACGCGGGGCGCCTGCTCGCGCGGATCGCCCAGCGCCCAGCGGCGCGGCGGCGGGCCACCCATGCCCGAGCGGCCCCGCGATCGACGCAGCGCGGGGGAGCGCCGGCTCTTGCCGAGGAGACGATCGCGCGGCAGCAGCGTCAGGGGGGAGAGCCCGCCTCCTCGTCGAAGCTCGCTGCGTGAAGCGCCGCTGGCTCGCGCTGCCCGCCCTCCTGCTCATCGCCGCGCTGGCGCTGGGGGGGTATCTGTACGAGCGCCACCGCACCGGCTCGATCTACCATCCCCACGCGCGCTTCGTGCCCGAAGCGCCGCCCAAGCGTCCCGCCCGCGGGCCGGACCGCTCGGCGTGGCCGCTGTATGGCTACGACAAGAACCACACGCGCTTCTTTCCGGGCTCCGATGGCCTGCGCCCGCCGTTCAAGCAGCTGTGGGCCCACGGCGGCGACGTGCTGCTGGAGTTCCAGCCCGTGCTCTATGGAGACCATCTCTTCCAGCTCTCCGACGATGGCGTGCTGAGGGCCATCGACAAGCACACCGGGCGCTCCTTCTGGAACCGCCCCCTGGGCGCCCGCTCCGCCTCGACCCCGGCGGTGGCGGGGAACACGGTGTACGCCACCGTGCTCGCCCGCTCGCCCCACCTCCAGCGCGGGCGCGTCGCGGCGGTGAACTACACCACCGGGAAGGTGCTCTGGTCGCGCGATCTGCCCAGCCCCAGCGAGTCCTCTCCCATGCTCGACCACGGCAAGCTCTTCTTCGGTTCCCAGAACGGCACCGTGTACGCGCTGAACGCGCGCAACGGCAACGTCATCTGGACCTACCACGCCGGGGGGGCGGTGAAGGCCAGCCCCACGCTCGCGGGCGGGGCGCTGTACTTCGGTGACTACTCCGGCGAGGTGCAAGCGCTCAGCGAGCAGACGGGCAGGCGGCTGTGGCGCAGCGGCAGCGAAGGAGCGCTGTTGGGCAGCGGCACGTTCTACTCCACCGCCGCCGTCGCCTACGGGCGCGTGTTCCTGGGGAACACCGACGGACGCATCTACGCCTACGACGCCTCCTCCGGAAGCCTGGATTGGGCATATCAAACGGGCGCCTACGTCTACTCCTCGCCCGCGGTCACCAACGCCCCCGGATGGGGGCCCACCCTCTACGCGGGCTCCTACGACGGCCGCTTCTACGCCCTCAACGCCCGCACGGGCCACGTCGAGTGGAGCTACAACGCGCACGGGCGCATCTCCGGGTCTCCCACCATCGTCGGGCGGATCGTGTACTTCGCCGACCTCGGCACGCGCAGCACGATCGGCCTGGGAATCTCAACCGGGAGGGTGCTCTTCACGATGAACACCGGCGCCTTCGACTCGGTGATCACCGACGGCACCAACATCTACCTCACGGGGTACACCGGGCTGTACGGTCTCGCCCCGCGCTGAGCGCCTCGCCCGCGGCCGCTCACCGAGCACGGGAGCAGGATGAACCGCTGCCTCCCAACGCCCGACCGAGCGAGAAGTGCGCTGCGACACCGACGTTCCCCGCGCGCCAAACGTCCACCGAGGTCCAGCCCCCCGCGGCCGGACCCACACACCCGGCTCCGCTGGTGAGAGTCCAGTAGCGCGTGTAGTGGATGCGCACCAGGAAGCTGCCCGCGGCGCGAGCCTGTAGCGCGAAGGAGTCATGCCCCAGGGCAGTGAGCCGGCCCGGACCCTGCACCAGCGGAGTGGAGCGCAGCACCCGGTACACCCGCCAGTGCCGGCTCGAGAAGACCTCCCGCAGATAGGGCAGCCCGTGTTCGATCAGGCGCCCCTCCTGAGCGCTCGAGGGATCCAGGGGAACGTCGGGAAGGGCAACGTAGCTCACGGCCTGCCGGCGCAGCCACCCGCGGTAGCCCACCGCCGTCAACCCGTGCCGCAGCAGCACGAGGTCATAGCGGGTGTCCAGCTGCTTCTCCCAGCCGCGCGCCAGCGAAACGGAGGGCGCCAGCCAGGCAGCCTCCCAGTGGCCGCGGGTGAACGGCACCTCCACGCGCACGAGCCCGCCCCCGTGGGTTGCCAGGAAGCGTTGCAGCGGCACGTAGTAGGCCGCACCCGTCGATGGGTCCCCAGCCACCGCCGCGGTCTCGCGCACGGGGCCCCACGCGGTCCACACGGCGACCCCGCACAGCACGGCAAGGGCCGCGGGTCCAAACCGCCCGCTACGCTCGCCCAGCGCGCAGAGCAGCAGCGGGGCCGCCAGCAGCAGACCGTAGCGCTCGACGTTGGCGCCCATCGGGGTTTGCAGCGCCACGCTGAGCACACACACCCCCAGGTACACCAGCGCACCCACGCGCAGCTCGCGCCGGCCCGCGGGGAGCACCAGCAGGAAGCCCACCACCACCGCCACCGTCGCGAGGAAGGAGGTCGTCGGGTAGGGCTCCCAACCCCCTTCGGGAAAGAGCAGAGCGAGCGCCACCGTGACGGCTACCGCGGGGGCGCCCACGAGCAGCCCCGCGCGCGGCGAGCGCGTGAGGAGCGAGTGCGTGAGGGCCAGGAGCGCCAGCAGCAACCCCGCCACTGGGCTGCTTGCCGAGCACAGCACCGCAAGGACAACCACGATCGCGCCACGCACCCACCCCTGCTTCCGCTCACGCGCATCCGCGCCCCGGGTGGGCGCCGGTAATCTCCGCCCGCGCCCTCGATTCCGGCCTCGACCTTCGGGCCACAGGAAGACGAGAGAACAGGCAACCGCGAAGGCCACGCCCAGCGCGAACGTGAGGCGCCCGATCCAGATGTCCGCGAGGGCCGCCAGCGCGAACCACACCGTCCCCCAGCGCGCGGCCTCGCCGTAGAGGCCGCGCACAAGACGTTCGAACAGCCCAGCCGAGACGAGCACCGAGAGGGCCGCCACCGTGCGCATCCCCAGCAGCGCCGCGAGGGGCGGGAAGGTGAGGCTGTAGCCGAGCAGCGCGTGCCCGGCGTACCAGTGCTCATCCCACACCGCGAACCCCACGTGGCGAAAGAGGCTCACGCGGTACACCTGCGCCGCGAGGTCCGGGGTGCGTGGATCGACGAGCAGCCACAGCGCGACGCCGGCCGCGGCGACCAATAGCGCCCAGGGCGAGCCCGAACGAACGTCCGGGGTCCGGTGCGCTACCCCACCGGACCCCGGCACACACGCGAAGAGACCGCTTGGCCTGCAGCGCGGGTCTGTACTGGTGTCAACAGTCAAGGCACATGGAAGTAGCTGTCTCTCGCCGGCTGCTCGATAATGGCCGCGATGGCGAACCCGATGGCGAACCGCTACAGAGCGCCCAGCGTAAGAGCCGGGGCATACCTGTGCGCTGCCCTTACCGCGTTGGCCTGCGCGCTGCTCGCGGGAGGCTGTTCCACCGGTCATCCCCTCCCGCTCCAAGCGGCGGCGCTCGCGGAGGCCGAGGTGTTCCCCTACTACCCAATCTACTGGGTGGGACCGAACTTCGGCGCCTCGCCGCTCACGGCGGTGGATGGGCAGAAGAGCTACAGCCCCTCGATCGGGGACAGCGTGTACTACGGCGACTGCGTACGCCAGCCGAGCGTGCTGGGCGGGGGCAGCTGCATGCTGCCCCTCCAGGTCACCACCGTGATCTACCGGCTGCACTCCAACAGGGACCTCGGTCCACAGCGCAACGCGGTGATCCGCGGGGTGCCCGCCGTGATCTACGACGAAGGGCGCTCGATCGAGCTCTACAGCGGACGCCAGGCGATCGACGTGTTCTCGGACACCCTCGCGCACGCGATGAGCGCGGCGCTGGCGCTGCGCCCGCTCAACGCGCCGGGGTCCTCGAGCGGGCCCCTGCCCCGGCCGGTGTACTGCCCGGGACTCTATGGCGCGCAGTCGCAGCGCGTGCGCGCGGCGATGAACAACCTGCCGATGGGAGCGTGCCAGCGCGCGCGTGCGGTGGAAGCGCTCAACGAACGCCTCTCTGAGTAGCGCGGAACCGTCCGGCCGCTCGCACGCGGGGCCTGCGGTACGACCGGCGCCTACCCCGGCGCGACGGGCGCGAGCGGTTTGCCGATCTCGCGGCGCAGGCCCAGGAACGCGAGAGTGCCGATCACCGCGGGGATCCACAGCGAGATGGCGCGGAAGGCCACAACGGCGGCGAGCGCCTCGCTCGCGGGATGAACCCCGAACAGCAGGAGCATCCCGAACAGACCGCCTTCCACCGCGATGAAGCCCCCGGGGATGGGGATCGAGTTGGCGAGCATCCCCACCAGGTACGCCATCGCGACGGCCCAGAAGGACGGCGTGGGACCAAACGCCGCAAGGCACGCGAAGAGGGCGAGGTTGTCGAACAGCCAGTACGCCACCGAGCCCAACAGGCGCCAATCGTGCTCGCGGATGAGGCGCACCGCTTCGTGCACGCCATCGCTCACGGCCGTGAGCGCCACGGCGGTGCGCCCATCGATGCGTTTGCTGTCGGTGAGCGCCTGCGCCCATCTGGCGACGGCGAGGGTTCCGAGGATCGTCGCGAGCGCGAGCAGCGCGGGCAGCAGCGTGAGCAGCGGATTGCGCGAGCCTTCGAGCAGTCCGAGCCACATCGGTATCCCGATCGCAACCACCGCCCCCACGTTGACGGCGGAGGTGAGCACGAACAGCAGCACCGAGCGCTTGGCGACGCGCTCCACCGAGACGCCCTTGCTGCGCAGCACCCACGCCCCCAGCGCCAGTCCGCCGATGCCGCCCGCCGACACCACCGAGTTGACCGCGAGCTCGGCCAGCGAGAGCCGGTAGCTCAGTGCGCGGCCCAACCTGCCGAAGACCAGCCTGAACAGGACCACGTAGCCGGCGCAGGAGAGGATCTCCAGCGCGATCGCCAGCGCCACCCATCCCGGCTGGGCATCGGTGATGCGCTCGGCCACCGAGCGCAGCCCGGGCACCGCGAGCAGCAGCGCGATCACGAGCATGAAGAAGACGGCCAGCGTGATCAGGTTGTTGCGCAGGCGCCGCGAATGGGCCGCCAGCTCGGCATCCTCGGATTGCTCGTTGGAGATCGTCTGCGGGGGCATCCTCCTCGACCTTAGTGAGAACCACTGCCCACCCCGGAGACACCGCCTGCGATGTGGGGCGCCCCCGCCAGTTTGCCCGCGCCAAGGGACGCCGAAGCGCGGCGGCAGCGGGCCTCCAACCGAAAGCGCGCCGGGGAGACCCCATAGCGGCGGCGGAACGCCGCGGCGAAGTGGGCGGCGTTGCGATAGCCAACCAGCCGTGCCACATCGCGGATCGGGATCGCCTGCTCGGCCAGCAACTCGCCCGCGGCGCTCAGGCGCCGCGCGACGAGATCCTCGTGGAAGGTCTGCTCTCCGAAGAGCGCGTACGCGCGCTGCAGCTGGCGCGAGGAGCACGACAACGCACCGGAGACCGTCTCGAGCGTGAGATCCCTGCGGTAGTGGCGCGCGACGAGCACCCGCGCGAGGAGGTAGAGGCGACGGCGCTCACTCAACGTGGTGGCACGCACATCTCCTATTCCGACAGCCCCGCCCCGGCGGGACGGCGTGGACGACAGCCACGCCGCGACGGGACGCCCGGCGCGCTCGACCTCGCGGTGCGCGGCCCTCTCTGCGCCCGCCCCGCGGGCGCCTTCTCCTATCCCTCCTCGCCCAGCTCGAGCACCGCGAGGAAGGCCTCCTGGGGGACCTCCACGCGGCCCACCTGCTTCATGCGCTTCTTGCCCTCCTTCTGCTTCTCCAGGAGCTTGCGCTTGCGCGTGATGTCGCCGCCGTAGCACTTCGCGATGACGTCCTTGCGGAATGCCTTCACGGTCTCGCGCGCGATGATGTGCGAGCCGATCGCGGCCTGGATCGGCACGTCGTACTGCTGGCGCGGGATGCGCTTGCGCAGCTTCTCGGTGAGCGTGCGCCCCATGTCGTAGGCCTTCTCACGGTGCACCACCATCGACAGCGCATCCACGGGATCGCCCGCGAGCAGCACATCGAGCTTCACCAGATCGGAGGGGCGCATCCCGTTGAGCTCGTAATCGAGCGATGCGTAGCCGCGCGTGCGCGACTTGAGCTGATCGAAGAAGTCGAGCACGATTTCCGCGAGCGGCAGCTCGTAGCTCATCTGCACGCGCTCGGGGGACAGGTAGTGCATGCCCGAGTGCTCGCCGCGGCGCTCCTGACAGAGCTCCATGATCGCGCCCACGTACTCGCGCGGCGCGATCAGCTGAGCGGTGATGAAGGGCTCGCGGATCTCCGCGATCGTGCCCGGATCGGGCATATCGGAGGGGTTGTGCACCTCGAGCTCCTCGCCGCTGCCCAGCGTGAGGTCGAACTCCACCGAGGGCATCGTCGCCATCAGTTCGAGGTCGTACTCGCGCTCCAGGCGCTCGCGCACGATGTCCATGTGCAGGAGGCCGAGGAAGCCGCAGCGAAAGCCGAAGCCGAGCGCATCCGAGGTCTCGGGCTCCCAGGAGAGCGCCGCGTCGTTGAGCGTGAGCTTCTCCAGCGCATCGCGCAGATCGGGGTAGCTGTCGCTGTCGATCGGAAAGAGCCCGCAGAACACCATCGGCTTCACTTCCCTGTAGCCGGGGAGCGCCTCCGTCGCCTCGCCCGCTCTCGCATCCGCCCCCGCGCTGGAGCGAGCGTGTACTGTGAGCGTGTCTCCGACCCGCAGCTGCGTAACGTCCTTGATGCCGGTGATGAGGTACCCCACCTCGCCCGCCGCGAGCCGATCGGTGGGGACCATCTGCGGCGAGAAGCAGCCGATGTCGTCGATGTCGGCGTGCGTGGAGGTGGCCATCGCGCGCAGCGCATCGCCCTTGCGGAAGACCCCATCGACGACGCGGATGTAGGCGATCACGCCCCGGTACTGATCGAACTCGGAGTCGAAGATCAGCGCGCGCGGGGGCCCCTCGGGATCGCCCACGGGCGGCGGCACGCGCGCGATGAGCTCCTCCAGCACCTCCCCCACCCCCGCACCGGTCTTGCCGCTGATGCGCAGGATCGACTCGGAGGGCTCGCCGATCAGCTCGGCCACTTCGCCCGCCACGCGCTCGGGCTCGGCGCCGGGGAGGTCGATCTTGTTCAGGCAGGGGATCAGCTCCAGCCCCGACTCCACCGCGAGATACGTATTGGCGACCGTCTGCGCCTCCACCCCCTGCGAGGCGTCCACCACGAGCAGCGCGCCCTCGCACGCCGCGAGCGAGCGCGAGACCTCGTATGTGAAATCCACGTGCCCGGGGGTATCGATGAGGTGCAGCTGGTAGGTGATGCCATCGCGCGCGGTGAAGAACACGCGCACGGCCTGCGCCTTGATCGTGATGCCCCGCTCGCGCTCGAGATCCATCGAGTCGAGCAACTGCGCGCGCATCTCGCGCGCAGCCACCGTGTGCGTGAGCTCGAGGATGCGATCGGCCAGCGTCGACTTGCCGTGGTCGATGTGAGCGATGATCGAGAAGTTTCGGATGTGCGCCTGGTCCATGAGCCAATAGAGGGTGACGTAGTCGGCCGCAGGCCGACGGAGTCGGGCCCCTCTTTCTCGATCACAGACTAGAAGGGGCGCGCCCGGAGGCGCGCCCAGCGGGTCGCGTGATGGGAGCCCTTGCGCAGCGCGCTAGCCTTGGTGGTCCGGCGGATCGCCAACTCGGCCGGGGTCCGCAAGGACCCAAGCCTTGGCAACGCGCCGGCCCTCGGGCCAGCGGCCAGTCCAGGTGGTCGGGAGTGTCATGCCGCCCAGGCGAAGACACGAAGTCCTGGGACGTAGTAGTAAAGCGGCGATCTATGACCGGGCGTAACCGGGCGGGCCTTTGGGCTCGCCCGGTCGCACTTGTGGCTTACGCCCGTCCGAGACGCCCCACGATCAGGCTGCGCACCTGATGGGCCTCGGGGACGCGCATGATGAGCACAGCGCGCAGATATACAAACAGTCCCGCCCCGGCAGCCCCGCCGACGCTGATGATCTGACCGGGCAGGGATGTGCCGAAGAGATAGTTCAGCACGTACCAGACCAGCCACGACACTCCAGCCAGCAGAGCGGAGGCGAGCACAATGCGCGCGGTGATCATGATCGTCTGCGCGCCTTCCACGCGCCCGTTGAGGCCGATGCGCAGGCGGTACATCAGCAGAGCCGTCATCACCACATTGGCCACGAGCGTGCCGATCACGAGGCCCGCGATGCCCAGCGGCTTGTAGAGGCCGATCGACACCACGATGTCCACGGCCATGTTGATCATCGCCATGCGCGTGGGGATCCAGGGGCGCTGCACCGCGAAGAAGGTACGCGTGAGCAGCAGGTTCAAGCCGCCAAAAGGAAGGCTCAGAGCGAACCAGAAGAGGGCGATCGACACCAGTTCGGTCGAGCGCGGGTCGAATTCGCCACGCTGGAAGACCAGCCGCACGATCGGGGTGGTGAGCACGATCAGGAAGGCCGCCGCGGGAATCAGCAGCAGGTTGATCTGGCGCATGCCGTTGCCCACCGTGCGGCGCATCCCCGCGGAGTCCCGCCGCGAGGCGAGACGGCTCAGCGTGGGGAAGAGCACGGTTGCCACCGCCACGCTGAACATGCCCTGCGGGAGCATGTAGATGCGAAATGCGTTGTCGATCGCCCGCGGGGCTTCCACGTTGACGAGCGTGCCGAAGGCCGTGTTGATGAGCTGATCGAGGTTCACGATCCCAAGGCCGATGGTGATCGGCAGCATCAGCACGAAGATCTGCTTGACGCGGGGGTCGCGCCAGTCGATGTGGAACTGCAGGCGGAAGTCGATCCGCCCGAGCGCACCCAGGATCATCAGGAACTGCACGCCGGTCGCCACGAGGACGCCGATCGCCAGCGCGTAGATCTGGTTTTCGCCGTGGAAGTGCGGCACCAGCAGCACCAGCAGCACGATGATCACGAGGTTCCACACAGCTGGAGCGATGGCCTGGACGGTGAAGCGGTCGTAGGACTGCAGGATCCCCACCAGCAAACCGCTCAGCCCGAGCAGCATGACCACCGGGAAGAGCACCTGCGAGAGGCCCACCGTGAGCGTGTCGAGCGCGGGGGTGAAGGTGGGGCCGGTGAACAGCGGCATGATCAGGCCCGCGGCGAGTATGAACAGCGCCGTGATGAGACCCAGCGCCAGCAGCAGGATCCAGAACAGCGTGGAGGCCAGGCGGAAGGCGTCGCGGCGACGACCCTGCTGGAGCAGATCGGTGAACACCGGCACGAACGCCGCGGAAAGGGCGGCCTGGGCAAACAGGTTGGCCACCAGGTTGGGGACTAGGAAGGCCAGCGTGAAGGCCGAGGCCGGCCCCTTGGTGCCGAAGTAGGAGGCCGCCACCACTTCGCGCCCGAGGCCCGCCACCCGCGAGACGCCGGTGGCGATCGAGACGATCGCGGTGTTGATGGCGATCCTCCGCCCCTGCGGTTGCGGTGAGGGCACGGGGGCTTCTCCGGTGGCGGACAAGGCCGCTATAGTACGGCGCTCCACCGATGGCCAACATCCACTCACAGAAGAAGCGGATCCTGCGCTCCGAGCGCGAGCGCCTCGAGAACCGCAACTACACCTCGGCGATCAAGACGTACTTCCGCAAGCTGGAGGCCGACGTGCAGGGCGGCACGGAGGACGCCGCGGAGGCCACGCACCGCGAGCTGGTGCGCACGATCGACAAGGCCGTGAAGCGCGGCGCGCTGCACCGCAACACGGGTGCGCACAAGAAGAGCAGGGCGGCCCGTGTGAGGGCCTCCGTCAAGTCGTAACTGCCTCGATCGCGCGCAGCGCGAGCGTGTCTTCCTGCAACCCGGATGCACCCGAGCGGTGCGCGCTCACGAGCGCGCCCCCGCGCGTGTCGAGTTCGAGGTCGGCCAGAATACGCAGCGAGGCGCGCAGCCGCTCGGGCTCGGTGCGAGCGACGTCCGCGACGAAGCGCTCGGCCGCGCGGGGGGGCATGCGCAGGCCGCGCTTGACATCGGCCACGGACTCGCCGCCGGCGAGGCGCAGGGATACCGCGAGCGCCTCGCGCAGGCGTCCGGCCATCACGAAGGTGAGCCCGGGCAGGCGCTCGCCCTGCTCGCGCAGGCTGAGGTATCCACGCAGCGCCCCCGGCGCGTCGCCCGCGACGAGCGTGTCGGCGAGGCCCCATACGCGCGTGAGGGAGGACTGCGCGGCCCTCCTCTCCACCTCCTCGCTGCCCACCTTCACGCCGCCGCCCGCGCTGTCCATTTCCAGCGCGAGCGTCTCCTGCTCGCGCAGCAGCCTCTGCTGGCGCTCTCCCACCTGACCCACGAGCGCCTTGGCGGCGGCCGCGTCGAGTGTGAGCCCCATGCGCGCCGCCTGCTCGCGCACCCAGCGGGGCAGCTCCCAGGGCTTGATGGTGGACTCCGCGACCACCTGGCCGCCCGCCTTCTCCACAGCCTTGTGCAGCGCCGCGGGGGCCTTCGCGCGGCCCTCCTCGCGCGCGAACATCGCGATGGTTGTGTCGGGCGGCAGCTCGCGCATCGCGGGCGCGAGGTCGCGCTCGACCTCGGCCTGCTTCCAGCGCTCTACGCCGTCGACGATCAGCACGCGGCGACCAACGGCGAAGGTCATCGCGCACAGCGCGTACGCGACCCCCGCGGGGGTCCCCTGCTCGCCCTCCAGCAGCTCGATGCTGCTCGCGTCTCCCCCGTCTTCGGCGAGGGCCCGCAGGCGCGCACGGCGCTCGGCCACGGCGCCGTGATCGTCGCCGTGGATCAGATAGGCGGGCTTGAGCTCGGGCACCGACCGAGTGTAGGCCCCTCGCCCGACGCGCCGCCATCCCATGACTGGCCTGGCTCGGCCGGCTGGGCGCTCAGCGCACGACGATGTTCACGAGCTTGCCCGGCACCACGATCTCCTTGATCACCTGCTTGCCATCGAGGTGGGCCACGACGTTGGGCGCCGCGCGGCACAGCTCCTTGAGCTCCTCGGGGCCGGCCTCGGTGGGGGCCTGCACGCGGTCGCGCACCTTGCCGTTGACCTGGCACACGAGCTCGTAGGACTCGCGCTCCAGGAGCGCCGGGTCGGCCTGCGGCCAGGGCTGCTCCCACACGCGCTCGCCGGTGAGGAGGTCGTGGATGTCCGCGCACACGTGCGGGGCGAAGGGGAACAGCAGCGACGCCGCTGTGGCGAGCGCGAAGCGCTGGGTCGCAACACCGGCGGCGTCGCGCAGGCGCGAGCACTCGTTCAGCAGCTCCATAACCGCGGAGATTGCCGTGTTGAAGGCGAAGCGGCGCAGATCGGTGGAGACCTTGTCGATCGCCCAGTGGCTCTTGCGCAGCAGCTCCAGGTCGGCCTCCTCCTCGCCGGCGACGTCCTGGCGCTCGGCCGTCTCCGCGGCCAGCCGCCACAGGCGCCCGAGGAACCGATAGATCCCCTCCACCCCCTCATCCGACCAGTCGGCGTCCTGGTCGGGGGGCCCGACGAACAGGATGTAGCAGCGCGCGGTGTCCGCTCCGCGGCGCTCCACGATCGAGGCGGGCGAGACGACGTTGCCCTTGGACTTGCTCATCTTGGCGCCGTCCTTGGTGACCATCCCCTGGGTGAAGAGCGCCTGGAAGGGCTCCTGGAAGTTCAGGTGCCCGAGGTCGGCGAGGGCCTTGGTGAAGAAGCGCGCGTAGAGGAGGTGCAGGATGGCGTGCTCGACCCCCCCGATGTACTGATCCACGGGCATCCACTGCGCCAGCGCCGCGGGGTCCCACGCGGCCTCGTCGTTGGCGGCGTCGCAGTAGCGCAGGAAGTACCACGAGGAGTCCACGAAGGTGTCCATCGTGTCTGTCTCCCGCCGCGCGGGCCCACCGCAGGAGGGGCAGGTCGTGGCGACCCACTCCTCCACCGCCGCCAGCGGCGAGCGTCCGCGCGGGGCGTAGTCCTCGATGTCGGGCAGCTCCACCGGGAGCTGCTCCTCGGGCACCGCAACCATCCCGCAATCGGGGCAGTGCACGACGGGGATCGGGCATCCCCAGTAGCGCTGGCGCGATACGAGCCAGTCGCGCAGGCGGTAGTTGACCGAGGCGTGGCCCTTGGCCTCGCCATCGAGCCACTCCACGATCGCGCTCAGCGCCTCGCGGTTGTGCATCCCATCGAAGTCGGGATGGGAGTTGACGAGCGAGCCATCGCCCGTATAGGGAAGGCCATTCCCATCCCCTTCGGGATTGGCGCCCTCGATGACCCTGAGGATCGGCAGATCGTAGGCGCGCGCGAAGGCGTAATCGCGCTCGTCGTGGCCGGGTACGGCCATGATCGCGCCGGTGCCGTACTCCATCAGCACGTAGTCCGCCACGTACATCGGGATCGCCTCGCCGTTGACGGGGTTGACGACGGTGCGCCCCAGCGCGACCCCCGTCTTGGGCGCCTCGGCCGAGCCGCGCTCCTCGCTGGACTCGGTGAGGGCGTGGTTGATGTACTCCCTCACCGCCTCCTCCCGCGGGGTGCCCGCGGCGAGGCGCAGCGCGTCGGGGTGCTCGGGGGCCATCACGAAGAAGGTCGCCCCGAAGAGGGTGTCGGGGCGCGTGGTGAAGACGGGGTAATCGACGTCCAGCTCCTCGCAGCGGAAGGTGACCTCCGCGCCCTCGCTGCGCCCGATCCAGTTGCGCTGCATCGTCTTTACGTGCTCGGGCCACTCGATCCCGTCGAGGTCGCCGAGCAGGCGCTCGGCGTAGTCGGTGATGCGCAGGAACCACTGCTCGAGCTGGCGGACCTCCACGACCGCCCCGCAGCGCTCGCAGCAGCCGTCGGCGTCCACCTGCTCGTTGGCGAGGACGGTCTGGTCGTTGGGGCACCACTTGACGGCGGCCTCCTTGCGGTGGGCCAGCCCGGCTCGGAACAGCTCTAGGAAGATCCACTGCGTCCAGCGGTAGTAGCGCGGTTCGTGGGTGGCGAGCTCGCGCGACCAGTCGATCGAGATGCCCCACGAGCGGAACTGGCGCTGGAAGGAGGCGATCGAGGCGGCGATCGACTCGCGCGGGTGCACGCCGGTCTTGATCGCGTGGTTCTCCGCGGGCAGCCCGAAGGAGTCATAGCCCATCGGGTGCAGCACGCGGTGGCCGAGGCGGCGGTGGAAGTGCGCGATCGCGTCGCCCACCGCGTAGCACTTGAGGTGCCCGATGTGGGGCTCGCCGCTGGGATAGGGGAGCATCTCCAGCACATAGGACTTCGGCGCGCGGCTGGCGGCAGAGGGGTCGTTGGACACCTCCCAGGTGCGCTCGTCGGCCCACACGCGCTGCCAACGTGGCTCGATCTCCCGCGGTTCGTAGCGGCGTTCCTCGCTCATCGAAGAGCGGAGGTTAGCGAGGCTCTCAGCGCCACCCTCAGCGGTTGCCGAAGATGCGCAGGAGCGTGAGGAAGATGTTGATGATGTTGATGAAGACCCCCGTGGCGATCCACACCACATCGCGCTCTGTGGCCTGGCGCTTGATGATCTGGAAGTAGATTGCAAGGTAGGCGGAGACGATCGCGTAGATCGCGATGTTGAGCACGAGGTTTTCCCCGGAGCCCACGAGGATCAGCACGATCCACAGCGCGAAGACCCCCATCAGCGCGAAGAACAGCGGGCGCATCCAGCGGATCAAATCGCGCGAGGTGGCAAAGCCGTAGGAGCCCATCACGCCCACGGTGAGCGCGGTGCCGCCCGCGGCCTGGTAGAGCGCCGTGGGGTCATAGGTGGCGTAGTGGTCGATCATCGGCCCCATGCCGAGCCCGAGCAGCAGCGCGAGCGCGAACATCCAGGTCATCCCGATGGGCCCCTCGCGCAGCGCGGGCACGAACATCTGCGCGATCAGCATCCCGAGCGTGCCGAACCAGCAGATCTCGGCGGCGCCGAAGCCGAGGTCGCGCCCGATGTAGGAGCCGGCGGCGGCGAAGGCGAGCGCGATCGCGACGAGCCACATGACCTGCCCGAGCAGGAAGGTGGAGCTCGCCGCGCGGGCGCCCGCGTGGGCGTCGTCGAAGACGCTCAGGGCTGAGTTGGAGGAAGAAGAGCGTTCGGATGACATTGGCGGCCCCTGATCGAACGGTGTGGAGCCAGATTAGCGGAACGCGGGGTCCGCGGAGGGCGATTCGGAGGACGACTGAAAGCGCGCGTGCGCGCGCACGGCCTCCACGATCTCCGCGGGCGCGGTGCGCGGTGAGCCGGCATCGAAGGGCGGCTGCGGGTCGTACTCGATGCCCAGCTGGATGGCCTGCGCGAGCTCGGGTCCGGCGATCCGCGCGACGAGCGCAAGCGCCATGTCGATCCCCGCGGAGACCCCTGCGGCGGTGACGAGCTTGCCGTCGAAGACGACGCGCTCGGAGACCGCGATGGCGCCGAGCGAGCCCAGTTCCTCCAGCGCCAGCCAGTGGCTGGTGGCGCGCTTGCCCTCCAGCAGGCCCGCGGCGGCAAGGATCAGCGAGCCGGTGCACACCGAGGTCGTCCACGTCGAGCGCGCATGCGCGGCGCGGAGCCACTCGTGCACGGGTCCGTCGTGCATCAGCGCGGCCTGACCGGGGCCGCCGGGCACGAGCACCACATCTGGGGCGGCAAGCTCGGCGAGCGAGGCGTCGGCCGCGAGCCCGAGCACGCCGGTGTCGGTGCGCACCGGCCCCGCCTCCTGCGCGACGAACGTGAGCGTGGAGTCCGGGAGGCGGCTCAGCACCTCGTAGGGGCCCACCGCGTCGAGCGCGGTGAAGCGGTCGTAGAGCAGGATGGCGATGTTCATGCGGCGATCTCCTTGTTTGCGAGATGGATGCTCTGAAAGCGGCGGCGGTACTCCGCTGGACCCACGCCGAGGGTGCGCAGCAATACCCGGCGCAGCGTCTCGGGGGTGCCGAAGCCGCAGGCGGCGGCCACCGAGCCGATCGGCTCGGCTGTCTCCTCCAGCCGCCGCCGCGCGGCCTCGATACGCACGTGCTCGACGAAGCGCGCGGGCGTCACCCCCGCCTCCGCGCGGAAGGAGCGCGCGAAGTGGCGCGGGGACATGTGGGCGCGCTGCGCCATCGCCTCCACCGAGAGGTCCGCGGCGGGGTGCTCGAGCGCAAAGCGCTGAGCCTCGCGCAGCGGCTCGCGCCGGGGCTCCTGCGCGGAGAGGGTGGCGGAGAACTGCGACTGGGATCCGGGGCGGCGCAGGAACAGCACGAGGTGACGGGCGATCGTGAGCGCGACGTCGCGGTCGGTGTCCTCCTCGACCAGCGCCAGCGCAAGATCCATCCCAGCGGTGACCCCCGCGGAGGTCCACACCGAGCCGTCGCGCAGGAAGATCGGCTCGGGATCCACCCGCACCTCGGGGTGGCGCCGGGCCAACTCCTCCGCCGAGGCCCAGTGCGTAGTCGCGCGGCGGCCATCGAGGAGGCCGGCGCGAGCGAGCAGGAACGCGCCCGTGCACACCGAGGCGGTGCGCCTCGCGCCGCGCGCGGTCTGCGCGATCCAGTCGATCAGCGTGGCATCGGAGGCGGCCTC
The DNA here is from genome assembly GCA_044446265.1 of Solirubrobacterales bacterium. Lineage (GTDB taxonomy): Bacteria > Actinomycetota > Thermoleophilia > Solirubrobacterales > Solirubrobacteraceae > Palsa-744. Next base: position 15,629 of record JBIOES010000022.1, read on the forward strand.
CATGCAGCCGTACCCACCGGCGACGAAGAGCGTGTCGATGCGCGCAGGCGCTTCGGATAGGGAGGCGTGCGGAAGAACCGTGAGCCCGCTGGAGGTGGCGAGCGGCGCGCCATCGACGCTGAGCAGGCTCACGCGGTAGCCACGCTCAGCGCGCTGCTCGAGCTCGAGCAGCTGCTGCGCGCCGGCGAAGACCTCGAGCGGACCGGTGAAGTCGAGGCTCTGCACCCCGGGGTAGATGAGGATGGCGACCTCGCGGGGCGCCGGCGAGGAAGCGGAGGGGCGAGCCAGCGGTCTCGCGGCGCGAGCGGCAGCCGCATCGTGCGGTGTCCAAGAAGAGCTCATGCACCGATCATGGCCCACATCGCGTCTGTCCGCAAGGACCGGTTTCCCACGAATCCTGCCATGAGACTCGCGCTCTACTATGACCCGATGGAATCCGCACAGGCTTCACGCCGCGTGCAAGACATCCTCGCCGCCGCGGAACGCACCGCTCAGGAGCTGCGCGGGCATGCCGAGGAGCGCGCGGGCGAGCGCATCGCCGAAGCCGACCGCGCCGCGATCAACCGCGTGAAGGCCGCCGATGAGGAGGCCGGCGAGCTGGTGCGCACCGCCCGCGCCGAGGCCGCCCAAATCAAGGAACGCTCGCGCACGGAGGCCGCCGCAATGGTTCAGTCCGCACGCGAGCAGGCCGAGGCTCGTGCAGAACGCCCAAGCCGAGCGCGAGCGCCTCCTGGAAAAGGCCCGCGAGCAGGTGGGAGCGCTCCTGGAGGGAGGCGCCGAGGAGCTGACCCGCCAGCGCGCCGAGGAGGAGCACAGAACCCAGGAGAAAGCCCAGCAGATGCACACCCAAGCGCGCAACGAAGCCCGCGAGATCGTGAGCGAGGCGTACAGCATCGCCCACGACGTCCAGCGCGAGGGCAGCGAGATCGCGAGCAACCTGAGCGAGCTCTCGGCCTCTCTGCGCAACAACGCCAAGCGCCTCCTACGCGACGTCCGCCTCGCCCACGGCAGCATGACCGCCCGTCTGGATCAGGCGGCGCCGGGCGCGAGCCCGAGTCGCCGCACAACCGCCGATCCCGCCGAGGGCGAGCTCGAGGTGCCGGAGTTCATGCCGCGGGAGTAAGGCGGACGGTGCAGGCGATAAGATCAGACGGCTTGGGGCTATAGCTCAGTTGGGAGAGCGTCTGGCTGGCAGCCAGAAGGTCGCCGGTTCGAGCCCGGCTAGCTCCACCAAACTGTCGTTGTGTGAACCCTGGCCCAAAGAGAAGGGGTCGGGGTTTACACGACGGAGCCCCTTGGGCCGTGTGTTGGGCTGCGTGGCCTTCGGGGGCCGTGGCTGGGCTAGGCTTGGTAAAGACCATCGCCAGCGACACGAGTGCAAGTCCGCCAAGGGCAGCACTCGCTCCGATCGTTGCGATAACGACGTCCTTGCGTACCGGCGCGTCCGACGCCATCGCGACCGCGATTCCAAGATAGTGCATCTCTGCTTTGTTCGTGCATCACGGCGATTTTCCTTGCGGCATCTCCTTGACGCACAACCGCTGAGCCCGAACAGTCGCACAGCGCCGATTGTGCGACACTAAGCTCCCGCTAGGGGATTATCATGCGTCTTGGGACTTCGCGAGCTGGGACTCCGCGAGCTCGGCTAATGGACCTGCGTACTCCGTTCCAACCGACACCGACATGAGACGCGCCACACCGCGCTCGATGAGCACTTCTGGCGTAAGATCCATATCGAACTCTTGGTTGCGGAACTCTGCCTCTGTCTCTCTCGAAGCCTCGCCTGAGATCAACTCAGGAGTGGTCTCTTCGAACAGGTCCTCCAAAGGCATATCCTTGATGTCCCCAAGCTTAATGCTCGCTCGCTCGGGGTCGTAGAGCAGTTCGGTTGGATCGGAGGTCGCAATCCGAAACGATGCCGGATCGCCATCCAATGTGACGAGCTCTGGACGGCCGAATATCGGTAGCCAGCCCTTGCGGACCCGATAGCCCTTGTTGAACAGCGGCGTGTAACCGGCGGTAGGTCGGCTGCGTGACGCTTTGGTCGCTTCTTCAGGCAGGGTGAAACATCTTCTCGCAGAGTGCGCGATGCCCCGACGAAGCAGACCGCCAGCGCTTGCGACCGCGGCGATCGAAAGAGCACCTCGCGCATCGAGCCCGACCCTGAACTCGCTAGTCGAACGTGATGAGACCCCGATCACGGCCCCGCTCGTCTGGTAAACGTGACAGATGATCGCCCAGCCCAGCGGAAACTCCTCGATAGAGGCACGAAGCTTTGCGAGCAGTGCCTCGATGTCCTCTATTCCGTACCACCGCCCCGGACGGGTGAGCATTAGCACCTCATTGCCCCCACCCACGGCATATGACAGTTGGCCCTTGCCAGAGAGTACGTAGCCGAGTGGATCTTGGACCACGGCCTTTGCCTGCGCGTCCGCCGAAGAGACGGCGCTGGTTTCGATCAGTTCCGTACTGTGCGCTCCCGGCACCACCTTGAAGCCATACCTACGCTTGTCCAGATGGCCTGTACCGAAGAAGACTCCGCGGCGGAATTCGCCGGTGCTGCCCGGCCAGAGCCGCATGGGCGGCTCCCAGGTTCCGTGCGACCCCACATCACGAACTCGCTCACAGTAGATCTCCTCCAATCGCTTGCGCATAGCATCTCCTAAGCCGGGAGCAAGTACGAGAGTTAGCCTGCGAGAGGATACACCATCATGGCGTATCCCGGCGTGCTCCTGAATAGAAGAATGGTTCATGCTGACGGCCTTGCTTCCTCGGAGCGCACTGGCGGCGGACCTCCAAGGTCAGCCCGGCTCGGGGTTACGCTGGAGGCTGCGATGCGCAGTCGTCCAGAGGCATTTGCCCAACGTCGCTCACTGCCGCTTGTGCGACACTGTGCCCATTGACACCGTGATACTTGCTGCTGCATAGTTGAGACATGGCAAAGCAAGCTCCAGCCGGCCTCCACTACGACGCGGTGCTTGTCAAGGTCATCGCTCTGGCCGCTCGCAATGGCGTCGAGGATCTGCACGCCGCCAACGCGTTTCTCCGACCAGCAAGCACCAGCACTGAATCGGCGCCTGCGTAGTCGCGTCTACGAGCTCCTGATCGCCACCCGCCACCGCGATTCAAGCCAACGCCGTGACCCCTTCACCGCCTACGTGGACGACCTCGCCCACGGATACACCGGAAGCCACGTCACCGCAGCGCTTCAGGGC
>JBIOES010000023.1:0-18450 GCA_044446265.1 Solirubrobacterales bacterium
GGGTTGGGTGGGTCCTCAGTCAACGAGAAGAAGAGGTCCTCGAGCGTGGCCAGCTCGGGGGTCAGCGCGAGGATCGCGATGCCCTCACGGCCCAGCGCGAGCGACAGCTCGCCCACATCGCGCTCGTCGGCCTGCAGGCGCAGGTGTCCATCGGTGGCGGCCGCTTCGTGGATGCCCGCCTGCGCGTTCGCCAGCGCCAGCGCGCGCCCATCGTCGCTCGTACGCAGCCGATAGCTGGCCCCGCCCTGGCGGCGCAGCTCGCTCAGCGCGCCCTCATAGACCACGCGCCCCTTGTCCACGATCGCCACCCGATCGCACAGTTCCTGCACCTCCGGCAGCTGGTGGCTGGAAAGAAGCACCGTGATGCCTTCGCCGGCGAGGCGGCGGATCAACTCGCGCATATCGCGCATCCCCGCCGGATCGAGGCCCGTCGCGGGCTCGTCGAGGATCAAGAGGCGCGGGCGGCGCAGCAGCGCCGCCGCGATCCCCAGGCGCTGGCGCATGCCGTGGGAGTAGCCGCCCACCCTGTGCTTCGCGCGCGGAGCCAGCTCGACGACCTCGAGCACCTCCTGGATGCGCTCCTTCGCGCCATCGCCATCCAGCGCCGCGAGCAGTTCGAGGTTCTTGCGGCCCGTGAGGTAAGGGTAGAAGCGCGGCGCCTCCACGAACCCCGCCACGCCCTCCAGGGCGCGTGCGCCGTGGCGCATCGGGTCGCGCCCGAACAGCTCAACGGTGCCCTCGGTGGGCGTTATCAGGCCCAGCGCCATGCGCAGCGTCGTCGTCTTGCCCGCCCCATTCGGGCCGAGAAAGCCGTACACGTCGCCCATGCGCACATTCAGGTCGATGTGGTCGACCGCCAGGACCTCCTTGTAGCGCTTGACCAGCGCGCGCGCCTTGACGGGCTGGGCCTCCTTGGCGGTGCCTTCGACTGGCGAGGATGCAGGCGCGTCCTGGGAGTCGGATGCGGGCAGGGCCTCTCCGGACGCCGCCGCGACGTTGCTCACCTCTACAGGCCCCGCGCGAACGCCTCGATGGCGGCCGGTGTGACCGAGCCGACGAGCAGATATCTGACGCTGTTGCGCTCGAAGCTCAGCAGGGTGCCAAGCGGCGTGGCGAGCTCGGTGGCGGTGGTGCCGTTGATCTTTACCTGCGGCAGTCCTTCCGGCAGCGAGGACGAGGACTTCGCGCCTTCCTTGGCCTGCGCTTCGATCACATTGATAGCGGCAAGGCCTTCGCCGTGGGTTGTCACGGTCGGCGCGCTCGAGCTGCTCCCGCCGTTGTGGTCGCCCTGATCGGAGGGCTGGGATTCGTGCTTGGCGGGCAACGTCACTTCTTCCACCTTCGCGCTCGCCGGCGGCGTGAAGTCGAAGACCGAGCTGTTCACCGGACCGTAGGAGACTTCGGTGGCCGCCAGTTCGATCACCGGCGAGGAGCTCGTGCTCGAGTAGATCGCCGCGCGCAGGGGTACGCCGTTGCTGGCGTCCCAGGAGAGCTCGGCGCCGCCGATCAAACCGCCGTTGCGTGCGGGGGAGATGCGCACTGTGTAGGCGGGCTGTCCGGCCACGTCGGTTGGCGTCGCGCCCGAGAACGTCGCGTTTGGAGCCGCCTTGGCGATCGCTTCCTGGACTTCCTGCGCGGTGGGGACGGCGTGGTGGTGGGTTGCGTCCGCGCTCGACGAGTCCGCAGTGGTGCCCGAGGAGCCGGCCGCGGCGCTTCCCGCCCCCGATTCCTGCTGCGGCGTATAGCGGTAGAGCGTGTTCGAAGACGCGTCGTACAGCGACACCGTGTGCCCGTCGTAGAGCAGCTGGCTGTCGCCGTTTTCGGACTGCAGCTCCAGGCGCGTCCTGCCGTCGGCGGCGATCCACAGCCGTCCCGAGGCGCCGGTGAGCAGCGGACTCGAGGCGAGCTGGCTGCCCGCGCCGCCGCCGCTCGCCAGGCTGGCGCCTTCGATCAGGTGGTTCGAGAACTGGATCCGCGCGCTCACGCCCTGGATCGGATGCCCGTCCGCCCCGGCGAGCGCGTCGTGGACGGCTTCGGGGAGCGGCTTGGGCGGCGGGATCGGTCCCGTTGAGAGCGCCACGGCCAGCGCGGTGATGCTGACGCCGAGCGCCACCACCAGGCCGCAGAGCAGCAGCAGGCGCGAGAGGGGGAGACGGCGGAGAAGGTTCACTTTGGGTTCATACCTCGCAGAGGCTCACCTCCAAGGCTAGCGAGGAAGATCAAGGCAACCTCAAGAGATTCGTGAGAGGACTCCCATGCCATGCAGAAGCGAGCATCGTGGCTCGCGGCTGGGCTTACCGGCGGCCCCTCAGGTATCTTCTCGATCCGATGGTCTACGGCTTCGTCATCTTCTGGGTGCTGCTGGGCCTCATCGTGTTCTTCCTCGCGATGCGCGGGGGGCCGCGTGGGGCGCGCCAGTCCCTGCACACCGACTCCAAGCTCGGCCAGCGCGCCGTGTGGGCGGCGGTTGTGGCGCTGTTCGCCTTCGGGCTCGTGGTGCCCGCGCTGGTGCTGGCTTTCAACGGGACCAACAAGGCGAGCGTGGCCGTGGGGGGGCTGCACCTGAACGCCGAGCAGCAGCAGGGCCGCGAACTGTTCGCGCGCTCGTGCTCGATGTGCCACACGCTGGCCGCGGCCAACGCGGTGGGGCGGATCGGCCCCAATCTGGATGTGCGCCTGGGCAGCTCGATTCCCACCGTCTCAGGGCGCAGGGCGCTGGCGCTGAACGCGATCGCCGAAGGTCGCGCGCGCGGGCTGGGCCAGATGCCGGCGCTGCTCTTCCAGGGCCACGAAGCCGAAGCCGTAGCGGACTTCGTGGCGGCCGTCGCCGGGCACTGAGACTCAGAAAACACGTCCACCGCGGCGGTTAGCATCGCCGCAGTGGCGTTGCGAGCGGAGGCTCACGCGTGGTGGGATGAAGTCGAGGACGTGCGCATGCGCGAGCGTGTCGAGCGTCGTCGGCTGGCGGCCGTGCAAGCGGCCCCGCGTGGGGTTCGGCGCAGGCCTGCGCGCCGGCCGGTGGAGCGTCTGGGTGCGCGTCCCGACCGGATCGCCGGCTGGGCGGTGGCGATGGGGGTCTTGCTTGTGGCGCTGGCGATCCTCAGCGCCCATGCCTGACGTGCCCGCGCGCGGTTTTGGCCATCCGTCGATACCGGCGCGAAAGCCCATCGATTAGGCTCAGCCCCCGATGGCCGACCTGCCCGCCGAGTTGCCCAAGACCGCCGAGGACGTGAAGGCGCTCGTGGAGGAGCGCAACATCCGCTTCATCCGCTTCTGGTTCACCGACATGCTGGGGCGGCTGAAGTCGTTCTCGATCAACTCCCAGGAACTCGACGACGCGTTCGAGGCGGGGATGGGCTTCGATGGCAGCTCGATCACCGGCTTCAACGCGATCGAGGAGTCGGACATGATCGCGATGCCCGATCCGAGCACGTTCGCGGTGCTGCCGTGGCGCCCGGAGGAGCAGGGCGTGGGGAGGATGTTCTGCGACGTGATCACCCCCGAGCGCACCCCGTACGAGGGCGACCCGCGCCACGTGCTGCGCCGCGCGGTGCAGCGGGCGCAGGCGATGGGCTTCGAGACGTTCAACGTGGGACCGGAGCTCGAGTACTTCCTGTTCCGCGATCACCACTCCACGGAGGTGCTCGATCGCGGCGGGTACTTCGACCTGACGACGCTCGACGCGGGCTCGGATGTGCGCCGTGAGACGGTGCTCGCGCTGGAGCAGCTGGGGATCCACGTTGAGTACACCCACCACGAGGTGGGGCCGAGCCAGCACGAGATCGACATGCGCTACGCCGACGCGCTGAAGATGGCCGACGACTGCATGACCTACCGCATCACGGTGAAGGAGTACGCGATGAAGTACGGGTGGCACGCCACGTTCATGCCCAAGCCGCTGTTCGGCGAGAACGGCTCGGGGATGCACACCCACCAGTCGCTCTTCAGCGAGGGCAAGAACGCGTTCTTCGACGCCGATGACCCCTACTTCCTCTCCGATGTGGGCAAGGCGTTCATCGCCGGCCAGCTCAAGCTCGCGCGCGAGATCAGCTCGATCTTCGCGCAGTGGGTGAACTCCTACAAGCGCCTCGTGCCGGGCTTCGAGGCGCCGGTTTACGTGGCGTGGTCGCGGCGCAACCGCTCGGCGCTGGTGCGCGTGCCGCTGTACCACCCCGGGCGCGAGCGGGCGACGCGCATGGAGCTGCGCTGCCCGGACCCCGCGTGCAACCCCTATCTAACGTTCGCGGCGCTGTTGCAGGCGGGGCTGGAGGGGATCGAGAAGGGCTATGAGCTGCCCGAGCCGATGGAGCAGAACCTCTACCACCTATCGGGGGAGGAGCGCCGGCGCCTGGGCGTCGAGCAGCTGCCCGAGACGCTCGGCGAGGCGATCGCGCTGACGGCGGAGTCCGAGCTCGTGCTGCGCACGCTGGGCGAGCACATGTTCAACCGCTACGTGGAGATCAAGCGCCAGGAGTGGGACGACTACCGCGTGCAGGTCACCCAGTGGGAGCTCGATCGCTACCTGGCGGTGTTATAAGAGGACCCACCCACCCGAAGGCCTCCGCCCTGACGGGCTACGGCGAGCGGGTCGCGTAGGGCAGGCCGCCCTCAGCCAGGCGAGCCGGGCGCGCGTCCTCGGGCCGGCGGGACCGCACAGGCGATTCCCTCGGCAGGGAAGAGGTACAGCTGCATAGCCTGCAACAGGTGCCCAAAGGCCGTGGGGTGGCGGGGTGCGATCTCGTGCATCAGACGCAAGACCCCCACGGCGTGGTCTTCATAGCTCTGCTCGCCCGTGAGCCGCGCTAGGCGCAGGAGCCCAAGGGCGGCGGAGGAGGAGCCGGAGGGGATCGGGGAGTCCTCCAGGTCCTTACGCCGTGCGATCAGCGCCTCGGCGTCTGCGGCGGTGGAGAAGAACCCTCCGCGCTCGGGGTCGGCGAAGCGGGCCACCATCTTCTCGGCCAGCGCGCGGGCCTCGGTCAGCCAGCAGGTTTCGCAGGTGGCTTCGAAGAGGGTGAGCAGGGCCTCCAGCAGGAAGGCGTGGTCCTCCAGGTAGGCGCCCAGTCGCGCGCGGCCCTCCGAGTAGGTGCGCAGCAGGCGCCCCTCGCTATCGCGCAACTCGCGCAGGACGAACTCCGCGCAGCGCTCGGCGGCCTCCAGATAGCGCGGTTCGTCGAGCACCGATCCGGCGTCGGCAAGCGCGGAGATGGCCAGCGCGTTCCAGCTCGTGAGGCGCTTGTCATCGAGCCCCGGGTGCACGCGCTGCTCGCGCGCCTCCAGGAGTCGGGTGCGGATGCTCCCTCGCACGTCCTCTGGGGGCCGGGGCCCTCGATCCTCGAGCACGTTCCACCCCGGCTCGGGATGGTGTGGATCGACGAAGTTGCCCTCCTCCGTGGCCCCCAGCCAGGTGATGGCGGCGTCGGCGTCCTCCCCGAGGACGTCCTCCATCTCGGCGATGGTCCAAACGTAGTAGCGCCCCTCGACTCCATCGGAGTCGGCGTCGAGTGCGGAGTAAAAGCCGCCCTCGGGTCCCTGCATCTCGCGCAGCATCCAATCGAGCGTGTCGCGGCAGACGACCGCGAAGAGGGCCTCGTCCTCGCGGCCTGAGGCCGGCGAGCTGAGCTGGGCGGGGCCCTCCTCCTTGGTCATCCGGTGCCCATGCAGGTAAGCGCGGGCCAGCAGGGCGTTGTCGTAGAGCATCTTCTCGAAGTGCGGCACCGTCCAGGTCGCATCCACGGCATAGCGGTGAAAGCCGCCGCCCACCTGGTCGTGGATGCCGCCGGCGGCCATCGCGCGCAGCGTGAAGAGCGCCATGTCGCGCTCGCCGTGCGCCAGCAGGAACTCCAGCACCGAGGCCTGCGGGAACTTCGGCGCGTGGGTGGGCGGCTCCCCAAATCCGCCGTTGCGCGAATCGAAGGACTCTCGTAGGCTCGCCACGGCGGCGTCCAACGAGGCCGCCTGGAAGGGCGCCTCCGAGGGACTCAGCAGCGCGCCCCCGCCGAGGCGCTCGCGCAGCCGCTCGCCCCCGGCGCGGATCTCATCCGAGCGCTCGCGCCAGGTCTCGGCGATCGCCTGCAGCACCTGCGTCCAGGCGGGCATCCCCGGACGGGCCTCCGGGGGGAAGTAGGTGCCCCCGTAGAAGGGCACCTGCTCGGGTGTGAGGAACACGTTCAGCGGCCACCCCCCGTGGCCGGTCATGCCCTGCACGGCCTCCATGTAGAGCGCATCGATGTCCGGGCGCTCCTCCCGATCGACCTTCACGCACACGAACTCCTCGTTCATCACCGCCGCGGTGGCGGGATCCTCGAAGGACTCGTGCTCCATCACGTGGCACCAGTGGCAGGAGGAGTAGCCGATCGACACCAGCAGCGGCACATCCCGCTCGCGTGCCTGCGCCAGCGCCTCGGGACCCCAGGGCAGCCAATCGACCGGGTTCTGCGCGTGCTGGCGCAGGTAGGGTGAGGTCTCCTGCGCGAGCGCGTTGGGCACGCCTTCAGCGTACCCCCGCCAGCCCCGCCAGCGGGAAGCCCAGCGGCGCCTGCGGCCACCCCGGGCCGGAGGCGCGGGACAGCTTGACGCTCGCGAGCGCCACGTTGAAGCGTCGCCCGCCGAGGTCGCCGGTGACGCGCTTGCCGGCGCCGATCCGAATCGTGCCGCTTGCGCCCGCGCTGCCCCCGATGTGGACTGTGGCGCTCTGCAGGCGGCCTTCCTTCACGGGGAGGGTCCCGCTGAGCTCGACGCCCGGCACGAAGGCGAAGCGGTGCAGGGTCAGCGACGTGCGCGCAAGGCGCGCGTAGCCACCGCGCAGCCCGCCGAAGCTCGATCCGCTGGGGAGCGCCTGGTTGGCCTGCAGGGTGGCGCCGATCACCTGGCGGTTGAGGTCCACGATCGTGTCCAGCACCGCCGTGAGCGTGCGTCCGCGAGTCCCTCCCAGGCCCGGAGCGGGACGGACGGAGGCCAGGTGGGTGGGGGTGATCGGAGTGGGGGTGAAGATGTTGTGGCTCCCCGTGCACGCCTGCACGGGGGCGCCCGCGAAGAAGGTCTTCACGGCGCTCTCCGCGCAGCCGCTGAAGTCGGTTCCCAGCACCGAGTGGCCCGTGTAGGGGACCACCAGCAGTTGCGCACCGGGGATCATCGCGGCGACGGTGTGTGCGTCGAAGGTTGGGGTGCGCAGATCCTGGGCGCCGGAGAGGATCAGCGTGGGCACGTTGGGGAGCGCGCTTACCACCGGCGGTGGGGGAGCCGCGTCGGGCCAATCCAGGCAGCCGGGCACCGTGCCGTCTTCCAGCGCGAGGCTCGCGTCGAAGGGGTAGAAGTCGGCGCCCGGGAGCGCCCTCAGCGCGGCGCTCGTCTCGCCGGGGCGCGCCGCGAGTGGATCGCCGCGCCCCCACGGGAACAGCGACTCCTCGCAGATGGTGGTGGCGTTCAGGACGACATCGATGCCCTCCGAGCCTTCCGTTGGAGTCGATCCGGGCACGGTTGGGATCAGCCCCTGCGCCAGCAGCTCCAGGCGCAGCAGCGGGCTCGGGTCGCCGCGCAGGGCAGAGCGCACCGCGGCGGGCAGCAGCGCGCGCAGCGCCGGGTTCAGATCGCCGGCCTGCAGGATCCCCAGCAGGTCGCTCTCGCTCGTCCTCACCGTGTGGCGGCGCCCGGCGCCGTCGTACACGGCGCCCGCGAGCGCGTGGCGGCGCAGGCGCGCGGCCAGCTGCGCAATGTCGCTCAGCGGCGTCGCGGTGATGCCGTTGCAGGCGCCTTCCGAGCACAGCTCCGCGAGCACCGGGCCGATCGCCTGCAGGGTCGCGATCTGAAACGGTTCGGGACCGTTGGGGGGCTCGACCGAGTCCAGCACCAGCGCCGAGACGTGCTGGGGGTAGCGCGCCGCGTACTCCTCCGCCACCTTCGTGCCGTAGGAGACGCCGTAGAGCACGAGCTTTTCGTAGCCCGTCGCCGCTCGGATCGACTCGATGTCGGCGACCGATTCGGCGGTCGTGTACAGCCCGCGCGCCGGCCCGAGCTGAAGCGCACACCGTTCGAACAGCTTCCCCACCGTCGAGATCCCCGCGGCGCCGCCCGGGCTGCCGAGCGCCGGACAGCTGAGGGGAGCCGATTCACCGGTGCCGCGCTGGTCGAATACGAGCAGATCGCGCCCCGCGAGCGCCGGGGCCAGGGCCTTCGAGAGGAAGCCCGCCAGCGGCAGCGCTGCCTGCCCCGGCCCGCCCGCGAGGGCAACCACAGCTTCGTTGCTCGGCGTGGCGCCCGCCTGCAGGCGCTCCAGCTTCAGGGGGATCGCGCCGGGGATGAGCCCGCCGTGGTCGAGCGGCACCGCCACCGTCGTGCACCCGAAGCCCTGGTTATCCGCGCAGGGGATGTAGCTAAGGGCCGGGGTTGGGGAGCCAGGCGAGGACGCTGGCCAGGCGCCGGCGACAGCGTGAGCAGCAGCGCCGCCACGAAGGAAGTACAGACCCGTCCCCGCATCGATGCCGACAATAGCGGCAGTGGCGCTCGGCCTCCGGGCGAGGTGGACGTTCTGACCGCCCAGCGTTCCAACCAGCGCCTTGTGAGAGCCAAGCCGCAGCTCGCCGTGCGCCGCGGCGGACCCGCCGATGCGCAGATGCAGCGTCTTGGCGGTGCTCGTCCCGGAGATCGTCACACCCGGCACGTAGGAATAGTCGTGGAAGGTCAGGCTCTTGCCCTTGAAGAGGAACCATCCCGAGCGCAGCCCGCCGCCGCGCAGCACGGGCGAGGTGCTCAGCAGGCTGCCCGAGTTGAGCGCTTCCAGCACCTGCAGCACGAACTGGCGCGCGAAGTCGCCCAGCGTCAGCACGACCGCGTGCAGCGTGCGCCCCGGCTTGCCCGTGTAGCCACTCGCCGGGGGCACCGCCGCCAGGCGCGACGGTGGCAGCGGCGGGGGTCGCAGGATCGCCGGAAGCGCGTGCGCGCGGCATCGCTCGATCGGCTTGTTGGCGAACATCGCCAGCAGCGCGTCCCGTGCACAGGAGCCCAGCTCGGAGGTGAGGACGGAGTGACCGGTCTCGGGCACCACCAGCAGGTGCGCATCGGGGATCTGGGCGGCCACTTCCTGTGCCCCGGAGGTGGGGGTGCGCAGGTCGGCCGCCCCGCTCAGGATCAGCGTCGGCACGTTCGGGAGCGGAGCGTTCTCGACCGGTGGCGCGGGCGTCGCGAAGGGCCAGAACGAGCAGGCCCTGACGTCGCTGAGGGAAAGCGCGTTGGCTGAGGTGAACGGCGCGAAGGCGCTCGCGGGGAGCGCATCCAGCTGCGCCCTGGCCTGCGCGAAGCGCGTCTGGGGGCTGGCGCTGCGACTCCAGGGGAAATCCTCCTCTTCGCAGGTCGTATCGAGGTACAGCGGCGCATCGATCTCCCCGCCGCCACCGCCTTCTTCGCCGCCTTCGGCGTGCGCGAGCAGGCGCGCCAGCGGGGCGCTGTCGCCGTCCGCGGCGGCGCGCACGGCGGGGATGAATTCGGCGCGCAGCAGGCGGCTGAAGTCGCCCACCAGCAGGATCCCGAGCAGGTCGTCGGCGTCGATCGGCTCGGGCTGCGCTCGGCCGAAGCCGTCGATCACGCGCCCAGCGAGCGAATGTCCGTGCATGCGCGCCACCACCTTGCTCAGGTCGGCCACCGGTTCGGGCGTGATGCCGGCGCACGCGTGCCCCGCGCACTCCTCGCGCAGCACCCGTGGCACCGCGGCGAACGTCGGCCGGTCGAACGGGTCGGGTCCGTTTGGCGGCACCACCGAGTCGAGCACGAGCGCTTCGACGTGGGTGGGGTAGGCCTGGGCGTACTGCTCGGCTACCTTCGTGCCGTAGGAGGTGCCGTACAGCACGAGCTTCTCATAGCCCCCCGCACGGCGGATCGCCTCGATGTCGGCGACGCTGTCGGGAGTCGTGTAGAAGGCTCGCGCGGGGCCGATCTGCCCCGCGCAGCGCACGATCGCCTGGCCGGGGACGTAGTGCCTTGGCAGGCGCTTGGGGGAGGGACAGGCGAGCGCATGCGAGAGCCCCGTGCCGCGCTGATCGAAGACGATCAAATCGCGCGTCGCGACGATCGGGCCGAGCAGTTCGGCGAACGAGGAGGCGAACGGGATCGCGGACTGCCCCGGGCCCCCCGCGAGCGCGATCACCGCGGAGTTGGGTCCTTCGATCGACGCGCGGTGGCGGCGCAGCGCGAGCGTGATCATCCCGGGCATCGTTCCGCTCGGGTCGAGCGGAACGGTCACGTGCCCGCACGCGTATTCGTTGCTTTCGCCGCCGCACGGAGCGAGCCCGAGCTGGGCGCCGGAAGCCGGCGCAAGGGCGCCCGTGAGGGCGCAGGCCACGAGGCACACGACGGCGAGCTTCCCCAGGGCTGATCGCATCAATCGGAATCTATTTGATCGCCCGGCGCCCCGCGCCACCCGCGTCGGGCGCGCGATAGGCTCCGTGAAATGGGCGCCACGCGCGAGATCCTCAGCGCCCCGGGCGCCCCGGCGGCGATCGGCCCCTACAGCCACGCCGTGCGCGCCGGCGAGCTGCTCTTCTGCTCGGGCCAGATCCCGCTCGACCCAACCACCGGCGAGCTGGTTGGCGCCAATGCGGGCGAGCAGGCGCGGCGCTGCCTGGAGAACCTCCAGGCCGTATGTGCGGAGGCCGGAACGACGCTCGCGCGAGCCGTGCGGCTCACCATCTACATGACCGACCTCGCGGCCTTCGGCGAGGTCAACGAGGTCTACGGGACCTTTTTTCCCGCCGATCCGCCCGCGCGGGTGACCGTCGGCGTTGCGCAGCTGCCCAAGGGGGCGCTGGTCGAGATCGACGCCATCGTCGCCCTCGCCTGAGCCGACCGCGCTGCGGCTCGGCCGCGGCCGCTTTACGCGCGCGCCTCTCGCAGCTGCGCCCGCTTGACCTTTCCGCTGGCCGTCTTGGGCAACTCGCGGGCGAACTCCACCACGCGCGGGTACTTGTAGGGGGCGGTCTCGCGCTTGACGTGCTCCTGCAGCTCTTTCACCAGCTTCGAGCTGGGTGCGTGCCCGTCGCGCAGCACCACCACCGCCTTCACAACCGCGCCGCGCTCCTCATCGGGCGCGGCGACCGCCGCGGCCTCGGCCACCGCGGGGTGGGCCACCAGCGCCGACTCCACCTCGAAGGGCCCGATGCGGTAGCCGGCGGAGACGATCACATCGTCATTGCGGCCCTCGAAATAGAGGAACCCGTCCTCCTCCGCGCGCACGCGGTCGCCCGTGTGCCAGCGGCCCTGCTCGCGGCGGTCGGCGATGCTCCACATCCCATCCTCGCGGCGGGTGGCGCCCTCGCCCAGGTAGCCCAGGAAGAAGGTGGGCACGCTGGGGGGCTCCACGACCAGCTCGCCCTCCTCGATTGCCAGCTCCATCCCCGGCAGCGCCCTGCCCATCGAGCCCGGCCTGATCGCCTCCTCCAGCGGCGCCCCGGTCAGCTGGCCCGTCTCGGTCTGGCCGTAGCCGTCGCGGATCTCGAGCCCTGTCGCATGGAGCCACACGCGCAGCACCTCGGGGTTCAGCGCCTCGCCCGCCGCCACCAATCCGCGCAGGGCGCTCCTATCGCCGGCATCCTGGGCGCCGCTCGCAGAACGCGGCTCGTCAGCTGCCCGCCCACTCGCCGTCGCCATCAGCGACTCCAGCCCCGTCTGCGCGCGCTTGGCGATCACGCGGTACTCGGTGGGCGCCATGCACAGCACGTTTACCTGCTCGCGCGCGAGGATCTCCAGGCGCTCTTGCGGATCGAAGCGCGCATCGTGCAAAAGCGCGGTGGCCCCGCGCAGCCACGGGGCGATGAACACGTTGCGCGCGCTCTTGCTCCAGCCGCTGGCCGCGGTGCACCACACCACATCCCCCTCGCCGGCCGCGAGCCAATGCTCGGCCTGCGCTCCCTGGCCGAAGAGGTAGCGCTGCCCGTGCAAGACCCCCTTGGGCTCTCCCGCGGTGCCGCTCGTGAAGGTGATCAGGCACGGGTCCTGCGGCGAGAGCTCCATGGCAGGCGCGGGGTCGGCCGCGAACAGGCTCTCATCCGGGACGCTCAGCACCGGGCAGTCGGGCGCGGCTGCCATCAGCTCGTCCGCATCGCGCTCATCCGCCAGCACCGCCGCCGGCCGGGCCGCCTCCAGGCGCAGGCGCAGATCCTTCGCGCGCAGCTGCTCCGTGCAGGGCAGCGCCACAGCGCCGATACGGAAACACGCCACCATCGCCAGCACCCACTCCGGGCGGTTGCCGATCAGGGTCATCACCACGTCGCCCTTCCCTACCCCCAACTGCGTCAGGGTGCCCGCCAGGCGGGCGCTGCGCTCCTGCACCTCGTCGAAGCGCCACTCGCGGCGGCTGCCATCGCGCGCCAGCTCCACCAGCGCCAAGCCATCGGGGGGCCGGCGGTCCACCACCTCGCTTGCGAAGTTCCTCACGGGCGGCAGTCTCGCAGCTGTTCTGGCGCGTCCATCCATCGCCAACAGCCGATCGGCAGCCACTGCGCGGCGGCTCGCCACAGCGCGGCCAACTATTCTTAAAAGAAATCTTCAACCCCTGGAGCGCCCTGAGCCATGGCCGTAGCCACTTCCTCCTTCGAGCAGACCGACGAGCAGAAGGCGATCACCGAGATGGTGCGCCAGTTCGTCGACGAGCAGATCATCCCCAATGCGGAGCACTACGACTCCAAGGACGAGTACCCGGAGCCGATCGTCGAGCAGATGAAGGAGCTGGGGCTGTTCGGCATCACCGTGCCCGAGGAGTACGGGGGGCTGGGGCTCGATCTGAGCACCTACTGCATGGTCGTCGAGGAGCTCTCGCGCGGCTGGATCTCGATCTCGGGCGTCATCAACACGCACTTCATCGGCTCCTACCTGCTGATGAAGTACGGCTCCGAGGAGCAGCGCCAGAAGTACCTCCCGCGCATGGCCACCGGCGAGATCCGCGCCGCCTTCTCGCTCTCAGAGCCCGAGCTGGGCTCCGACGTGCAGGCGATCAAGACCTCCGCCAAGAAGACCGAGGACGGCTCGTGGGAGATCAACGGGCAGAAGATGTGGGTCACCAACGGGCTCATGTCCGCGCTCGTGTTCGTGCTCGTCAAGACCGACCCCAACGTCGAGCCCAGGCACAAGGGGTTCACCTGCTTCATCGCCGAGAAGGAGCCGGGGGTGAGCGAGAACACCGGCCCCTACGCCGGTCTCACTGTGCCCCCCAAGATCAAGAAGATGGGCTACAAGGGCGTCGAGTCCACCGAGCTCGTCTTCGACGGCTACCGCTGCCCAGCGGAGAACATCCTCGGCGGCGAGGCCGAGGGCCTCAATGCGGGCTTCGCGCAGATGATGGACGCGCTGGAGGTCGGCCGCGCCAACGTCGCCGCGCGCGGCGTCGGTCTCGCGCAGCGCTCGCTCGAGCTCGCGCTGCGCTACTCCCAGGAGCGCAAGACCTTCGGCAAGCCCATCTCCGAGCACCAGGCGATCCAGTTCAAGCTCGCCGACATGGCCACCCAGGTGGACGCGGCGCGCATGTTGACCAGGCGCGCCGCGCAGATGAAGGACGCCGGCCAGCGCTCCGATCTGGAGGCCGGCATGGCCAAGCTGTTCGCCTCCGAGGCCGCCTACTTCTGCGCCACCGAATGCCTGCGCATCCACGGCGGCTACGGCTACTCCAAGGAGTACGAGATCGAGCGCATCTACCGCGACGCGCCACTGCTGTTGATCGGCGAGGGTACATCGGAGATCCAGCGCATGGTGATCGGGCGCAAGCTGCTACAGCGCCACAAGATCTGACATGCCGTAGGATCGCTCCCGGATTGAGGAGGAGGAGCGATGTCGGAGGATGCCAAAACGCTGATCGAAGTCGCGGTGCGCAGGTTCCTCAAGGAGGTCCCCGCGCTGGAGCCGCTCAAGCTGGTCGTGAACATCGAACTGCGCGGTCGCGGCGACGTGCAGCACTTCCGTCTCGAGGTCCCCGGCCCGAAGGTCACCAAAGGCCCCGCCGCCGACGGCAAACTGCGCGTGGAAATGCGCCGCGAGTTCTTCAACGTGATGGCCAAGGAAGCCAGGGTCCCCGACTGGGTCGAGGCCTTCACCTACGGCCAGGCCAAGGCAACCGGCCCCGAGCAGTTCCTCAAACTGATCGCCAACGTCGTCGACCGCCAGCAGGAGCGGGAGCGCACCCGGCGGGCGAAACCCCATCCCGGCTAGACGTTCGTTGGGCAAGCTAGGCAAGGACGCAGGGAGCGTGGCGTGCCCCGCACGCGAGCGAGCGAGGACGCAGCATAGCGCTGGCCGAAACGGGGATGCGAGCCGAAGGCGAGTGTCTCCCGGCTTCGGTCAACGGGCGTCTAGTGATACGCGGTGATCTGCTGTGCCAAGAACGCCAGGGACGCCAGCAGGAAGAAGCACATCACATATAGAGAGAAGTTTTCGTTCACGGCGACTCGATTGAAACGATAGTGCACGCCACGGTCAGGCGAGCTATCACGGTCAGGCGAGCACTGCGCCGTTGTCGTAGAGCTTGATCACCTTCACCGCGCCCGGCACCGCGTCGAGACAGAGACGGCAGAGCACGCACTCGTCGAGGTTCTTCTCCACGATCTCCAGATCGCCGCCGTTCTGCTGGGCGAAGATGTCCACCGGGCACGCCTCGGTGAGCTTGGTCGCCAGGGCAGGGTCCGAGGCGGTTGCGTCGTCCACTTCGACCGCGATGAACGTCCCATCGCGCCTCACAGCGTGCCCCCTGGGTATGCCGCGCTCCTCTGTGCGATCTTCTCGCCGATCAGGCCGGGGATGTCCTCGATCCGCTCGGCCACCGTGATCCCGGCCTGCGCGAGGCGCGCGATCTTCTCGCTGGCGGTGTCCTCCTTGCCTTCCACGATCGTGCCCGCGTGGCCGAAGCTCATGCCGGGCATCTCGTCCATGAAGCGCCCCGCCATGAACGCGACGATCGGCAGTCTCGAGTTGTTCTCGGTCACCCAGCGCGCCAGCTCGGCCTCCATGCGCCCGCCCGGCTCGGTGTAGATCACGATGCCCTGCGTCTGCTCGTCCTGCTCGAAGAGGGGCATCAGCTCGGCATAGCTGGAGCCGATGATCGCGTCGCCGCCGATCGACACGGCGGTGGACTGGCCGAGGCCGGCGGCTGAGAGCGTCGAGGACATCTCGGTGGTCATGCCACCGGAGCGCGAGATCACACCGATCGGGCCGGGGGTGTATGCCTGCGCGGCGTTGCGCGCCGGGCCGCCGATGCCGCCCATCTTGATGATGTCGGGCACGATGATGCCCAGGCAGTTGGGCCCGATGATGCGCGCGCCTCTGAGCGTCGCCAACTCGACCATCTCCGCCACATCGCGGCGGGGTATGCGCTCGGTGACGATCACCACCAGCTCCACGCCGTTCTCGATCGCCTCGAACACCGCGTCCTTGGTGAAGGCGGGGGGGACCGTCACGACCGAGCCATGAATGGCCTGGCCGTGGTGCTCCACGGCCTGAGCGACCGTGTCGAACACCGGCACCCCGTGAACCTCACGGCCCAAGCGTCCGGGCGTGACGCCGCCGACGACCTTCGCGCCCGCGCCGTAGTCCAGGCACTCTCGCGTCAAGTTGACCGCCTCGCGGCCGGTGATGCCCTGGACGATGAACGTCGTCTCCGCGTCGATCAGGATGCTCATGTCAATCTCCCGCGCGCATTGTCATGACGGGTCCCGGAGGGGTGTGTCTGTTCATGCGGGGATCTTCTCCACGGCGCGCCGCGCGGCCTCGTTGAGGGAGACGCTGCGGTCGGCGTAGTCCACGCCGTACTTCTCGAGGATCTTGAAGCCCTCCTCCTCCCAAGCCCCCGGGATGCGGAAGATCGCGATCTTCTCCGCTGGGTCGTATCCGAGCTCCAGACAAGCCTTGATGACCCCGCGCGCGACGATATCCACGCGCGTATTGGAGACGATCGACATCATCACCGCGATCTTGTCCACGCCGGGCTTCTGCAGCACCAGCTTGGCTAGGCCGCACGCCTTGGAGACGGAGGGGTTGCCGCCGATCTCGCAGTAGTTCGCCGGCTTGCCGCCGTGCGCGCGCACGGCGGCGAACAGCGTCAGCCAGCCGCCGCCCCCGCCGATCACGAGGCCGAGGTTGCCGTCGAACTCGGTCACGTTGCCCGCCACGCCACGGTGGTCCTGGGAATCCACCTGCTCGCCGGCCAGCTCGAAGGGCGTCGCCTCGCGCGCCTGGCGTGTCTCCTCATCGCCCACGCCCAGTTCGCCCAGCAGCTGCTTGTGGCGCTCGCGAGCCTCGTTCTCGATGTCCATGTGCGCGTCGAGCGCCACGAACGAGCCGTCCTTCAGGCGCCCCAGCGGGTTGATCTCCGCCAGCGTCATGTCGTTCGCGACGAACAGCTTCGCCAGGCGCGTGAGGATCGGCGTGAGCTTGTTCAGCGCGCTGCCGGTGATGCCCGTGGAGGCGATCGTCTCCTTCGCCTCGAAGTCGCCGAACGGCAGGATGTTCGAGAAGTGCCGTCTACCCACCTTGTCGGGCTGCTCCTCGGCCACCTGCTCGATGTCGATGCCCCCCACGGGCGAGAAGATCATCACGGGCTGCTTGCGCGTGCCGTCCCACACCACGCCCGCGTAGTACTCCTGCTCGACTTCCGCCCTGGGGTCCACCAGCACCCCGCGCGGCATGTGGCCGTTGATCTCCAGCGCGAGGATGTCGCGCGCGTAGGACTCGGCTTCCTCGGGCGTGTCGGCGAACTTGACGCCCCCCGCCTTCATGCGCCCGCCGGTCAGCACCTGGGACTTGATCACGGTCGGCCCGCCGATCCGCTTGGCGATTTCGCGCGCCTGCGCCGGGTCGGTCGTGAAGCCGTAATCGGTAACCGGGATGCCCGCGCGCTTGACAACCTCGCGCGCCTCGAACTCGAAGAACCTCATCTCGGCGCGGAACCCTACACGCTCAGCAGTCGGCGAGAGCTCGCAGCGTCTCGCAGATCTCGTGGCGTCTTGGACCGAGTGAACCGGTACGTTCGGTCAGCGCCGACCGCAGCATCGTCTGAAGGTTGTCGAACGAGGCAGCACACTCGCTTGGAAGACCCTCATTCGGCCCGAGTCCTATCTCGGTTGGGATTCCGCGCACCGTGCGACTGACCGGAGCCACCACAACGCGCTTCAGCACCGGTATTGCGTGCGATCGCGTGATCACCAGCACGGGCCGCCGCTTGTATTCAGTCTCCGCCCACCAGACATCCCCTTGCTGTGGGATGCTCACCAAGGCTCTTCTTCTATCAGCGCGCGGGTCGCCTGCTCAGCTTGTGCGAGCTCCTCATCGGTCTCGGGACAACGTTCGTACCCCGCGACGATTTCAGCGCCTATCCGGTGCCTTCGGTGCTCATCCACAAGCCTCTCCAAGCCAAGTCGCACTGCCTCGGAGCGATTCGTCACGATGCCATCGGCTACCAGGCCATCCAGCTCTGCAACGAGTTTGTCGTCTAGTCGTGTCACCACCTGTGTCATGCAGATAGCATAGCAAAGCGCAATGCACCGTACATGCTTACGGCAGTAGCGTGAACGTCGGGCGCTGAGCGGCCACCGTGCGCCCCGCCGCGTCGCTCGCGCTGAGCGTCAGGCGGTAGCTGCCCGGGGCGAGCTTGCGGCCGGTGTCGAGCACGCCTTCGAAGCGGATGTGGTTGGCGCTCGCGGGGGCTGCGAGGGAGACCGCGCCGGCAGCGGGGACGTAGCGGGAGCAGCGGTGAGCACGGCGGCGCCTGCGCGAAGGGGCAAGGCAGCTATGCCCAACGAGCTGGCCCGGCTGAGCGCGCTCGAAGCCGAGCGTTACGGTGGCAGCGGCGGAGAGCTGGAAGGAGATCGTGGTGCCGATCGGGGTGGCCGGCTTGCGCCGGCCGGCGCGGGTTGCGAGCCTTGCGACGTGCCTACCGCGGCGGAAGCGGATGGGGCTCAGCTGCAAGGCGCTCACCACAGGACCCATGGCTTTCTTGGAGGCGCATTCGCACGCGACCGACGTGGGGGCGGTGGTGAAGGTCACCGGGGAACCGCTGGCGCTGCCCTGCACGCTCGCCGCCGTGAGGGTGGCGGTGTAGGTCGTGCCGGGCGCGAGGCCCGTGGCGGTCGCCGACACCGGAAGTGGTTCGCCGCCGCCGCCCAGCTGCTGCGCGCAGGGAAAGGACGTGACGCCCGACGCGGGGGGTGAGATCGTAAAGGCACAGCTCGTCACCTGCCAGGCATCGGGGTTGACCGTGCCGCGCAGGTCCGCGGTCGTAGCGCCGATCGCGCTCGGGGCGGCGGTGGTGACCGCCGGCGGCGCCGGGGTCCAGGTGAACGTCACCGACGGCTGCCCTCCTTCGGCAGTCGGCACCAGCGAGAAGCCCGACACGCCCGGGGCTCCCGCCGGAACGCCCGAGGCGCCGCCACCGCCACCGCCGCCCGCGCCGTTGAAGAGCTGCAGGCTCGCGCCGCTGCCCGTGAA
>JBIOES010000024.1:0-18362 GCA_044446265.1 Solirubrobacterales bacterium
GCCCTGCACCGCCTCGGCGACCTCGGGATCGACCTCGGCCAGGGGGCGGTTGAAGTAGTCGGGGCTGAGCTCGGCGGGCTCGGCGGGGCTTGCGGCTGGGCTGACTTCGGGCATTGGGCGCTCCTCGAGAAGGCGACGATATGGATGCCCAGGCGCGCGGCTCACCGCTTCGACGGCCATCGCTTCCCGGTGGTCGATTCCACCTCAGGCGCCAGTCGCGACAGCTTCTTGAGGCTAGCAGGGATCGAAGCTGCCGAGCGCCCGCTCCAGCTCCTCCGCGCCCACCGGCCCCGGGCGCACGATGCGCCACTCGCCGAGCTCCTCGTAGGCGCGCAGATCGACGACGGTCGAGGCCGTTCCGGGCAGCTCGCCGCCGTCGAGCAGCAGGTCGGCGCCATCGCGCAGGGAGGCCGGGATGTCAGCGAGTCGCCGCACGTCCGCCTCACCGGAGATGTTGGCGCTGGACTGCACGACGGGTACGCGCACGGCACGCAGCGCGGCCAGGGGCCCCTCCAGCAGCGGCACCCGCACGCCCAGCGTGTCCCGATCGGGTCCGCACGCAAGCGGGAAGCGGCGCTTGCGATTGGGCAGCAGCAGCGTGAGCGGCCCGGGCAGCAGCGCTCGCAGAGCGGCGCACTCGCGTTCCTCCAGCTCGGGCAGCGCCGCGAGGGCAAGGTCGAGCGAGAAGAACATCACCGCCGCGGGCCTGACAGCAGGGCGACCCTTGAGCTCGTATATGCGTTCGACGGCCGTGCGGTTCCCTGGATCGCAGCCGAGGCCATATACGGTGTCCGCGGGGAACAGGGCCACGCCTCCGCTGGCCATGCACGCCTCCAGATCGCGTGCGTCCCCAGAGGTGAGCATCATGTTCGTTCCCCCACAACGACGCGCTCGATCCCTGCCAGATCGCGCTCAGCGCGCACCGCGTCGAAGCCCGCGTCGCCCAGCAGCACTGCAACCGCCGCCGCCTGGCCCGCCCCGACCTCCAGCGCCGCAAAGCGCACCCGGGAGCGCTCGCGCAGCTGGCCGGCCAGCCGGCGGATCGCGTCCAGCCCATCGGGTCCGGCGAACAGCGCGCCGGGCGGCTCGTGACGTACGATCTCCGGGGCGAGCGAGGCGCGTTCGGACTCCGCCACGTAGGGCGGGTTGCTGAGCACGGCATCGAACTCGTCGGGCACGCTGTCGAGCAGATCCGCGGCCAGCCAGTGCACATCCAGTCCCAACCGCTCCCCGTTGGCGCGCGCCAGCGCCAACGCCTCGGCGCTGATGTCGCTCCCACTCACGCGCAGGTCCGGACGCTCGTGCGCCAGCGCCAATGCGACGGCTCCGCTGCCCGTCCCCACGTCGAGCACTGACGCTGCCGGTGGCAACGTCAGGCCCACCTCCACCAGCAGCTCTGTCTCCGGGCGCGGCACCAGCGCACGGCGATCGACAGCCAGCTCCAGATGCCGGAAGCCGCGAACGCCGACGATGTAGGCGACGGGCTCGCGCCCCACCGCGCGCCGACGCACTGCGTCCTGGAATGCCCGAATCGCCGGGCCCGTCACGACCAGCTCGCGGTCGGTCAACAGCCGCTCGCGCGTGACCCCGAGCACGTGCACCAGCAGCAGTTCCGCGTCCAGCCGGGGCGTGTCGCAGCCGGCGGCCCCGATCGCGGTGATCGCCCCATCGAGCGCGTCGCGCGCGGAGGTGGCACGTGGGCCCTGTTTCAGCACGACGCCCACCATAAGAGCAGGAGCGCGAGGGCTATGGGTTCTTGAAGATCGCGTGCGGCCCGATCCGCCGCCAGCGGACGCCCGCCTCCCCGCCGATCTCGACCCACTCCCACGTTGCGCGCCCGTCGGGCTCGGACCAGCTCCACGTCATCTCCCAGACCTCCGGGGCGCCCACGACGCGCTTTACGCGCAACGAGCGTTGCCATGGATCGTCCTCGCCCGCCGCGGCGCGCACGGCGCAGTCGTGGAAGAGGGGAAACGCCTTGCCGCGAAACTTCGCGCGGTGCCGGCGCGATAGGGCCTTGAAGTCCCGATCGAAGGCCGCGGTGGTCTGGAACCTCAGCTCCTGGCCTCCAGGCCGTCGAGGTGCGCGAGGAAGTCCTCCCCCGACTCGTGGGTGCCGATGCGACCGGCCGCGATATCCGCGTCGGCCTCGCGCTCCATGCGCTGCCATCGCTCGGTCCAGAACCACTGCTGCTCGGCCGGGTGCGGCAGCTGCGGGCGCATCTCGATCACGCCGTCGTCGCGCTCGATGAGCTCCACCTGGGCGCCGGGCTCGTCGAGGTGGTGGCGCTTGCGGATGTCGGCGGGAATCGCGATCGTGCCCCGCCGCTGCAACGCGACAAAGGTCCCTGCGCCGACCGCGGGAGCTGTCTTGGATACGGCTGCCATAACAGCAAGATAGCATAGCCGCAAAGCCGCTTTGACGCATTGCGATAGTCTTCTTCTCGTGGCCTGAAACAGGGACGATGCGCTTAGGAAGTCAATCAGGACTTGTCAGGCCGTCTCAATCAAGCTATTCTAGCCATATATGGTTGCCTCGATCACCGAAGCCAAGAACCAGCTCAGCGCGCTGATCGACCGCGTGCGGGGCGGGGAGTCGGTGCTGATCGTGGATCGCGGCGTCCCGGTCGCGCGTCTGGAGTCCGCGACGATCGGGAGCGTCGAGTCCGCCGGGCGGCTCGCGCGCCTGCAGCGCGCCGGGATCCTCAGCCCAGCCAAGACCGCCGTAGGCGGAAATCCCCTGCTGGGAAAGCCCCCACGCCCAAACGGAGACGCAAGTATCGTGCAGGCCCTCGTTCAGGAAAGGCGTGAGGGCCGCTGAGGTTCTGGGACAGCTCGGCCATCGTCCCACTGCTGGTGTCTGAGACGACAACGGCAGGGCTCGAAGCTGCCCTGAACGACGATCCGACGATGCTCGTGTGGTGGGCGAGCGAGGTGGAGTGCGAGTCGGCGATCTCGCGGCTCGAGCGTGAGGACGAACTGTCCGAAGCGAGTGCGCTTCAAGCGCGCGAGCGACTGGACGCGCTCGCGCTACAGTGGAATGAGATTCAGCCCGTGCATGGCATCCGCGCCACCGCAAGGCGGCTATTGCGCACCCATCGGCTAAGGGCAGCCGACTCCCTGCAGCTGGCGGCCGCCCTGGCCGCCTCAGAGGGAGATCCCGCCTCGATCGAGGCAATGGTGCTGGATACGCGGCTAACCGAGGCGGCTCGGCGTGAGGGCCTTACGGTGCTGGAGCTGGCTGCAGGGGGTCGTGGCAGCGAACCCGACGCAGGAACGGAGATCCCCTCGATTAAGCCGCCTGCGCCTCCAGGCGCCGGCGCTTCTCATCCGACTGCAGCGCCGCCGTGAGCTCGTCGAGCTCCCCCGCGAGCACCTGATCGAGGTTGTGCACCGTGAACTTGATGCGGTGGTCGGTGACGCGCCGCTCGCCGTAGTTGTAGGTGCGGATCTTCTCGGCGCGGTCCCCGGTGCCGACCTGCGAGCGGCGGTCCGCGGCCAGCTCGGCCTGCTGCTCGGCCAGCGCCCGCTCGTACAGCCGCGCCCGCAGCACCCGCAGCGCCTTCTCGCGGTTCTGCAGCTGGGACTTCTCGTCCTGCATCGAGACGACGAGTCCGGAGGGCTTGTGCGTGATGCGCACCGCGGAGTCGGTCGTGTTGACCGACTGCCCCCCCGGCCCCGAGGAGCGGTAGACGTCGATCTGCAGATCGTTGGGGTCCACCTGGATGTCCACGTCCTCGGCCTCGGGCAGCACCGCGACGGTGGCGGTGGAGGTGTGGATGCGCCCCTGGGACTCGGTCTCGGGCACGCGCTGCACGCGGTGGGTGCCGCCCTCGAACTTGAAGACGGAGTAGGCGCCCTCGGGCGGGCGGGACTTGATCGCGAACGTGTACTTGCCATCGCCCACGTCCATCGCCTCGGTCGCCAGGCCCAGGCGCTCGGCGTATTTGCTCAGCATCCGATACAGATCGCCGGCCCACAGCCCGGCCTCATCCCCACCGGCGCCGCCCTGGATTTCGACGATCACGTTCTTCTCGTCGTTGGGGTCGCGCTGCACCATTGCCATGCGGATCTCCTCCTCCAGCTCCTCGATCCGCTCGCGCGCCTGGGTCAGCTCCTGGCGCCACTCCGAATCCTCACCCTCCTCGGAGAGGAGCTCTTCGGCGCCCGCCGCGTCGTCTTGCGCGTGACGCCAGCGCCCAGCCAGCTCGGCTGCCGGCTGCAGCTGGCGGTAGGCACGCCCCACTTCGGCGTAGCGCTCGCGGTCCCCGATCACCTCGGGGTCGGTCATCTGCGCGCCCAGCTCGGCGAAGCGGTTCTCGATCTGCTCGATGAGATCCTCGATCATGGATCCCAGTCTATTTGCGCATACCGGCGATGCGTATATCAACAGTGCGAATATCGCCGGCGCCGCGTCTTCGCCGCGCGTCCCCGCCGAACATGGCCACACGAGCGGCGCGCCGGGACGAGCCGCGAGATGGGCCCTACGCCACGACCTCCACGCCCACCAGGTCCTCTGCCGAGAGCTCCCCCGGCTTCTCCAGCGCCAGCACCGCCTCGAGCGCGGCGATCGCCACCGCGAGCTGATCGAGGTCCGGCTCGCGCGTGGTGAGCAGCTGCAGCTTCAAACCCGGCCACATCACGATCTGCACCCAGCGCCGGCGGCGGTTGCGCCCGGCGAACTTGATGATCTCAAACGAGATGCCGGCGATCAGGGGCACGCCGAGGATGCGCGAGGCCACCAGCCAGTACCAAGCGGGGAGCCCGATCGCGCCGAACACGAAGATCGATACGACCATCACGATCAGCAGGAAGCTCGTGCCGCAGCGGGGGTGCAGCCGCGAGAAGCGCTGCGCGTTGACCGGGCTCAGCGGCAGCCCGGCCTCGAAGCAGGAGATCGTCTTGTGCTCCGCGCCGTGGTACTCGAACACGCGCCGCAGGTCGCGCAGACGCGAGAGCAGCACCATGTAGCCGAGGAAGATCGCCGTGCGCAGCGTTCCCTCCACCACCCAGAACAGCGCGGAGGAGTTCAGCTGGTGCTTTATCAAGCTGGTGAGCCCAAGCGGCAGCAGGAAGAACAGGCCCACCGCGAAGAGCAGCGCGACGACGATCGTCCCCGCCCACATGCCACCGGAGATCTCCGTCGGCGCTCCCTCCTCGCCCTCGCCGGCGGCGAGCAGCTGCGCGTTGGCCGAGATCCCCAGCGCCTTGAAACCGATCGCCATCGACTCCCCGAGCGCGACCACGCCGCGCACGACCGGCAGCCGCAGCGCGCGGTGACGGCGCAACACGGACCTCAGAGGGTGGGTGGTGACCTCGATCTCCCCCAGGGGATCGATGGACGTGGCTCCATCGTCGGTGGAAACCTCTGCCGAGGCGCCGTTGGCCGCGGGCTGCCCCTGCTCCGCCTCCTCGATGGCCTCCAGCGCGGAGACGATCGCCGGCTTGCGCACCGCAACGGCCCAGTTGCGGATACCGCGCATCATCACGCCCTCGAGCACCGCCTGGCCGCCCAGCGGCGCGTCGCGCTGGGCCTGGAGCTCTCCATGGGTGTTGGGCAGCGCGGCCGGCTCCTCGCGCGCAGGCGACGTCTGCTCTGGCGTCGGCGGACCGGCGACCAGGCGCGAGGCCATGGGCCTACTCGGGCCGTGTCTGGCTCTGGCTGGAGCCCACGGCGGCAGTGACGCCGCCGGTCTGAGCCGAGCGCTGCCGGCCCTTGGCCACGCGGCGCTGGAAGCGCTCGACGCGCCCGCCCGTGTCCACCAGCTTCTGGCGGCCGGTGTAGAAGGGGTGGCAGTTGGAGCACACCTCGACGTGCAGCTCGGAGCGCGTCGCGCGCGTGGTGAACTCGTTGCCGCAGGTGCACGTCACGTGGGCCTGCATGTACTCAGGGTGGATCGAGGTCTTCATGCTCAGGGCATTCTAGCGGCCGGCGGCGGCTGCGCGGGCAGCGGCTGGGCGGGCTGCTGGCAGATGGGCGTGCGCCGCTGGGCGTGCGCGATCGTGTGGCCGCGATCGTCGAGCCAGCGATAGCGCACCAGCGCCCTGAAGGCGGCGGGAGCGGAGAGGTTGGTGACCTGTTTGACGAACTTGTAGATCCTCACCCCTGTTTCCGACTGGCGCCACACGCCCAGGCCGGGGGCCGTGACGGTGTGGAAGGCGGGGTCGGTGGGCATCCGTTCCTGGATCTCGATCTGAATCGCCATGCGCTGGGTGCCGACGGTCGCCGTCATCTGCCCGACGAAGGTCGCCGAGCGTTCGGCCCGGTTGGCCGAGGGGACGCACTGTTCGACGCTCGCGCTGACGGGCGCCGGCGCCGGATTGGGGGTGGACGCCAGCAGGCTCAGCGCGAGCAGCGACGCGTGTATGGGGATGGGAAACGCCATCGTGATCACTGAACACTCGCAAACCGCTGGTGTTTCGTTCAGAGGATCTGATACAGCGGCCCGTCGCCGCCCTCGGGCGTCGTCAGACGCCCGCCCTTCGCGGTGATGGCTCCGCACTGCACGCAGTTGGTGTAGTTGACGATCACATCCACCGCGCCGTGCTCAGGTGCGTCATCGGGGATCTCATATACGCCCGCGGGGCACATCCAGCGCCACGTTTCGGCGATCTCGCGCGGCACGTGCTTCTGCACGCGGATGTGGTTGGGGGCGTCGTCGCGCGTGGCGTTGCCCGTGATGAACACCGAGGAGAGCTTGTCGAAGGTGTACTTGCCGTCGGGCTTGGGGTAGGCATCCTTGGTCTTGCCCACGAACATCGGCTGCGCATCGTTGCGGTGCCACGGCCAGCGTCCATTGGGGAAGCGCCCCTTGGTGGCCATCATCAGGTTGACCAACGGGGCGCCCTTGACGAAGCCCTTCTGGAAGGGCTGCCGGGTGTTGCGCACCTCATAGAGCTCCTTGCCGATGCGCGACTGCTCGACCGCCTGCTCGTAGGACTCGAACGTGCTCTCGCCGCGCACGAGCGCCGCGTAGATCGACTCGGCCGCGAGCTTGCCCGAGAGGACGGCGTGGTGCACGCCCTTGAGCGAGACGGTGTCGACCATCCCGGCGCCGTCGCCCACGAGCAGCGCTCCGGGCATCGAGAGCTTGGGCATCGACCAGTAACCCCCGCCGGGCAGCGCCTTGGCGCCCCAGGCGATGCGCTCGCCCCCCTCCAGGATGCCCTTGACGAGGGGGTGCAGCTTGAACTGCTGCAGGAGATCGTGGGCGGAGGTGGTGGCGTCGGCGTACTCGAGGTCGATCACGAAGCCGATCGAGACCATGTGCTCGCCCGTCTTCTCGTCCTTCATCGGATACAGCCAGGTGCCGCCGACCTGCCCGTACTTGGAGGAGAGCTTCAGCGGCCACGGCCCGAGCGTGTGGATCACGCGGTCGAGCGGCTTGGGGACCTTCCAGACCTCCTTGACGCCGAGCTCCCACACCTGCGGCTCGCGGTTGGCGGCGAGGTCGAACTCACGGATCGCCGCGCCGGTGATGTGACCCCAGCAGCCCTCGGCGAGCACTGTCGCCTGCGCCTTGATGTCGGTGCCGGGCTCGAAGTTGCCCAGCGGCTCGCCGTCCTTGCCACGGCCCTTGTCGCCCGAGCGCACGCCCACCACGCGACTCCCGCCCTCTGAAGAGTCCTCCACGATCAGCTGGGTGGCGGAGGTCTCGGTGAGGATGTACGCACCGGCCTCCTCCGCGACGCGCTGCTGGTAGCGCGCGAGCGCGGAGACGGAGATGATCTCGTTGCCGTGGTTGCGGAAGTTCGGCGGCACCGGCAGCAAGCGCAGCTTCGTCCTGGCGGTGGGGGTCAGGTAGACGGCCTCCTTGGTGACCTCGCCGAAGGCGAAGCCCTCCTTGCGCCAGTCCTCGCGCGTCAACTCAGGAAACAGCTCTTCGAGCGGGCCGGGGCGCACGACTGCCCCCGAGAAGTTGTGCCCGCCGCAGGTCTTGGCCTTCTCCACGACGGCGACGGGCACTTCGCCCAGGCGCTCCAGCGTCTCCGGATCGTCGGCCAGGAGCTGGAGTAGGCGGTTGGCGCAGGAGAGCCCAGCGGTGCCGCCGCCGACGATCGCCACGCCGACCTCGATCAGCTCGTCCTCGCCGTCGAGGCCGCGCTTGATGAACTCCTTCTGGGGGTCCACGGGCGGCGGGAAGGCCGCCGGGGCGACCTTGCCATTGCCGGAGCCGCTGTGACCCGACATCGCTAACTCGCCTTCTTCGCCTTCACGGCCTCGGTCAGCTTGGGCAGGATCTTGTTGAGATCGCCCACGATGCCGAGGTCTGAGAACTCGAAGATCGGGGCGTTGGAGTCCTTGTTGATCGCCACGATGTTCTCCGAGGACTGCATCCCGACCTTGTGCTGGATCGCCCCGGAGATGCCCGCCGCGAGATACAGCTTCGGCGCGACCGTCTTGCCGGTCTGGCCGATCTGCGCCGCGTAGGGGTACCAGCCGGCGTCCACCACCGCGCGCGTCGCAGCGACGGCGGCGTTGTTGCCGAAGGCGCCCGCAAGCTCTTCGCAGAGCTGGAAGCCCTCGGCCTTGCCCAGGCCGCGCCCGCCGGCGACGAGGATCGAGGCGCCCTCGATGTCCACATCGGCGCCGCGCTGTTCCCCGCGCACGAGCATCGTGGCCTGCGAGGCGTGGGGGCTCAGCTCGAAGCTGAGCTGCTCCACCGCCGCCTGCTCGGAGCTGGGCTGGGCGATCTCGAACGCGTTCAGGCGCCCGATCACGATGCCCACGGGAGAGCGGTACTTGATCTCGGAGATCGCGCTGTCGCCCAGGATCGGGCGCTCGGCGATCAATTCGCCGCCCTCGGCGCGCACGGCGGTGACCTCCATCGCCACGCCCGCGCCCAGGCGCGCGGCGAGGCCGGCGCCGATCTCGAAGCCGAGCAGGCCGCCGCCGAAGATCGCGTACTTGTAGCCGCCGTCGGCGATCGCCTTGCCCATCGCGTCCACGACGGGCTGCGCGAGGCCTTCGGGGCCCTCGGCGACGAGCACCTTCTGGGCGCCGTAGTTGCCGAGCGAGGCCGCAAGGTCCTGGGGGACGCTCTCGCCGACCAGGATCGCGTGCGCCTCGCCGCCGAGCTGCGCGGCTAGCCTGGCGCCCTCTGAGACGGCGCCCAGCGAGTTCTTGTTGATCGCGCCCTCGTAGTGCAGCGCGTAAACCAGGATGTTCGCCATCTAGATCAACTTCCTCTCGTCAAGCCAGGCGACGATCTTCTCGACCGTCTCGTTGGTGTCCTCGTCCTCGATGATCTCCCCGGCGCCCTTCGCGGGGGGCGCCTTCGCGGCGACCCACTGCGCGGCGGAGTTCTCGCCGCCGACCTTGGAAGCGTCGATCTCCACGTCGCCGATGCCAACCGTGTCGAGCGGCTTCTTCTTGGCGCCCATGATCGCCTTCAGCGAGGGATAGCGCGGCTCGTTGATCGCGTCGCCCACGGAGATCACGGCGGGCAGCTTGATCTGCACCGTGTCGTAGCCATACTCGGCCTGGCGCTCGCAGCGCAGCGCCTCGGCCTCGACATCCATCTTGATGACCTGCGTGAGCGAGGGCATCCCCAGGTGCTCGGCCACGACGGCGCCGATCGTGTAGCACTCGCCGTCGTCTGACTGCTGGCCGAGCAGGACCAGATCGGGGCTCTCGCGCTGCAGGGTCTTGGCGAGCGCGTAGCCGGTGGCCGCCACGTCGGAGCCGGCAACGGCGCCGTCGGAGAGGTGCACCGAGCGGTCCGCGCCGAGCGAGACGGCCTTGTGCAGCGCGCGCACGGCGCTCTCCGGACCCATCGTGACGGCGACGATCTCCTCCACGGAGACGGCGCCGCCCTCGCGGATCTGCATCGCCGCCTCGATGGCGTGCGTGTCATACGGGTTGAGGTTCTTCTCCCCGCTGCGGTCCATTCGCCCCGTCGAGTGGTCGATGCGCTTCTCGACGGCGGCGTCCGGAACCTCCTTCACCAGGACGCATATCTTCATTCGGTTTGTCTCTCCTCGAGGATTATCGGGTGCCCGCTCACCGACCAATGGTACCCAATCCGGCGGTTGACTGACGAGTCAATCGGTCCAGTTTTCAGTGCTCGGTTCTCAATCGTCGCTCACGGCGCCGCGGATGAAGTCCACGATCGCCTGTGTGGGCGCGCCGGGCGTGAAGACCTCGGCGACGCCCAGCTCCTTCAGCTCGGGGATGTCCTCGGCGGGGATCGTGCCACCCACCGTCACGAGCACATCGTCGATGCCCTGCTCGCGCAGCAGCGCCACGACGCGCGGCACGAGCGTCATGTGCGCGCCCGAGAGGATCGAGAGGCCCACGGCGTCGGCGTCCTCCTGGATGACCGTCTCCACGATCTGCTCGGGGGTCTGGTGCAGGCCGGTGTAGATCACCTCCATGCCCGCGTCGCGCAGCGCGCGGGCGATGATCTTCGCGCCGCGATCGTGCCCATCGAGGCCGGGCTTGGCCACGACGACGCGGATCTTGAACTTGGTGGGAGAGGCTGCGATGGGGCCTGGGTTCCCGGGAGCTGGGGGCCCTCAAGCCTAACGCGACCCCTCACCGCGCTGCCCACTCCCCCCAGCGCGGCGGCGGCGCCCAGCGCGGCGAGCATCTTCAGGCGCCGCCCCAGGCGGTCGAGGTGGATCACCTCCCAGCCCTCTTGCACAGCGATGCGGCGCAGGTCGGAGTCGGGGTTGACGACCACCGCGTGCCCCACCGCGCGCAGCATCGGCAGGTCGGACTCGGAGTCCGAGTAGGCGTAGGAGGCGGACAGGTCGATGCCCTCGCGGGCGGCCAGCTCGCACATCGAGAGGACCTTGCCCTCGCGGTAGTTGAAGGGCCCGTCCGCGCGCCCTGTGTAGCGGCCGTCCACCACCTCCAGGCGCGAGCCCAGCCCGCCGTCGAAGGCCAGCACGTGCGCCAGCAGGTCGGCCATCTCCTGCAGCGCCGCTGTGACTATGTAGACGCGCCGGCCCTGCTCCTGGTGCTCGTAGGCGCGCTGGAGCATCTGCGGATACAGGCGCGGCAGCACCCCCGCGAGCACGCGCGGGGAGAGGCGCTGCAGGTCACGAACGGGCACGCCGGCGATCATCTCCCCCACGCGCTTGCGCACCGCGTCGGCGCGGCCGTCGGTCGAGCCGCGCAGGCGAAAGCGCACGTTTTCATACACATCGCGCGCGAGGCGCCCGCGCGAGATCATGCCCGTCTCGAAGGCCGCGCGGGCGAAGAAGACGCCCGAGGACCCGACCATCAAGGTTCTGTCCAAGTCGAAGAAGGCCGCCGCGCCCTGCGCTGCCGCGTCGGCCGGAGCGACATGAAGATGCCTTCCGGCCTGCGCGCTCATGACTTCGTCACACGCGAATTATGACCGCGTCGCCCTGCCCGCCGCCGGAGCAGATCGCGGCGCAGCCGAGGCCGCCACCGCGACGGCGCAGCTCGTGCACGATCGCGCCGAGGATGCGCGCGCCGGAGGCGCCGATCGGGTGCCCAAGGGCGACGGCGCCACCGTTGACGTTGACGCGATCCTCGTCGATGCCGAGCGTGCGGATCGAGTTGAGCGTGACCGAGGCGAATGCCTCGTTGATCTCCCACACGTCGATGTCCGCGGCTTTCAACCCGGCCTTCTGCAGAGCCTTGGTTGCGGCGGAGGCGGGGGTGCGGGCGAGGTAGGCGAACTCGTCCGCGGACTGCGCGTGCGCGACGATCTCTCCCAGCGCCTCGCGGCCGTTGGCCTTGGCCCACTCCTCGGAGGAGAGCACCAGCGCACCGCCCGCGTCGTTGACGCCGGGCGAGTTGCCCGCGGTATGCGTGCCCTCCTTGCCCACCAAACCGGGGAGCTTGGCGAGCGCCTCCAGGGAGGTATCGCGGCGCGGGGCCTCGTCGATCTCCACGACCGTGTCGCCCTTGCGATTCTTGATGGTGACAGGCACGATCTCCTCGGCGAGGCGTCCCTCGTCGGTGGCCGCGAGCGCCAGCTCGTGCGAGCGCAGCGCCCAGCGGTCGAGGTCCGCGCGCGTCATCTCCAGCTCGTCTCCGATTTCGGTCGCCTCCACGAACATCTGCTTGCCGGAGAAGGGGTTGGTGAGGCCATCGTGGACCATCGCGTCGAGCGCCTTCACGTCGCCCATGCGAAAACCGAAGCGTGCGCCCGGCAGCAGGTAGGGGGCCTTCGACATCGACTCCATGCCGCCGCCCACGCCCACATTGACGTCCCCGGCGCGGATCGCCTGATCGAGCAGCACGCACGCGCGCATCCCCGAGGCGCAGACCTTGTTGATCGTCTCCGAGGAGACCTCCTTGGGGATGCCGGCCTTGATCTGGGCCTGGCGCGAGGGGATCTGGCCCTGGCCGGCCTGCAGCACCTGGCCCATGATCACGTGCTCGACCTGCTCGCCCCCCACGCCCGCGCGCTCCAGCGCGGCGCCGATCGCCACGCCGCCGAGCTCGGTGGCGTCGAGCGAGGAAAGGCCCCCGCCCATCTTGCCGATGGGGGTGCGGGCGGTGCCGAGGATCACGGTCTTGGGCATGGGATGTGGGCTCTCCTGGGTTGTGAATCGACGGGAATCGAGGACGTGGAACAGACGTGAACGAGGTGTGGAATCGGACCGAAACGAATGTGGACCCGAAAATCCTATCGATGTGGGTAAGGTGGCCACTGTCGTGTTGGTCACACTCACAACGGAAGACCCCCAGGCAAGCGACGCCGACACCATCGCGGTGGGCGTGTTCGAGGGCGAGGAATCCCCCACGGGCGCCCCCAAGGAGGTGGCCGAGCTCGTGGCCAGCGGCGAGGCCCGGGGCGCCCCCAAGGCGCTGGCCGTGACCCACGCGCAGGGCATACGCTGGCTGACCGTTGGCATGGGCAAGCGCGCGGACCTCACCCCCGAGCGCGCGCGTGTGGCGGCGGCGGGGGCGCTCGAGCGCGCGAAGGAGATCTCCACGCGCACCCTCTGCTGGCTGGTTCCGGAGCGAGCCGGAGCGGAGGTGGTGGGGGCGCTGGTGGAGGGCACGATGCTGGGCGACTATCGCTTCGATCTCTACAAGTCGAAGTCGAAGTCGACCCCCTCTGTGGGGGAGGAGCGGACCGAAGATGAGCCGCCCAAGCGCCTGGAGGGGCTGATCGTGGCCGCGCCCCACCTTGGCGGCGCTTCCTCCTCGTCCGCTGCGGGCAAGCAGGCCGGCAGCGCGGCCGAGCTGAAGCGCACGGTCGCCGAGGCGGCGATCGTGAGCGAGGCGGTCAACGAGGCGCGCGACCTGCAGAACCGCCCCGGCAACGACCTCACGCCCACCGCGCTGGCCGAGCACGCGCGGGCGCTTGCCAAGGACATAGAGGGACTCGCCGTCGAGGTGGAGGGGCGTGAGGGCCTGGAGCGGCGCGGCATGGGCGCCTTCGCCGCCGTCGCCCAGGGCTCCGAACAGGAGCCCGCGCTGATCACCCTGCGCTACACCCACCCGGACGCCTCCGGGCCCCTGCTGGGGCTGGTGGGCAAGGCGGTGACGTTCGACAGCGGCGGCATCTCGCTGAAGCCGGGGGCGAAGATGTCGGAGATGAAGTTCGACATGTCCGGCGGCGCCGCGGTGATCGGAGCGGTGGCGGCGATCGCCCGCCTGCGGCTGCCCGTGAAGCTGGTGGCGGTGGTGGGCGCAACCGAGAACCTCCCCAGCGGCCGCGCGGTGAAGCCGGGGGACATCGTGAGCGCCGCCAACGGCAAGACGATCGAGGTCAACAACACCGACGCCGAGGGGCGCATGGTGCTGGCCGACTGCCTCTGCCACGCCGTGGCCGAAGGAGCCGAGCGGATCGTTGACCTCGCCACGCTCACCGGCGCTGTGATCATCGCGCTGGGCTCGACCTACGCGGGGCTGCTCAGCAACGACGAGGAGTGGGCGCAGCGCGTGAGCGAGGCGGGCGAGCGCACGGGAGAGATCGTTTGGCGGCTGCCGCTGCACGAAGAGTACGACGAGCTCATCAAGGGCCGCTACGGCGACCTCGACAACGCGCCCGAAGCGCGCAAGGCCGGCACGATCGTGGGGGCCGCGTTCCTCTCCAACTTCGTGGATGACGTGCCGTGGGCGCATCTCGACATCGCCGGCTCGGCGTGGGACCTGGGCCGGGCGTACGCCGCGAAGAGCGCCTCGGGGTACGGCGTGCGGCTGCTGGTGGAGCTGGCGCGCGCGCACAGCGCATGAGCCACTCAACTCCAGAGCGCCTCGACTCTAGTTCATTTTATTTTTTTATAAAAAATAAATAGAAAAACCAGAGTAAGACTCAGGACCAGTTGAGTACGCCCAGTGAACTTCGATCTTTCCCCCGAGCATGAGCTGATCCGCGCCACCGTGAGGGAGTTTGCGCAGGGCGAGGTCGCGCCCGTGGCGGAGGAGCTGGACCGCACCAAGTCCTTTCCGTATGAGATCGTGGCGAAGCTGGGGAAGCTGGGGTTGATGGGGATCCCCTTCCCGCAGGAGTACGGCGGCGGGGGCGGCGACACGCTGGCCTACGCGCTGGCCGTGGAGGAGCTGACGCGGGTGGACAGCTCGGTGGCGATCACGGTGTGCGCGCACACCTCGCTGGGGACGCAGCCGATCCACCTGTTCGGCAGCGAGGAGCAGAAGCGCGAGTGGCTGCCCAAGCTCTGTTCCGGGGAGCGGCTGGGCGCGTTCGGCCTGACCGAGCCCGAGGCGGGCAGCGACGCCGGCAACACGCGCACCCGCGCACTAGAGGACGGCGGGGAGTGGGTGGTGGACGGCGCGAAGCAGTTCATCACCAACGCCGGCACCGACATATCTGGCGTGGTGTGCATCACCGCCGTCACCGGCGAGGCGAACGATCAAGATCCCACCCACCCGAAGGAGATCTCCAACTTGATCGTCGCCAACGGCACCCCCGGCTATGAGCAGGGCGAGCCCTACCGCAAGATGGGGTGGCACGCCTCGGATACGCGCCCGCTGACGTTCACCGAGTGCCGCGTGCCGGCGGAGAACCTGCTGGGTCCGCGCGGCGCGGGGTTCAAGCAGTTCCTGCACATCCTCGACATCGGGCGCATCGGCGTGGCCGCTATGGGCGTGGGACTGGCGCAGGGCGCGCTCGACGAGGCGCTCAGGTACGCCAAGGAGCGCAGGGCGTTCGGCAAGCCGATCAGCAAGTTCCAGGCGATCCAGGGCAAGCTCGCAGACATGGCGACCGAGATCGAGGCGGCCCGACTGCTCGTATACAAGGCGGCGCGCGAGAAGGACGCCGAACGCAACTTCACGCTCACGGCCGCGCAGGCGAAGCTGAAGACCGGGCGCCTGGCGGTGCGCTGCGCCGAGGAGGCCGTGCAGATCCACGGCGGATACGGCTACATCGAGGAGTACCCCGTGTGCCGCTTCTACCGCGACGCGAAGATCCTCACGATCGGCGAGGGCACCGACGAGGTGCAGCAGATGGTCATCGCGCGGGCGCTGGGGGCGTAGACCAAGCAGTGGAACCGAGGTGTATCCGGAAACGGGTACACTATTGCTGTGGCCAGTCGATACCCCCGCATTCAGGTTCCCCGAGATCCAGATCTCAACCGTGCGATCGCACGCGCACGCGGTGTCTTCGGACCCAGCACGCCGTCCTCTCAGGTTGTCCACGCACTTGCCGTCCGGGGTGCTGCCACACTCGAGCAGGATCGCCAGGCAGAGGGTCGCGCGCGCGACTTCCTGCTCAGTGCCGCCGATGGGAGCTCCGGGCTCGACCTCGAGCGTCTGCGCGACGTCCGAGATCGCGCATGGCGCTGAGCTGGAGCAACGGCCCATGGGTCGCCGACACCTCCGCTTGGGCGCGCGCATCAAACCCTGAGGTCTCTCCGAGCTGGAGGGCCGCGGCCCTCGCGGGAGACCTCGTGGGCTGCCCGGTCGTCGCACTGGAGCTGCTCTATGACGCACCCGATCGAGCGCGCGTCGAGGCTGTCGCCTCAGCGCTCGCGGGCCTGCGCCAGGCGCCGATCACCCGCTCGGTGACGGACGCCGCGATCTGGGCCGTCCGTGAGCTCGCAGCCCGCGGTTCAGCTGGCGCCCACCGCGTACGCGTACCCGATGCGCTCATCGCTGCGGCGGCCGCCGAGCGCGGCTTCGGGGTGCTCCACTACGACCAGCACTTCGATCGCCTCGCCTCGGTGTTGAGCTTCGCAAGCCAATGGGTTGCAGCCGAGGGCAGCATTTCATAGAGACGGTCACTCCCCCGCCGGAGCCGCGGGCGCGGCGGCGCGCTCCAGCAGCTCCGTCGCGGCCGAGGCGGGGTCGAGGCGCCGCTCGATGACCTCCTCCAGCAGCTCCTGGAAGCGGGAGTCCCCGGCCAGGTCCTCCTCCAGGCGTCGGCGCAGGCGCGCGGTGGCGATCGCCAGCACCTCGTTGCGCAGGTTCGAGCGACGGCGCTCGGCGAGCTGGCCGGCGGCGAGGATGTGGGCGCGGTGCGCATCGAGCTGCTCCACCAGCTCGGGGATGCCCCGCGCGTGCGCGGCCTCGGTCTTGACGATCGGCACGCGCCAGCTCGCGCGCACCTCCTCCGCGGAGCGATCGAGGTTGGCGAGCGAGAGGACGCCGCGGATCTCGCGCACCATCGTGTCCGTCAGGGGGTGATCGGCCTTGTTGATGACGATCACATCGGGAATCTCCATCACGCCGGCCTTGAGCGCCTGGATCGAGTCGCCCGAGCCCGGCATCAGCACCAGCACCACCGTGTCGGCGTGGTCGATGATGTCGATCTCGGCCTGCCCCACGCCCACGGTCTCAACGAAGACGTCCTCGCGACCTGCCGCGTCGAGCAGCAGCGCGGCCTGCAAGGCAGCCTCGGAGAGGCCGCCAAGGGCGCCGCGGTTGGCCATCGAGCGGATGAAGACACCCGGGTCGAGGAAGTGCTCGGAGAGGCGGATGCGGTCGCCCAGAAGCGCGCCGTGGGTGAATGGCGAGGAGGGGTCGATCGAGAGCACACCCACGGTGCGCCCGGCCTCGCGCCGCGCCTTCGTGAGAGCGCCGATCAACGTGGACTTGCCCACCCCGGGCGGCCCGGTGAAGCCGAACACCGCGGCCCTGCCGGTGTGCGGATAGACCTCGCGCACGAGCGCCCACCCCTCGGGGCGGTCGTCCTCGACGAGCGAGATCGCGCGCGCGAGCGCGCGGCGATCGCCGTCGAGGAGGCGCTGTGCAAGCGAGGGCACGCGAGAAGAGTACGTCGGGACGGCATCCAGCCGTCCCCGGCCCTCTAGGAT
Organism: Solirubrobacterales bacterium; assembly: GCA_044446265.1. Classification (GTDB taxonomy): domain Bacteria; phylum Actinomycetota; class Thermoleophilia; order Solirubrobacterales; family Solirubrobacteraceae; genus Palsa-744. The sequence goes on from JBIOES010000024.1 coordinate 17,211, forward strand.
GCCCGCTCGTGATACGCCCCCGGGAGTTCCTGCGCACGTGGCGGTGGATGCGCGCGAACAACATGCTCAACCGCCACTATGCCCTGCTGGGGGCCCGCTGGGTGTGGCTGAAGGCACGCCACCGCGGGCGCCTGCAGACGGATGGGATCTGCTTCGTCTGCCCGGGCGTGAAGTTCGAGATCGGACGCGCGGCGAAGCTGTACATCGGCCGTTGGACGTGGATCGGCCACGGCAGCAAGATCCGCGTGCACGAGGGCGAGGTACGGATCGGCGCGAAGACCGTGATGGGGCAGGAGTGCACGATCTCCGCCTACCAGCACGTATCGATCGGGAGCGAGTGCATCGTCGCCGATCGCGTGATGCTGATCGACTTCGACCACGGCGTGGTGGAGGTCGAGCGCCCGATCCGCCTGCAGGGCATCTACAAGCGCGACGTGCGCGTGGGGCACAACGTGTGGATCGGCTACGGCGCGTGCGTGCTGCGCGGAGTCACCGTGGGCGACAACGCGATCCTCGGCACGAGCGCGGTGGTCACGAAGGACGTGCCAGCCAACGCCGTCGTGGGCGGCATCCCCGCGCGCGTCATCAGGATGCGCGAGGTGCCTACGACACTGCGCTGGGAGTGACAGCGAGGTTCCGAAGACCCGCCACGCTCGCCTCGGGTCCCTCGCCGAGCGCTTCCTCCAGCGCATGCAGGTGACCGGCGAAGCGCTCGCGCGCGTAGGGCACCGCTAGGCCGCGCGCGACCATGAAGGCCCAGTCGGAGGACTGCAGCGCGAGCAGCTCGCGCGCCGCCGCGGCGCCCGCGCGGGAACCGGCGGCGAGCACGCGCAGCTCGGCTGAGCGCGTGGCGAAGGCGATATCGGCGACCGCCGGCGAGGACCACGTGGACAGGTCGCCGCCCTCGCCCCACGTCGTGACCTCGTCCTCCGCCCAGCGCCCCGCACCCTGCTCGGTGCCGCCGCCCTCCTTGGCGCCCCGGCCCACCTCTGACATGGGGGCGGGCTCGCAGCGCTCCAGCGCGTCGTCGAGGCGCATCAGCTCGAGGCCCTGGCGCGCGCACTCCTCCACCACCGCGGCAAGCCACGCGACGCCCTCGTACCACCAGTGGCCGAGCAGCTCGGTATCGAGCGCGCACACGACCAGCCCACC
>JBIOES010000025.1:0-17924 GCA_044446265.1 Solirubrobacterales bacterium
GCGCCTGCGCCGCGCGCAGGCTCCACAGCTCGTACAGCGCGACCCCCGCGTAATTCAGGAGCTTCGGCTCCGCGGGCTCGCGCTCCAGGGTCTCCACGGCGCCCGCGGCGAGCGCCGCGTAGGTGTCCTTTAGGCGCGCTCCCCGGGCCGTCGCGGCCGCGGCGAAGCCCTCCTCAATCAATTTCACCGACGCCTGGTAGCGGCGATTGGGGTCCTCGATCGCGCCCGTGCGCGCGAACAGCGCGCCGTAGCCCGCGAAGTCTCCCGCGCCCAGCAGCGCCCGTGCGCGCGCCGGCAGCTCGGGAGCCTCCACGAGCGCGCCGGGGTCGGGCGCTGGCGTGCGCGAGGGCTCCTCGGGTGCCTCTGCGGTGTCTGGATCGGCGTCTGAGCTGGGTGTGTGAGGGGCCATCGCATCACATTGATCGACCGCCCGGTGAGATACCTGAGCTCCGCCCAGCCACCGGCCCCGAGAGCAAGTCCCGCTCACCGAGTGCGCCCGATTCCCTGAAAGCGCCGATCCGGGGCTCAAGCCCGGAGACGAAGGCTCCGATGTGGACGACTGTCTCCTCCGGGAGACCTGACTATCCCTCGAAGTCGGAGCTGAACATGCAAGCAAAGGAGCAGGGCGCCACCCGTCTCTCAGCCGCTGAGGTGCTGTCGCTGTGGCGGCGCTACGAGCGCACCAGGGACATCGAGGTGCGCGATCGGCTGGTCTTCATCTTCACGCCGATGGTCCGCTACATCGTCTACCGCAAGGTCCGCGAGGTGCCCGCGCAGTGCGATGTGGAGGACTTCCTCTCCTGTGGCCTGGAGGCCCTGATCCGCTCGATCGACCGCTACGACCCCAGCAAGGGCGCCACGCTCGAGCAGTTCGCGTGGACGCGCATCCACGGCGCCGTGCTCGATGAGCTGCGCCGCCACGACTGGGCCCCGCGCTCGCTGCGCCGCGCGGAGCGCACGATCAACGGCGCGCGCGAGAGCTTCCTCTCCACGCACGAGCGCCACCCCACGCGCGCGGAGCTCGCGGGCGCGGCGGGGATGTCCCCCGACGAGCTCGCCCACCGCCTCGATGAGATCGCGCTCGCGGAGGTCGCCTCGCTGAACAAGACCGTGCGCTCGGAGGATTCCACCACGATCGAGCGCATCGACACGCTGGAGTCGCCCGACGAGGATGCCGACCCAGGTCTCAGCGCCGAGCGCAGCGAGGCCAAGGAACGCTTCCGCCAGGCCTTCGCGAAGCTCCCCGCGCGCGAGCGCCAGGTCGCCGTGCTGCTCTATGTGGAGGGTCGCACGCTGCGCGAGATCGGCGCTCGCCTGGGGGTCTCCGAGAGTCGCGTCTCGCAGATCCACTCCGAGCTGCGTAGCCGCCTGCGCGAGCAGCTGGCGGCCGACGCCTCGCTGTTCAGCGCCGTCTGATCGGGCCGCGCCGCGTTTCGGCAGCCGCGACGGTCGCGCACCACGCGGCCCGCTCGGCCCCCCTTGTGGGGGCCTCTCCCTGCAAGGGGGCCCCTAAAGAAACGCGCGCCGCGGTCGAAGACCTGGATGAGATGGACCTTGGCCTCTATATCGCCGCGTCCGGCATGGTCGCCGAGCAGACGCGCCAGGATCAGATCTCGAACGACCTCGCCAACGCCTCCACGCCCGGCTACAAGTCCGAGCACTCCACGCAGAGCAGCTTCGGCGAACTGCTGCTCTCCAACACCGCCACCGGTCAGACGATCGGCACCGTGGGCATGGGGGTGGCGCTTGGCAAGAGCGTCACCGATCTGACCCCCGCGGGGATGCACGACACCGGCCAGCCGCTCGACTTCGGGATCGTCGGCGCGGGGTTCTTCGCCGTGCAGACGCCTCAGGGCGTGCGCTACACGCGCGATGGGCAGTTCAGCGCCTCCGCCACCGGGCAGCTCGTGAATGCCGCGGGTGACCCCGTGCTCGACCAGCAGGGCCACCCGCTTTCGGTTGGCGCAGGGGGGCTCGTTCCGGCCTCATCGCTGGGCGTCTACGAAGTGCCGGGCGCCACCAAGCAGGGCGAAAACCTGTTCTCCGGCTCCCCTTCGGGGAAGGCCACGGGCACGGTGCGCCAGGGCGCGCTCGAGCTCCCCGGCGTGGACGCCGCCAAGGCGATGGTCGACATGATCGGCTCGATGCGCACCTTCCAATCGGGCCAGCAGGCGATCCAGGCGATCGATCAAACCCTGCAGGAGGCATCCACGCAGGTCGGCACGCTGAGCGGCAACCCCTAAAGGAGGAGATCGCGATGCTCGAAGGTCTATACGCAGCAGCGGCGGGCATGGAGGCCCAGCAGCAGCAGATGGACGCGGTCGGCAACGACCTCGCCAACGTCTCCACCACCGGCTACAAGGCCGAGCGCGTGGGCTTCAGCGATCTGCTCTACAACCAGGTCAACCAGGCCGGCACCTCCACCACGACCGGCGCCGGCGCGGTGGCGCAGGTGCTGGGGCGCACCTCCGCGCAGGGCTCCCTGCAGCAGACCGGCGAGCCGCTCGACCTCGCGATCCAGGGCGAAGGCTACTTCCAGATCAAGTCCTCCGGCAAGCTCGCGCTCACGCGCAACGGCGCCTTCTCGGTCGATGGCAAGGGCCAGCTCGTCACCGCGGACGGCTCCCTGCTCGACCCGCCCATAACGCTCCCCGCGGGAGTGCGCTCCGGCGAAGTGACGATCTCGCCGGATGGCAGCGTGCACGCGGGCACGCGCACGCTCGGGAAGCTCGCGCTGGTGACGGTGGCCGCGCCCGATCACCTGCTCGCGGACGGCTCCGGCGCCTTCACGCCCACTGCCGCCTCCGGCGCCCCCAAGCCCGTCCAGGGCGCCACGATCCTGCAGGGCGCGCTGGAGGGCTCCAACGTGGATATGGCCTCGGAGATGACCACGATGGTCACCACCCAGCGCAACTACCAACTCGCCTCCACCGCGATCCAAACGCAGAACCAGATGCTCGCGATCGCCAACCAACTGCGCTCATGAGCACCCCTGCACTCACGCCGCCGGCGGGGCTCCCGATCGTCGACCAGACGCAGGAGCCCGCCTCCGTGCGGGGCGGCTCGCCCGCGGTGCAGAAGGCATACGCCGGCGCGCTGGCCTTCGAAGAGATGCTCGTGCAGCAGCTTTCGCAGTCGCTCACGCAGGGCACCGGGCTGGGTGGAGAAGAAGGCTCTGGAGAAGGCAATGAAGGAGCCTCCGAAGGAGGCTCGGGAGGGGCCGCGGGACTCGCGGGCGGCGGCGCCGTGAACAGTCAGCTCGCCTCGCTGCTGCCCCAGGCGCTCACCGAAGGCGTGATGCGCCAGGGCGGGCTCGGGTTGGCGAGCCAGCTGATGGGCTCGCTCGCTCCCGCCGCCGTCGCCACCACCGCGCCGGTTGCGGGCACCGCGACCGGTGGCGCACCCGCTCCCGTGCCCGATTCCCTGCCCGTTCCCGCCGCGCCCGCCGGTGCCACCGCTGCAGCTTCCGCCACTGCCACCGCTACCGTCGTCACCGGAGGCGTCTCCGCGTGAGCGTCCTCGCCCCGCCCCCCGAGCTGCTCGACGACCGCGCGCTCACGCGCGAGGTGCTCGCGCACCTGGACGCTCAGATCGTCTCCGCGCAGCGCCTGCTGGAGACGGTGCTCGAACAGGGCGCCGCGATTCGCGCGCGCGACGTGCACACGGTGGTGCGCCTCGCGGGTCTCCTGCACGGCGAGATGACCCGCCGCCAGTCGATCGAGGCCGAGCGCTCGCGCCTGCTCGCGCAGTGCGGCGCGCGCTTGGGGATCGCCCCCGAGACCGTCACCCTCACGCGCCTGGCGACGCTGATGGAGCCCGCCGCCGCCGAGCTCGCGCTGGCGCGTTCGGCGCAGTTGCGCGGGCTGCTGCACGAGCTGCAGCGCGAACACGCATGCAACCGCGCGATGATGCGCCTGGAGCTCTCCTTCCTCGACCACCTCATGACCTCGCTCGCGCTCGATGGAGCGCACGGCTATGACCCGCGGGGTTCCTCCGCCGCCGGGCCGCGCCCGCGCGGGGCCCTCCACGTACTCGACCTGCGCGCCTGAGCCATGCCGATTCCTACCCTGCAAGGACTCCAAACGGCCCTCTCCGGGTTGATCGCCAACCAGGATGCGATCGATACGACGGGCCACAACATCACCAACGCCAACACCCCCGGCTACTCGCGCCAGACGGCGGTGCTGGATACGAACATCCCGCTGCCGATCCAGGCGATGTCGCAGATCACCGGCCACGGCGGCCAGCTCGGGACGGGCGTCAACGTGGAGACCTTCACGCGCATCCGCAACACCTACCTCGACGCCCAGTTTCGCACCCAGAACGCCACGCTGGGGGCCGCCTCCGGCGAAACCGAAGAGCTCCAGCAGGCACAATCGGCCTTCGACGAGCCCTCCGCCTCGGGCGTCTCCAGCCAGCTCTCGGCCTTCTGGAGCGCGTGGGGCTCGCTCGCCACCTCGCCTTCGAGCAAAGGCGCTAAGGAGGGTGTCGTGAGCGCCGGCACCCAGCTCGCCACGACGCTCAACCAGCTCTCCACGCAGCTGAACGCGGTTGCCACGCAGGCCACCCAGCAGTACACCGCGATCACGGGGCCCACCGGGCAGGTGCAGGACGACGCCAAGCAGATCGCCCAGCTCAACCACCAGATCAAGCTCGCCGAACAGGCCGGACAGACGCCCAACGACCTGCTCGACCGCCGCGATCTGCTGCTCGACAAGCTCTCCGAACTGGCCTCCACCACGGTCACCAAGGCGCCCGACGGCACCGACACCGTCAGCTTCGGCGACGCCGCGCAGCCGCTCGTGGAAGGGACCACCGTCAACTGGCCCCAAGCCCTCACGGCCGCTGCCGGCGGGCAGCTCGGGGCGCTGCTTGGGGTCTCCGGCCCCGGCGGCCAGCTCGCCTCCTACCAGACGGCGCTCAACGAAGTGGCCGCCTCGCTCGCGGAATCGGTCAACGCGCTGCACACCTCCACGCCCTTCTTCAGCGGCGCCACCGCCGCCACGATCGCCGTAGCCGTGACCCCCGCGGAAGTCCAGACCTCCTCGACCGCCGCGCCCGGCGGCAACGACGTCGCGCAGGCGATCGCCGCGCTGCGCGGCGCCGGCGCCGATCGCAGCTACGCCGGGCTGGTGGCGCAGGTGGGCGCCGATGTGCGCACCGCGCAGGACAACCAATCCACCGGCCAGGCCGTCGTCGCCGCGATCGGCAACCAGCGCCAGTCGGTCTCCGGGGTTTCTCTCGACGAGGAAATGACCAACCTGATCAGCTTCCAACGCGGCTATGAGGCATCGGCGCGCACGATGACGATGATGGACGAAATGCTCAACACCCTCATCAACCACACCGGACAGGCGGGGCTGTAGACATGAGCCAGCGCGTAACCCCCGCGATGATCGTGGGCACCACGCTCGCCGACATCAACGCCTCTATGAGCGCGATGCAGCGCTCGGAGAGCGAACTGGCCTCGGGCAAGTCGATCCAGCAGCCCTCGGACAACCCCTACGGCGCCGGCCGCGCGATCGAACTGCAGAGCACGATCGACGGGCTCAGCTCCTACGCCTCGAGCGCGCAGGATGGCATCTCCTGGACGCAAACCGCTTCGAGCGCGCTCTCTTCGATCAACGACATCGGCCAGCGCGTGCGCGAGCTCCTCGTGCAGGCCTCCAACGGCGTCAACAACCAAACCGATCGCGAAGCGATCGCCGAAGAGGTCGACCAGCTCACCGAATCGGTGAAGAGCGACGCCAATACCCAGTACGCCGGCCAGTACGTCTTCTCCGGCACCCTCACCGCCACCAAGCCCTACAACGCCGGCGCGGGCGGCGACGAATACCAGGGCAACGCCGAAGCGATCACGCGCTCGATCGCCCCCGGCGCCTCGGTGAAGGTCAACACCGACATCGCCTCCGTGCTCGGCAGCGGCCAGGGCGCCGGCGATGGCAAGCTGCTCGACACGCTGCGCACGATCTCCCAGAACCTGCGCGGCGGCACGCCGGCCGACATGGAAGCGCTCAGCGGCGCCGACCTGAAGAACATCAGCGCCAACCTCGAAGCGCTCAACACCCTGCAGGCGGGCGCCGGCGCGATCACCAACCAGCTGCAGGTCGCCGCCAACCGCGTGCAGGACCTGCAGATCACCACCGCGCAGGCGCTCTCCAGCACCCAGGACGCCGACCTCGCGAAGGTCTCCATCGCCTTCTCCAACGAGCAGGCCGCCTACAACGCCGCGCTGCACGCCGGCGCCAGTATCGTGCAGATGTCCCTGCTTGAATTCCTGCACTAGGGCTTGCCATGACCACTCATCAGATCGAGGATCGACAGAACCCGCCCGCGCCGCTCACGATCGAGAGCTCGCGCTTCGGCTCCCTGCGGGTCCCCGCCGAGGATGTGATCGAGTTCCCGCTCGGGCTGATCGGGCTCGACGGCTCGCGCTACACGCTGCTCGACCGCAACCCGGGCACCGGCTTCTTGTGGCTGCACTCGCTCGAGGATCCCTCGCTGGCGCTGCCCGTGGTGGAGCCGCGGCGCTTCTTCTCCTCTTACGAGCTCTCGCTTACCGAGGAGGAGCGCGAGCGGATCGGCGTGGATCCGGCCGCCGCGCGGGTGTATGTGACGGTCCGCGCCGCCGCCGACCCAGCGGAGGTAGTCGTCAACCTGCGCGCCCCCCTCGTGGTCGCCGAGGGGCGCGGCCATCAAGTGCTCAACACCGCCCCCGGGGCCGAGCTGCAGGCTCCGCTGTTCAGTACTGCATAATCTTCCTCCATGCTGATCCTCACACGGCGTCCGGGCGAGCGCGTCGTGATCGGCGATGACATCCTCATCACCGTGATGGAAATCTCCGGCCAGACCGTGCGGCTCGGCATCGCCGCGCCCGAGGCCCTGCCGATCTATCGCGAGGAGATCTGGCTGGCCGTCAAGGAGGAGAACCGCGCCGCTGCGGCCGCCGCGGTGGACTCGCTGCCGTCCACTCAGCGTCCCGCCTAGAGCGCTGGGCGCCCGCTCTGCGTTCCTCGTAGCCCCGCGCTCACCGTGCCGCGCGGGAACATTCGCGGGGGGCCCGGAGTCTGGCTTGCAGGACAGCGCGCACCCGCCCGCAGTATGCTCGGCGGGGCATTCAGACAATACGACACCACCGTTGGAGGCTCGCGATGACGATGAACCGACTCGCTACCCGTTCCACCTCTGCATTCAAGCTCCTCGCGGCGGCTGCGCTGGTCGCGGGCCTCGCCGGCTGCGGCAGCTCCAGCACCTCTTCCACGAGCAGCACCACCGAATCGAGTACCGCTCCGAGCGTCACCACGACGGCCTCGGCCAGCGCCACCACGACGGCCGCGGCGGCGCCGAGCGGGGCCGCGCAGGTGGTCAAGCTCGCCGCCAACCCCGAAGGGTCCCTGAGCTACGACACCACCACCCTCACCGCTCATCCGGGCAAGGTCACGATCGAGTTCACCAACATGGCGCCGCTGCAGCACAACGTCACGGTGGAATCCAGCGGCTCCACGCTGGGGGCCACACCCACCTTCAGCGGCGCCACGAAGTCGCTCACGCTCGACCTGAAGGCCGGCACCTACACCTTCTTCTGCTCGGTGCCCGGTCATCGTCAGGGAGGGATGCAGGGCACGCTCACCGTGCAGTAGCCCGCGCGGCGCGCCCGCGCCATCGCCTGCCAATGGCGGTGAGCGACACCTGAAAATTTCTTCTAGAGTACTAGTACTCTAGAAGTCTATATGTTACGATCTCTCTCGTCGTTCCCCGACGTGCAGTCGAGGTTCCCAACGAGGAGTGGAGATAGCGATGACTCACAAGATTCGGGTTCTTCTTGCAGTGCTGATCGGTAGCGCCTGCCTGATCGCCGTCGCGGTCGCGTGGGCGACTGTGTCCTATTCGATCCAGGTGTACTTCAGCCCCAACAAGCTGGGCGCCCCCGCAAACATCTCGGTCAAGACGAAGTTCGCCTACACCGGTAGCGTGCCGACGCCGTTGAATCGTGTCGTGGCCTATGGGCCTGCGGGCCTTGGGGTGAACGTGCAGGGTATCGGCACGTGCGATAAGGCGAAGCTGGAAGCGGAAGGCCCCACCGGCTGTCCTGCCGACTCCAGCCTCGGCTTCGGTGGAGGCGTGGGGCTGGTGGAACTGGCCAAGGAAGTCATCAAGGATCCGTTCACGCTCAACTTCTTCCTCGCGCCGAGGGAAAACGGGCATCTGGCGTTCTTGATCTACGTCAACGCCTCCAGCCCCGTTTCGCTGCAGCTCGTTCTGGTGGCCAAGGAAGTCCAGGGGCCCAAGCCCTACGGCTGGGGTGTAACTGTGGAAATACCGCCGATCCCCACGCTTCCAGGAGCGTCTTACGCCTCGGCGGAAAACGTCTACTTCACGTTTGGCGGTCAGCACTTCGCCTACTACAAGAAGATCGGCGGAAAGCGGAAGCTGATCCACGTCAAGGGCCTGATCGTCCCCAGGACGTGCCCGCGCGGCGGCTTCCCGTTCGAGGCGATGCTGAGCTTCGAAGATGGCACCACGAGCGCCGAGAAGTACGCGAGCCCATGCCCGCGCAAGTAGCCGAATAGTGTTCGCCGCCCTGGCCTTGTACGCGGCTCTGGTTGCGCCTGCGCAGGCGGCGAGCACCGCCGTCCCGATGCCCTCGCCTGCGCAGGGTGGCATGTCCTCCCCTGCGCAGAGGGGTACCTCCGCGGTTCTCACGCCATCCTTCTCTCCCGATCGGCTTGGCGCCAGGGGCGCTCTCACCTTCTCGATCGGCTACGCGAGCGCTGAGGAATCCGGCAGGCCCGGGGTGCCCTCCCCAGTGCGCAGGTTCGTCGTGCACTTCCCGGCCGGCATGGGTCTCGATATCCCCAACCTGAGCAGCTGCACCAGGAGGCGCCTGCTGGCTCGCGGCGCGCGCGGCTGTCCGGCCTCGGCGCAGGTCGGCCACGGACACGCGCTCACCGAGGAGCACGCGGGAGCTCTGATCCTGACCGAGGATGTCGCCCTGCGGGCCTTCCTCGGCCCCCTGCGCGAAGGTCGGCCGACGCTCGAGATCCTCGGCCAGGGCTACTCGCCGCTGGAAGAGCGTCTGGTGTTCACCGGGACGCTGCGCTTCGATCGTGCTCCCTACGGGGAAGAGCTGGCGCTGAGGGTGCCCTCGATCTCCACGCTGCCCTTCGGGCCCCACGCCTCGACGGTCACCTTCTCGCTCACGATCGGCGCGAGCACGCCCGCCGCCGCCTCACGTGGACACCGCTCCTCGCGCCGTGGGCGGCGCCCCTCACGCGAAGCCAACACGGTGATCGTTCCATCGAGGTGTCCAGCGGCGGGCTTTCCGTTCGCGGCCGAATTTGCATACGAAGACGGCTCGACGGGCAGTACTCTTGCCACCGCCCGCTGTCCCTAGCCCGGCTCGATGTATTGCGCTACAATTGTTTGATGGAAAAAGACCGGGATGTGGAACTCTCGTCTAGAGAGTAGAGGTCAACGGGCGCGGCGCGGAGGCGCCGGCAGGACCGGGCTGAGGGCGCGGTCAGGGGAGTTTGCGGCGCATGGTTACTCGGCGGGCGCCGAGGTCGGACAGCGTGAGCGGGGTATGAGCCACTCGCGGATACTGGTCGTCGATGACGATGCCGTTACCCGTGACGTCCTGTGCGGCGTGCTCGAGCGGGCGGGACACGACGTGCGCGAGGCTGCCGACGGACGCGCGGGGCTGCGCAATCTGTACGCCGCGGCGCCCGATCTGGTGATCCTCGATGTCGAGATGCCCGAACTCGACGGGTGGGCGACGCTCGAGCGCATCCGCGACCTCACCGACGTGCCGGTGCTGATGCTGACCGTGCGCGAGACCGAGCTCGAGTGCGTGCGCGGGCTGCGCGGGGGAGCCGACGACTACGTCGTCAAACCCATCGGCCGCCAGGAGCTGGTGGCGCGCGTGCACGCGCTGCTGCGCCGCGCGGGGCCCCGTGCGCAGGAGAAGCAGACCTACGCCGACGCGCGCCTGCAGATCGACTTCGCGCAGTGCGCGGTTGGCTACGAGGAGCGCGATGTGCAGCTCACGCCGTTGGAGTTCAAGCTGCTTGCGACGTTCGTGCGCAACCCCAACCTGGTGCTCAGTCGCGCCCAGCTGCTGGAGCTCGTGTGGGGCGATGAGTTCGGGGTCTCGCCCGCGGAGGTGAAGCTGTATGTGGGGTACCTGCGCCACAAGCTCGATCCGGAAGCGCCTTCTTCGACGCCGGTCGAGACGGTCCGCGGCTTCGGGTATCGCTACCGGCGGCCATCGTGAGCGGCCAGTCGGCTCCGCGGCGGACTCGCCCAGTTGGAATGTGAGCTTTCTCATCGGGTCGTTAAGAGCTGGTTAGAGAAATCTGCCGACACTGGTCTTGTGGCGTTCGAAGGCCAGGCAACCGAGGAGGCCGCTGCGCGGAGACCCGGACCTGCTCCCGAGGACCTGCGAGCGCCCGATGCCCCGGGGCGCGCATCTCAACGCTCGCGGCTGCCCGCGCGCCTGATGGCGGGCGGGACCGAGGGCAACGCGCGCTTGACGACCGTCACGGGCGTTGTCCTGCTCGTGCTGCTGGCTGCGCTGGGCATCACGATCCTGCGGGTTCACCCGCTGCTGGAAGAGCACATGTTCCTGGGGATGCTCCTGATCGGGCCCGTGGCTCTCAAGATGGGGTGCACCGGGTACCGCTTCGTGCGCTACTACACTGCCGAGCCCCGCTACCGGCGCAAGGGGCCTCCGGAGCTCGCGATGCGCATACTGGCGCCGCTCGTCGTGCTCAGCACCGTCGTCGTGTTCGCCAGTGGGGTCGCGCTGATGCTGGTCGGCCCGAGCTCACGCGGCGCACTGCTGCCGGTCCACAAGGTCAGCTTCTTCGTGTGGCTTTCCGCCACCGCGCTGCACGTCCTCGGCCACCTGCCCGACCTGCAGCGTGTGCTTGCACCCGGTGGCACTGAGCTCGCCGAGTTCGACGAGCGCCGGGCCGGTCGCGGCGGGCGCGCCCTGGCGCTGGGCGGGATGCTCGTTGCGGGCCTTGTGCTGGGTGTCATCTCGATATCCCAGTTTGCACCATGGGCGAACGCCCACTTTCCGCATCACTGAGCCAGCGCCGCCGGGTGCCGGAGGACACCGCCGTCAGGCGTTCTGCTGGGCGCGGTAGTGCTCTTTCCAGATCAGCTTGTAGATCGGGATCCAGCGCGGGACGCTGCGCACGCCGGGGATCAGCGGAATGCAGATGAACGCCAGGCTGAGCACGCCCATGACCATCATCACCAGGATGTCGGCATTTTCCGAGGCCTTGAAGGGTTCGACCTGATACCAGAGCGTATACAGCCACAGCCACACCTGCCCCGGGTAGCTGCCGGTCTCGTTCATCATGCCCCACTGGTCGCCCAGCAGGTGCTCCTTTTCCGCGCGCGAGGCGAGCGCTTCGCCGTCGGCCATGAACAGCAGGGGCTTGGTGTAGTCGGTCTGGTAGAACTGGTTGCTGCTCAGCAGCGCCCCGTCGAGGCCGCCGCTCTGCGCGAGCGCCAGCAGGCCGTTCATCATCGTCGGCACCGGTCCGTATTCGCCCGGCGCCACCTCGATCTGGCCGTTGGCTCCGATGGTGGCCTTTTCGAGCGCCTTCGCGTACGCTTCGGTCCAGCCCTTCTGGGTGGCTGCGGGCGCCGCCCGGTAGGTGGCGATCGCCGCCTGCAGCTGGGGGTTGCCCGGCACGCTGCGCAGCGGGTCGATCACGTAGTCGTTGGCGGTATCTATCGGATGGCTCACCCCGAGCCACTTCTGCAGTTCGATGAACGCCGCGTGCTGGCCCGAGCCGTTGTGGTTGTAGGGGGGGCCGTATTCGGCCGTCCCGCTCGTGCCGCCCAACTCGGCGTTGGCCGTCGTCACGAAGTCGGCCGGCATCTGCTGGGACCACTGCGCGATCGTGCTCGGCTTCTCATCCGGTGAGGAGAACAGCACGGTGAGCACGATCGCGAGCAGCGCGATCACGCCGATCGCGATGAAGAGCTCCTTGATGAGGTCATACGGGGCATAGGGCCCCGTCCACGGCTTCGTATCATCACGGCTCATGCCTGCTCACGCTCCAGCTCGAACGGCGGAACGACGCCGTGGCGGCGCACGAGCAGGACGTGCGCGGCCACCAGCAGGACCACGGCCGTTGGCAGCAGCAGCACGTGGTAGCTGTACATCTGCCCGAAGTTGGTGACGTTGAAGAAGGCGCCTACGCCCACCGAGTTGAGCCCGTCCTTCGCCTGCGTGGAGATCCACTGCGCGTCGAAGTTCTGCTGGGAGACGTAGCCGGTGAGAGCGGTGGGGATTGCGACTATGAAGGTGATCGCGCCGGTGACCCACACGCGTGTGCGCCCGCCGCGCCAGGCGGCCATCCAGTACTTGCCCCACAGGTGCACGACCATCACGAAGAAGAACAGCTCGACGGCCCACAGGTGGATCGAGTTGAAGAAGTGCCCCACGCCCGTGTAGTGCCACCACGCCGGGCCCTTCAACGAGAGGATCATGCCCGAGCCGACGGTCACGATCAGCGCGGCGATGCTCGCAACGCCGAACACGTAGATCCACGAGGCGACATACGTGGGCTGGCCGTCGGGTAGCAGCTTCTCGGGCGGCAGATTCGCCACCGCCACTTCGCGCGTGCGCACGGTCCACGAGCCCTTGGCGGGCGGAGTCGTGGCGGGTGGGGTTCCGGTGGATCGCGCGACGCTCATGAGCGGCTTTCCCTCCGGCGCGCGGCACCCGGGAAGGGCAGCAGGATCGCCAGCGCGAAGACGACGAACATCATCGCGATCACGATGATGTTCGAGACCGATAGCTGGATGAAGTGCCAGTGCACCACGTGCGCGGGGTTGTTCAGATTGAAGATCGCGCCGACAACACCTGCGCCTAGGAGACTCACGGACCGAAGACTCGCGGGCGCGGCGCTGTGGTGCATCCGCGCTTGCCCGCGGACCGCAGCGGAAAACTACGTAGTGGCCAGTTGTGACCGATGTACGAGGCCGCTCGCGAGATAGCAGCGGCTCGGGTGATCGGAGAGCGCCATCGGGATCGGAGCGTACTTGACAAACCGAGCGCGATTCACAAGGCTGGGCGCGGTGAGCGAGCTGGCCACGATGACCTACGCGGTGGCCGAGCGGATCGCGCGGATCACCCTCGATCGCCCCGAGCGCGGCAACGGCATCACGCGGCGCCTGGTCATCGAGCTGGAGGCGTGCGTGGAGCGCGCCGATCTGGACCCCGCGGTCCACGCGATCCTCCTCTCGGGCAACGGCAAGGGCTTCTGCGGCGGCTACGACCTCGTGGAGAGCGCCGAGGGCCAGGGGCGGATGGGGGAGGGAGAGGAGGCGGCCTCCCGGCCGCCGGAGCGGGCCGCGCAGTGGCGTGATGGCGGCGATCTGGGGCCGTCGCCTGCCGGCTCCCCGCTCGATCCGCTGGTGATGGCCGCCAACCACGACCCCGCGGGGACGTGGGATCCGATGGTGGACTACGCGATGATGAGCCGCAACGTTCGCGCGTTCATGTCGCTGTTTCACTGCGCAAAGCCGGTGGTATGCAAGGTGCACGGCTTCTGCGTGGCGGGCGGAACCGACATGGCGCTGTGCTCGGACCTGCTGGTGATCGCCGCCGACGCGAAGATCGGCTATCCGCCGGCGCGCGTGTGGGGCTCGCCGACCACCTCGCTGTGGGCGGCGCGACTCGGCCTCCAGCGCGCCAAGCGGCTGCTGTTCACCGGAGACTCCCTCTCGGGGACCGAGGCGCTGGAGTGGGGCCTCGCGATCGAGGCGCCCGCGGCGGAGGATCTCGACGAGCGCACCGAGATCCTGCTCGAGCGGATCGCGCGGATGCCGCTGAACCAGCTGAGGATGATGAAGCTGCTCGTCAACCAGGAGCAGATGGCGGGCGGCCTGCACAGCACGCAGCTGCTCGGCACGGTCTTCGACGGCATCGCCCGCCACACGGCCGAGGGCCACGCCTTCCAGCAGCGCGCCGCCGAGGTTGGTTTCAGGCAGGCCGTGCGCGAGCGTGACGAGCCCTTCGGGGACGCGGGGCCCTCTACGTTCAAGGGCTAGTTTCCCGCAGCTCATCCGCGAGGGTCATGAGCTCGCCGAGCCTTACATGTAATCCCTTGCAGAGGCGAAGCAGGGTCGTATAGGTCGGGTTGCCCTGGCCTCGCACGAAGGTATTGACCTGCCGGATGTTCAGCTCACTCTCGAGAGCAACCGAATCCTGGCTCATCCGCTCGTCTTGGGCGATCAGGAGCTCGATGGCCCGTGCGAGTGCGGCATGGTCCGGGCTGAGCGGCTTGGACTTCCTCCTGGGTGCCACGGCCGGCAGCCTTTATGCGCCCGGAATGAAGGAGTTAGGCAATATATGTGGTATCGTTTCCGCAGACAACTGTCAGCACCCAGATTGGAGGGTACTCCTGCCCGTGGACGGCCTCGGGTGTGGGCTCTGACGGCCTCAGGCCTCAGGCTGGGGCTACGGTGGCAGCCGCGACCGGCAACCTCGATCGATCTTGACGAACGACCCTGTCTCTACAATGACCGTATGTCAACAACCGCTGTCACGCCGCTGCCGCTCCACCGGCTCGATGTCGAGACGTACGGCCGGATGGTTGCGTCAGGTGCGCTCGAGGGCGAGCCGATCGAGTTGCTGGAGGGATGGCTCGTTGACATGAGCCCACAAAACCCCGCCCACGCGGCCGTCGTCGCGCGGCTGACACGCCACTTGGCGCGTGCGCATGCCTGGCTGCGCGTGCAGCTCCCCTTGGAGATACCCCCGAACTCGATGCCGGAGCCAGACCTGTCGCTCGTCGAGGCGGAGCCGTCATTCGCGCGGCATCCACGCGCCGCCCTGCTGGTGGTCGAGGTGACCGCCGGTTCGCACGCGATCGATCGCGGCGTGAAGGCGCTCCTGTATGCACAGGCAGACGTTCCCATCTACTGGCTCGTCGATGTCCCCGGCCGGGCGGTCGAGGTGCGCACCGACCCCGGCCCGAACGGGTATCGAGCGTGCGAGGTCTATTTGGCTGATGCGTCGGTGCCCTCCCCCGCGGTGGGTGTCGACGAGCTCGACGTCGGCACGCTGTTTGCTCTAACGGATAGCTAAGTGGCTGGCGCTTCCACGAACAGACACGAACGTCTGTTCGTACACGTATCATAGGGTAGATGCCCCAGAGCAACCAGATAGTCGTAAGCGGCGCGCGCGAGCACAACCTCGAGGACATCTCCCTGACCCTGCCGCGCGACGCGCTGGTAGTCATCACCGGCCTGTCCGGCTCGGGCAAGTCGAGTCTCGCCTTCGACACGATCTACGCGGAGGGCCAGCGCCGCTACGTCGAGTCGCTCTCCGCCTACGCGCGCCAGTTCCTCGGCCAGATGGACAAGCCCGACGTCGACTCGATCGAGGGGCTCTCGCCCGCCATCTCGATCGACCAGAAGACGACCTCGCGCAACCCGCGCTCGACCGTCGGCACCGTCACTGAGATATACGACTACCTGCGCCTCCTGTGGTCGCGCGTGGGCAAGCCGCACTGCCCCATTTGCGGGCGGCCGATCGTGGGGCAGTCGGCGGAGCAGATCATCGATCAGGTGATGGAGCTGCCCGAGGGCGCGCGCTTCATGGTGATGGCGCCGGTGGTGCGCGGGCGCAAGGGGGAGTACGGCAAGCTGCTCGACGAGTTGCGCGCGGATGGCTTCGCGCGCGTGAAGATCGACGGGCGCATCCGCATGCTGGAGGAGTCGATCGTGCTCGACAAGCGCTACAAACACGACATCGCGGTGGTGATCGACCGCCTGGCGATGCGCCACGACCTGCGCAAGCGCCTGGCCGATTCGATCGAGACGGCCGTAGGTCTCGCGGACGGGCTCGTCGAGGTCGAGATCGTCGGTCGCTCGGCGGGCGCGGGGGCCGAGGCGGACGTCGGCGCTCACTCCAGCGGTGCGCTGGGCGTGCGGCAGGCCGCGACGCAGATCGTTCCCGGTGAGATGCCCGAGCCGGGCACCGTGTTCACCTTCTCGGAGAAGTTCGCCTGCCCCGAGCACGGCCCCTCGCTGGTCGAGCTGGAGCCGCGCATCTTCTCCTTCAACTCGCCCCACGGGGCGTGCGAGCGATGCACCGGGCTGGGCTCGCAGATGGAGATCGACCCCGAGATGGTGGTGCCCAACCCGGCGCTGTCGGTGGGGGAAGGCGCGATCGCGCCGTGGGCGAACAGCACGTCGAACTACTACGAGCAGGTCACCGAAGCGATCGCCAAGCGCTACGGCGTGGACCTGGCTGCCCCCTGGGAGGAGCTCTCCGAGGAGCAGCGGGACCTGTTTCTGTATGGGACCAACGGGGAGAAGCTGCAGATCGAATACCGCAACCGCTTCGGGCGCAAGCGCAACTACGCGACGCGCTTCGAGGGGGTGGTGGCGAACCTCGAGCGCCGCTACCGCGAGACGGACTCGGAGTGGACGCGCGAGCGGATCGAGGAGTACATGTCACTGCGCGCGTGCCCGGTGTGCCACGGGGCGCGGCTGCGCGCGGAGTCGCGCGCGGTGCTCGTGGCGGGGACGCGGATCGAGGACTTCTGCGCGCTCTCAGCGCGCCGCGCGCTGCAGTGGCTGGAGGATGTGGAGCTCTCGGAGACCGACCGCCACGTGGCGCGGCTGATCCTGCGCGAGATCTCCGAGCGGCTGCGGTTCCTGGAGAACGTGGGGATCGGCTACCTCTCGATGGACCGCGCGGCGGCGACGCTGAGCGGGGGGGAGGCGCAGCGGATCCGCCTGGCGACGCAGATCGGCAGCTCGCTCGTGGGGGTGCTGTACATCCTCGACGAGCCCTCGATCGGGTTGCACCAGCGCGATAATTCCAAGCTGATCGGCACGCTGGAGCGCCTGCGCGACCTCGGCAACACGGTGATCGTGGTTGAGCACGACGAGCAGACGATGCGCGCGGCGGATCACCTCGTGGACCTCGGCCCGGGCGCGGGCGAACATGGCGGGCGGATCGTCGCGCAGGGCACCGCCGCGCAGGTGCAGCAGGTGGAGGACTCGCTCACCGGTCAGTTCCTGGCGGGCACGCGCACGGTGGAGACCCCCGCCAAGCGGCGCACTCCCGATGGATACATCGAGATCACCGGGGCCACCCAGCACAACCTCAGGGATATCGACGTGCATGTGCCGCTCGGCGTACTCACCTGCGTAACGGGGGTCTCGGGCTCGGGCAAGTCGACGCTCGTGAACGAGGTGCTGCTGAAGGCCGTGGCGGGCCGCCTGCACCGCGCGCGCCAGCGCCCCGGCGCGCACCGCGCGATCCACGGGCTGGAGGCGCTGGACAAGATCATCGCGGTGGATCAGTCGCCGATCGGGCGCACGCCGCGCTCGAACCCAGCCACCTACACCGGTCTGTTCGACGTGATCCGCGACCTCTTCTCGAAGACGCAGGAGGCGCGCGCGCGCGGGTACAAGCCGGGGCGCTTCAGCTTCAACGTGAAGGGCGGGCGCTGCGAGGTGTGCCGGGGAGATGGACAGATCAAGATCGAGATGCACTTCCTGCCCGACGTGTACGTGCCCTGCGAGCAGTGCCACGGCAAGCGCTACAACCGCGAGACCTTGGAGGTGCGCTTCAAGGGCAAGAGCATCGCCGACGTGCTCGATATGCCGATCGAGGAGGCGGTGGAGTTCTTCACCCATATCCCCAAGGTGCGCCGGCGCCTGGAGACGCTGCACGCGGTGGGGCTCGGGTATGTGCGCCTGGGCCAGCCCGCCACGACCCTCTCCGGCGGGGAGGCGCAGCGCGTGAAGCTGGCGGCCGAGCTGGGCAAGGCCTCGACGGGCCGGACGATGTACGTGCTGGACGAGCCCACGACGGGCCTGCACTTCGCGGACATCAAGAAGCTGCTGGTCGTGCTGAACCGGCTCGTGGAGCTGGGGAA
>JBIOES010000026.1:0-17848 GCA_044446265.1 Solirubrobacterales bacterium
CCCAGCCTCTTCTACTTCCACTTCATGCTCGCCGAGTCGGCGGTGCTCGGCGCGTTCCTCGCGCAGGACCTAGCGCTGTTCGTGGCGTTCTTCGACCTGATGCTGATCCCGTTCTACTTCCTCATCGGAATGTGGGGCCAGGGCCCCGATCGCATACGAGCGACGATCAAGCTCGTGATCTACACCCTGGTGGGCTCGCTGCTGATGCTGGCCGCCGCCATCGCCACGGGCGTGCTGGCCTCAGAACAGAACGGCGCGCCGCTCACGTTCGTGCTCTCCAGCCTGCACTCGCTGCCGCTGAGCACCGGCTCGCAGGAGTGGATCTTCCTGTTCTTCGCGGCGGCCTTCCTCGTGAAGATGCCCGCCTTCCCGCTGCACGGCTGGATGCCCGATGGCTACAGGGCGATGCCGATCGAGGTGCTGATGGTGTTCTCCGGCGTCCTCTCGAAGGTGGGCGCGTACGGCTTCCTGCGGATCGCCCTGCCCCTCTTCCCCCAGGGCGCGGCGCACTTCCAGACGCTGATGCTGCTGATCGCGCTCGCCTCGATCGTGTACGGCTCGGCCATAGCCTTCACACAGACCGACGCGCGCCTGATCGCGGGCTACTCCTCGGTCGCGCAGATGGGCTTCATCACGCTGGGCATCTTCGCGCTGAACCCCCAGGGCGCGCAGGGAGCCCTCTTGCAGATGGTCAACCACGGGCTCGTGGTCGCGCCGCTGCTGTTCATCGTCGCGCTGCTCGCCGCGCGCGCGGGCGGCTCCGAAGACGTGCGCGAGATGGGCGGCATCGCGTTCCGCGCGCCGGTGCTCGCGGCGCTGTTCCTGATCGTGGCGCTCGCGACGCTCGCGATGCCGGGATCCTCGAACTTCGTGGGCGAGTTCCTGATCCTGCTGGGCGTCTTCAACGCAAAGCTCGTGATCGCGATCCTCGCCTTCAGCGGCGTGGTGATGGCGAGCGTGTACGCGCTGCGCCTGTTCATCGGAGCGATGCACAACCGCGTGGGCAAGGACGTGGAGTCCCGCGACATCGGCCTGTGGGACGGCCTCGTGCTGGTGCCGGTGGTCGCGGTGATCCTGTTCCTCGCGTTCGACCCGCAGGTGGCGCTGCACCGCAGCGAACGCTCGGTGCGGGCGGCCGTGGCGCAGGCGCAGGCCGCGCAGAGCCCCAGGACGACGGTGGCGCAGAGTCCGGTGGTATATGAAGCGATACCGAGCGAAGCAACCGGAGAACACCGGATCAACCCCGAAGACTACGCCGGGCACGCCCCCGCGAGGAGGCCCGGCGAATGAGCCCCCTGCCGGCGACCCTCGAGGGACCCCATGTGGACTTCGCGGGCCTCTCTCCCCTCATCGCCCTGCTCGGCGGCGCGATCGTGGTGCTGCTCGTCGGCCTGCTCGGCTCCCGCTGGGTGCGCGCGACCCTGGTGCCCCTGCTCAGCCTCGCCACCCTCGCTGCCGCGCTCGGGTTGACGATCTGGCAATGGGGCGCACAGAAGTCGATCGTCGCGGGCGCGCTGCGCATCGACGATCTCTCGCTCGTGCTGAACATGATCCTGACGGCCGGCGCGGCCGCCGCCGTGCTGCTGGCGTGGCGTTCGCTGGCCGCGCGCGAAGCGGGGCACGGCGAGTTCCACGCGCTGCTGCTGACCTCCGTCGGCGGCATGTCGCTGCTCGCCGCCGCGCAGAACACGATCGCGCTGTTCGTGGGCCTGGAGCTGCTCTCGATCCCGCTCTACGTGCTGTGCGCCACCGAAATGCGCCGCGAGCACTCACTGGAGTCGGGCTTGAAGTACCTCGTGATCGGCTCGGTCGGCTCGGCCACGCTGCTCTACGGGCTGGCGTTGATCTACGGCGCCACCGGCGCGACCGACTTCACCGCGATCTCCACCGCCATCTCCAGCCACGCGCTGAGCGGCGACGTGCTGCTGCTCACAGGCATCGCCCTGTGCGTCGCCGGCCTCTGCTTCAAGGCATCGGTGGCCCCCTTTCACCAGTGGACCCCCGACGTGTACGAGGGCGCGCCGACGCCCGTAACAGCGTTCATGGCGGTCGCCACGAAGGTCGCCGCGCTGGGCGTGTTCCTGCGCCTGTTCGACGTCGCCCTGATCGAAGCCCAGCACAGCTGGGGACCCGCGGTGGCGGCGCTGGCGGCGATCACGATCGTCGTGGGCAACGTGGGCGCGCTGGGGCAGTCCTCGCTGAAGCGCATGCTCGCCTACTCCTCGGTCGCGCAGGCCGGCTACATGCTCGCCGGAGTCGTCGTCGCCTCCTCCCTGGGCGTGCGCGCGACCGTGTTCTACCTGGCCGTCTACCTGTTCATGAACATGGCCGCCTTCGCAGTGATCCTCGCGCGCGAGCGCGAAACGGCGCTGGGCGACTCGATCCAGTCGATCGCCGGCCTCGGCCGCGAGCGCCCCTGGCTGGCGTGGCCCATGACGATCTCGATGCTCGCCCTCGCCGGCATCCCCGCCACGGCAGGCTTCATGGGCAAGTTCTACCTGATCGACGCGGCGGTCTCCGGCAACTACACCTGGCTCGGCGTGACGATCGTGATCGGCTCGATGATCTCCCTCGGCTACTACCTCCCCGTGATCGCGGCGATGTGGATGCGCGAGGCGCCGGTCGCGCTTCCCGCGCTTGCAGGCGGCTCCCCGGAGCTGGAGGAGGAGCCCTCCGCCGCGCCGGCGCATGGCCCGCAGCCGGAGGTCGTGTTCGTGGCGGTCCTCGCGGACGCCGCGACGCTCTTCTTCGGCATCATCCCCTCCCCCCTCTTCAACCTCGTGCACGGCGCGGGCAGCGCGCTGGGGTTGTTCTGAGTCAGGATCCGAGCACAGCCTGAGCGGCCGCCTCGGCCTCCTGCAACTGGCGCTCGATCAGATCCAGACCGGCGTCCCAGAAGCCGGGGTCGGCGAGGTCGACTCCGACGATGGCGCCCAACTCCTCGGGGGAGCGCGAGCCGCCGGCCGCCAGCATCTCCAGATACTGAGGGACGAACTCTGGGCCCTGCTGCTCATAGCGCTGGTACACCGACAGCGCCAGCAGCTGGCCGTAGGCGTAGGCATACACGTAACCAGGGGTGTTGATGAAGTGGGGGATGTAGCTCCACCACGAGCGGTAGCCCTCGGTGATCTCCACCGAGTCGCCCAGCATCTCCGCCTGGCTCTCGGCCCACAGCTCGCCAAGACGCTCCACCGAGAGCTCGCCCTGCTCGCGGCGCGCGGTGTGCGCGAGGTCCTCGAAGCGGTTCATCGCCACCTGGCGGAACACGGTGGCGATCGCGCCCTCCAGGTTCTCCGCCAGCAGCGCCAGACGCGACTCGGGGGAGCTGTCCGCCTCCAGGAGGCGCCCGAAGACGATCGTCTCCCCGAACACCGAGGCGGTCTCGGCCAGCGTCAAGGGGGTGCCCTGGTGGAAGATGCCCTGGCGCGCGGCCAGCGCGAAGTGCACGCCGTGGCCCAGCTCGTGCGCCAGCGTGAGTACGTCGCGCCGGCGCGCGGTGTAGTTGAGCATCACGTAGGGGTGCACCGCGGGCGTGGCCGAGGCGCAGAACGCGCCGCCGCGCTTGCCCGGGCGCACGGGGGCGTCGATCCAGCGCTCGTCGTAGAAGCGCCCCACGAGGTCCCCCAGCTCGGGGGAGAACGAGGCGTAGCACTCGCGCACCAGCTCACACGCCTGCGCGTAGGTGAACGTCACCTCGTCCTGTGTCACCGCCGACATGCGGTCGTAGTCGGCGAGGCGCTCCACCCCCAGCAGCTGCGCCTTCAGCCGGTACCAGCGCCGCGGCAGCTCATAGCGCCCGCGCACGGCCTCGATCAGCGCCTGCACCGACTCGTCGCTGGCCTCGTTGGCGAGGTTGCGCGCCGCCAGCCAGCTGGGGTAGCGGCGCAGGCGATCGTCGGTTGCCTTGTCGGCCAGCAGCGTGTTGAGCACGTATCCGCGGGTGCGCAATCCGGGCGCCAGAGCCTCCGTGACGGCCTCCGCGGCGGTGCGCCGCAGCTCGCGATCGGGCAGCGCCAGGCGGCTCAGCGCCACGTCGAGGGCGACCTTCTCCCCGGGCAGCTCCACCTCGATCGCCGAGGTCAGCTCCTCGAACAGCCGCGCCCACGCGCCTGAGCCGGTGACGGACTTCTCGGCCATCACCTTCTCCTCGGGCTCGCTCAGGAGGTGCTCGCGGTAGCGGCGCACGTTCTCCAGGTGGTGGCGCGCGAAATCGAGCTCCTCCCCCTGCACCAGCCGCTGCGCCGCGGCATCTCCCAGCGCGGCCCACTCCAAATCAAAAAAAAGGAGCTTCGTCTCGATCGACGTTCCCCGCTCCTGCACGCGCTGCAACAGTGCACCTCGGGACGGATCGGCCGTGTCGGTGGAGAACCGCAGCGCGGCGTACGTCCCCGCGCGGCTCACGAGGTCGTGGATCGCGGCCAGATCGTGCATCGCCTGCGCCAGGCCGTCGCCGTCGAGCTCGGACAGCTTGCCCGCGTAGCGCTCGGCGAAGGACTCCGCGCGCGCGAGCGCGGCGTCGAGCTGGCGCTCGACCCCCGCCTCGCCTTCGCCGTCCACCAGCGGCGCGAGATCCCAGGCGGCCCGCTCCAGCTCGGGGTCGGTGGGCTCGGCGCTCACAGCGGACATGGCCCGCAGCATAGGCGCTCGCGCGGGCCCTGCGCGTACCGCTGCCGGCGCGCTCCGGCCGTTGCCGACCCTGTCTCAGCCGCTGCGAGCACGGCTGGATGTGCGAACCGGGCCCGCCTCAGTCCTCCTGCGCCTGCAGCTCCTTGATGCGCCCCTCCAGCTGGGCCATCACGTCGGGGTCGCGCAGCGTGGTGACGTCGCCCAGCGCGCGTCCCTCCGCCACATCGCGCAGGAGCCGGCGCATGATCTTGCCCGAGCGCGTCTTGGGCAGGTCCTCGGCCCAGATGATGCGCTTGGGCCGCGCGAACTTGCCGATCCGCTGAGCGACCGTATCGCGGATGCCCGCGATCGTTTCCTCGTCCTCCGCCGCGCCCATCTGCAGGGTCACGAAGGCGACGATCGCCTGACCGGAGTCCTCGTCGTGCTGGCCGATCACCGCCGCCTCGGCGACATCGGGGTGCGCCACGATCGCGGACTCCACCTCGGCGGTCGAGAGGCGGTGCCCGGAGACGTTCACGACGTCGTCGATGCGCCCGATCACCCAGAAGTACCCATCTCGATCGCGTCGCGCCGCGTCGCCCACGAGGTAGGTCCCTGGGCCGAAGCGGCTGAAGTACGTCTGCACGTAGCGCTCCTCCTCCTTGTAGAGGGTGCGCAGCATCGAGGGCCAGGGGCGGGTCAGCACGAGCAGTCCCTGCCCCTCCCGCAGCGCCTCGCCGCTGGACTCGCCGAGAACCTCCGCCTCGACTCCGGGGAAGGGTCGCGTGGCCGAGCCGGGCTTGGTCGCCGTCATCCCCGGGAGCGGCGTGATCATGATCGCGCCCGTCTCGGTCTGCCACCACGTGTCCACGATCGGGCAGCGTTCGCCCCCGATCACCCGGTGGTACCACAGCCAGGCCTTCGGGTTGATCGGCTCGCCCACGCTCCCCAGCAGCCGCAGCGAGCTGAGATCGTGCTCGCCGGGCCACTGCGGGCCCCACTTGATGCACGCGCGGATCGCCGTGGGCGCGCAGTAGAGGATGCTCACGCCGTAGCGCTCCACGAGCTCCCACCAGATGCCCTTGTGCGGGTAGTCCGGCGCGCCCTCCCACATCACCGACGTCGCCCCGTTGCAGAGCGGCCCATAGACGATGTAGGAGTGGCCGGTCACCCACCCCACATCCGCCGCGCACCAGTAGACGTCCGACTCCGGCTTCAGATCGAACACGTAGCGGTGCGTCGCCGAGACCCCCGTGAGGTACCCGCCGGTTGTGTGCAGGATGCCCTTCGGCTTGGCCGTGGAGCCCGAGGTGTAGAGGATGTACAGCGGGTGCTCGGCATCGAGCGGCTCAGCTGGGCACTCGGCCTCGGCCGCCTCCACGATGTCCTCGTAGAAGACGTCGCGCCCCTCCTTCATCTCACACGCGGTGCCCTTGCTCCTGACGACGATGATCCGCTCCAGCGTGGCGAGGTCGCCCATCACCTCATCCACGCGCTCCTTCACAGGCGCCGTCTTGCCCTTGCGCGCGGCGCCATCGACGGTGATCAGCACGCGGGCCTCCGAGAACTCCATGCGCTCACGCACCGCCTCCGCGGAGAAGCCGCCGAAGACGACGTTGTGCGGGGCGCCGATGCGCGCGCACGCGAGCATCGCCACCACGACCTCGGGGATCATCGGCAGGTAGATCCCCACCACGTCCCCCCTGCGCACTCCCTGGTCCTTCAGCGCGTTGGCGAAGCGCTGCACCTCGGCCAGCAGCTCGGCGTAGGTGATATCGCGCTCCTCCCCCTCCTCGCCGCGCCAGTGCAGCGCCACCCGCTCGCCCCTTCCCGCCTGCACGTGGCGATCGAGGCAGTTGTATGAGACGTTCAGCTCCCCGCCTACAAACCACTTGTAGAACGGCGGGTTGGAGTCGTCGAGGACCGTGTCCCAGGGCTTGAACCAGTGCAGCTCCCGCGCCTGCTCGGCCCACCACGCCTGCGGATCGCGCGCGGCCCGCGCGTAGACCTCCGGATCGCTCAGCAGCGCCCGCGCGCGGAACTCCGCCGGGGGCTCGAAGCGCTCGACGTCGAGCAGCTTGCCGAGCTCATCCTCGGTGGTGGGCTTGGGTTCGGTCGCCATTCTTGGTCTCTCAGCTCCTGTCCAGCGGCATGATCGGCAGGACTGTGCGTCCAAACGTCGAGTTTGTCACAACCGCGAACGACGCATACCAAGCGGCGGCGGCGGTCGCGAGGCCGACGTAGCCGCCCCAGTGGGTGACGGTGGTGTGCGCGCCCACCGCGCCGATCGCGAGCAGCACGAACGTCGCCGTCAGCAGCACGAACACCAGCAGCACCGCTCCGCTCACGCGCAGCGCCGCGACCGTCATGTACGCGGTGAAGATCGCCCACGCCCACAGGTACACGCCGACCGCGTGCCCGACATTGCCGCCGATCTGCTTGGCGTAGAAAACCTCGAGCGCCCAGAAGGAGATCCAGAACGCTCCGAATGAGCAGAACGCAACCGCGCCGAACGTGTTGCCGGTGCGGAACTCCCAGATGCCGGCCACCAGCTGCACGATACCGCCGTAGGCCAGCGCCAAGCCGAGCACGACGGGCGCGCCCTTTTCGTTGACCAAGTTGGCGTTGAACATCGAGAGCACGAACGTGGTCATCGCGAACGCCGCAAGCCCAAGGGGCGCGGGGTTGGCTGGAGCCCACGAGCTCGCTCGCGCGCTCTCGTCCCGCACGGGCTCGCGCGGGCGAATCGACTGCGGTGAGTCGGGACGCTGGATCGATGCTGCCTCCATTTTGACCCTCCTTCACGCCGCCCCAATGCCAGGCGGCATCGAGATGCATGCCGGTGAGGTGCCGGCTGGATTGAGAGCGAGAAACAGCGGGAATCACCGCTGCCCTCTCTCCTGGGATTATTCCCCGAGGAGAGATTGCTCAATCATCAACGCGCGGAGCGCTTGCGCCGGCGCCGACTGGAGGACCTCACCGGCTGAGCCGGCTCGGGCGCCACATCCGCGCCCGACCCCGCGAGCGCCGCCTTGCCCGCGCCGCGGCGCTCGGCCGCGGAGGGCCACGGCATCGCCTCGCCCGCTGCCCACGCGGGAGGATCGGGCGCGCGGCCCATCAGCATCAGCCCCACCGCCACCAGCCAGAAGGCCGGGATCAGCTCCTGCACCAACCCGAACGCCACCCCGATCGGAGTGAACGCGAGCACCGCGGCGAAGATCCCGAGGATCATCATCCAGCGCGCGAGCAGTCCCGTGCGCCCGGTGCCCATCATCACGATCACCATGCCCACGGTGAGGCTGAGTCCCGCGAGCAGACCCAGGTACTGGGCGATCTGCAGGCCCGCGCCCTGGATCAGAGCCTGATCGGCCGCGTGCGCGCTGAAGTCGTGGCCGTTCACGAAGCTGCGCGCCGAGAGCACCTGCACGATGGGGCGCACGGCGAAGATCAGCGCCATCCCCACCCCCCCCGCGAGCACGGTGGGCCGCGCGACCGTGGTCGTCTGCGGGCGGCGAAAGCGAACTGCCTCCAGCAGGAACAGCAGAACCACCGTGAGGAAAGCCACCGCGATCGCCTGCAGCAGGCCCCCCGCGATCAGGCCGAAGGCGTGGTGGTCGATGAATCTGACCTCGAGCCCGCGCGGACTGACGGCCGGGTTGGGTTCCCCGCGCAGCGCGGGCGCCACACCCTGGAGCAGACCCACGGTGGGAAGTTCCTCGAGCGCCGAGGTGAGGATGATCCCGCTCAGCAGGTACAGCACGCCCGCGGCCGCGGCGGGCACCCCGAGGCGGGCACGCCGCTCGCTCTCGTGTGCAACCTGCTCGGCGATCCGCGCGCGGTCGCTCTTCGATCCGCCGGCGATCTGCGCGCGGTCGCTCGACCCGTCGTTCTTCGAACCTTCGCTCTCGCGCTCACCGGGCATGGGCAGCGCAGTGTATGAGTTCGCCGCTACGATGAGCACTATGGAAAGTGGAGACCTCGGCGATCTATTTGGCGATCCAGAGGAGCTTCAGCGACGTCTGGCCGAGTTCGCCTCCCAGATGCAGGGTCAGCAGCGTCTGGCGTGGGCCGACAACGCGATCAAGCTCGCCGTGGACATGACCGTCGCGGCCGTCAATCGCATCAACGTGCAGGGTAGCGCCGATGCCCAGGCCGAACAGATCCGCTCGGTGATCGCGGTCGTCTTTCCCGAGGCCGTCACGCTCGTGCGCGAGGCGCGCGAGGGGCTTCAGTAGCGTCCCGCTCGTCGAGCGGAGCGGGCGCGGCGGGTGACATCTCTGCTGCGCGCTCGGCCTCGCGCGAGTCCCGGCCCGCCGCGATCACCTCACCGAAGGAGCGGAAGCGGAAGACGAACACCACCGCGCCAAGACCCACCAGCGCCGTGAAGGCGGCGATCGCGATCTGCTGACCCACCGAGTACGCCGCCACGACCGCCGTGGGAGCAGTGCTCGCGAAGACCTTCACCAGCAGCGCCTGTTGCACGCCGGCCCCTCCGGGGGTGAGCGGCACGGCCCCCGAGACCTGGCTCACCGCGAAGACGAGCAGCACGTTCTGAACCGTCGCGCCCACCCGGAACGCTTCGAGCAGAAACCAGAAGGCGGCGAAGCGGCACACCCATCCTCCCGCCTGCAAGGAGGCCACCTCGCGCAGGTAGCGCGGGCGATCGGTGAGGATCGTCACGCCCTGGCGCACGCGCGCCCAGAACGCCTTGACGCGCACCGAGAGCACCGCGAAGACCACCAGTCCGAGGATCGCCAGGGCAGTGATCAGGAACAGCGTGAAGCGAAAGTGCGCCGCCAGGTAGGAGATGTCGAAGGAGTTCAGCTTGGAGAAGTCGGGCGGCTTGGGAAACACGCCCTGCGTGAACGCGTAGATCAGCACCACAACGCCCACGGCGATGTCGAAGACCGACTCCACGAAGAACGCCGCCGCCACCGTGGGGTAGGTGGAGCCGGGGATCGAGCTGCGCGCGAGGAACAGCTTGATGATGTCCCCCCCGCGCGCGGGCACCACGTTGTTGAAGCCCACGGCGGCGAGGTAAGCGCCCCAGATGCGCCGCCACTGGAAGCTCACGGCCGGATACGCGGCGCGCAGGCTGTTGAAGAACGCGCGCGAGCGCAGCGTCAGGTTCAGGCCGAAGAAGAGGAGACCCACCACCAGGGCCCCCCAGTGCACGGCGGCCAGGTCGGAGAAGAACTGCCCAACCGCTTCGAGGAAAGCGTTGAGGCTGTCTGCGATTGAAGTCGACGCCGGGGACGCGGACACCGCTCAAGCGTACGGCGAGCGCGCTTGGACGTCCTTGGGCCCCCGCCTCGGTGCCCCTCAGATGTCGTTCCCCGCTCGTCCCCGGGGCCCTCCGGATCTAGATGTCGTCGTCGTCCTCGTCGAGGCCCTCATCGGGCTCATCCAGGCCGAGCTCCTCGTCGTCGGTCCCGAACTCCTCGTCCTCGGCCTCATCCCAGTCCGCGTCGTCGAATTCGTGCTCGGGACTCTCGAGGATGGTGCGTTGCGGCATTTCGGCTCTCCTTTCGGTTTGCTTGTAAGCGCTCTACCCGTTCTCTGCGAGCGCGCGCATCATAGTGTCGGCTCCGCCGCCAGGACGCTCGAGTCTCAGATGGCTCACACTGCACTGAGATGGCACAGGCACCCAGCGCCGCTCAGGCGCGTTCAGGAAGCATGAGCCGCCGCGCGACCTTCGCGGTGCTGGGGGTCGCACAGTTCGTGATGGTCCTCGATACGACCGTGATGAACGTCTCGATCTCGCAGGTCGTGAGCGATCTCGACACCACCGTCACCTCCGTGCAGGCGGCGATCACGCTGTACGCGCTCGTGATGGCCGCGTTCATGCTCAGCGGCGCGAAGCTCGGCGACCTGTGGGGGCGGCGGCGGACGTTCACGATCGGGATCGCGATCTATGGAGTGGGCTCGCTGACGACGGCGCTGAGCGGCTCGATCACGATGCTGATGATCGGCTGGTCGCTGGTCGAGGGGCTCGGAGCGGTGCTCGTGATCCCGGCGATCGCGGCGCTGATCGCCACGAACTTCCAGGGCAGCGAGCGGGCGGTCGCCTTCGCGACGCTCGGCGGCATCACGGGCGCCTCGATGGCCGCCGGTCCGCTGATCGGAGGCTTCGTGACGACCACGCTGAGCTGGCGGGTCGTGTTCGCCGCCGAGACCGCGGTGATGCTGGTGCTGCTGCCCCTCTGCCGGGGGATCGGCGACACCCCGCCCACGCCCGGCACGAAGTTCGACAGGCTGGGCGCGATGCTCTCCGCGCTCGGCCTGGGGCTGATCGTGTTCGCGATCCTGCAGAGCAGCCAGTGGGGGTTCTTCATGCCCCGCGGGGCGCTGGAAATCGCCGGCACGAAGATAACCCCATTCGGCTTCTCGGTCGTGCCCTTCCTGATCGCCGCCGGCGCGCTCTCGCTTGGCCTGTTCGCGCGCCACGAGCGCCGCCTGGCGGATCGGGGTGGAGAGCCGCTGCTCGATCCGGATCTGCTCGGCATCCCGCGCCTGCGCGCGGGCGCCACGATGACCGTTGCCCAGCAGCTGATCATCGCGGGCACCTTCTTCGTGATCCCGCTCTACCTCCAGCTAGTGCTCGGCAAGGACGCGCTGCAGACCGGCATCGCGATCCTGCCGGTCTCGATCACGATGATCGTGAGCGCCATCGGCGGCGCCCCGCTCGCACGGCGGCTCTCGCCGCGGCTCGTGGTGCAGGGCGGCCTCGTGCTGCTGTTCGCGGGGCTGCTCGGCATTCAGGCGACGATCGAGCCCTCGCTGAACGGACTGTCCTTCGGGATCGCGATCGGCGCCTTCGGCGCCGGCATGGGCCTCGTGGTCTCCCAGCTCGGGAACGTGATGATGAGCGCCGTGGATGGCTCGCGCGTGAGCGAGGTGGGCGGGCTGCAGGGCACCGCGCAGAATCTCGGAGCCTCGCTCGGCACCGCGCTGATCGGCTCGGTGCTGCTGGTGGGCCTGCTCAATGGCTTTCAGGACCACGTGCGCGACAACCCCACGCTGTCGCCCGCGATCGAGCAGCAGATCCTCGCGGCGACCGATGAGGGCATCGCGATGACCACGCCGGCCGCGGTGGGAGAGGCGGCGCGCGAAGGCGGCCTCTCCACGGCGCAGGCCGAGAACGTCCAGGCCGGCTACGCCGACGCGCAGCTGCAGGCTCTGAAGACGGCGCTGCTGTGGGCCGCGGGCTTCGCGCTGGTCGGCCTCTGGTTCGCCCGCCGTCTGCCCGGGGAGCCGCTCGAGGCCGAAGATGGCGCGCCAGCCGCTGGCGGCTAGCCAGATCGGCGAGATTGGCCGCTGTTTGAGTTCACAGGCGTGCGGCGAGCAGCGCTCCGGCGATGACGACCATCGCCAGCGACATCGCCGCAAGCGCCCCGTCGAGCGGGGCGAGCAGGCCGGCGAGCGAGAGCGGCTCGGTGCGGCCGTCGGCGAGCGTGCGCGCCCCGCTTACCGACGCCGTGCGACGGTGCAGCTCGCGCGCCGGCGTGCTCAATCGCCGCTGCGCGACGCTCATCGCCAGGCACCCGGCGCAGACGAGCAGCCCCGCCGGCGAGATGCTCAGGGCGTTGACGAAGTAGCCGGTGAAAGCGGGGAAGGCCCCCCAGCCGATCGCGAACCACAGATCGCCATGGAAGCGTCCCCCCCACAGCTCGAGGTTGTAGGCGAGCAGGAAGAGCCCCCCGAGGAGCACCAGCGGCGCCAGCTCCACCGAGACCGTGAGGAAGCCCGCGACGCCGATCGCCAGCGCCCCCGTTAGGCTGACCGTGGCCAGGACGATCAGGGCTCTGTCGGAGAGACCTGTGTGCAGCGGCCGGTCGTGAAGCTCATCGAGCGCATGCGCCGCCACCCCCACCGCGAGCGCGAACGCGGCCAAGCCCCACAGCAGGCGATCGACGTACACGTGTGGGGCAAGCGCCGCGCCAATTGCGAAGTAGCTCAAATGCCAGGCCGTGTAGGGCGGGTGCAGCAGAGTCAGCAGATCGCGCCAACCACCGCCTGTGAGCGCGTAGAACGCCGGTTTGGCTGCAGGGTCGTGCCCGCTGCTCTGCTCAGGCTTGGCTGCCATCGCGGGCGGTGCGAGTCGCAGACATCACGATGCCCCCGCCAAGGCTCATGCGCCGGACCTCGACGTCCTCGAGCCCCGCCTCGCGCCAGTACTCGACGATCCTCTCCACGGGATGGCGGGAGTAGAAGCCGGTGATGCTGGGGCCGAGGAACCGTCCGACCTCGCCCCACTCGCGCGAGACAGCGCGGCCCAGCACCGGCAGCCCGATGGCGGTGTACAGACGCCAGGCGATCCGTGCAAGTCGGCGCGGCGGCACCCCGAACTCCAGATAGCCCACGCGACCCCCGGGGGCCACGACGCGAGCCAGCTCGCGCATCGTTGCCCGTGGATCGTCGACGTAGCGCAACAGATACGTGAAGGTCAGCGCCGTGAAGCTCCCATCCGCGAACGGCAGCCGCTCAGCCTGCCCCTCGACAAGCTCCACACGTCCTCCGAGCGCAGGCCGCGCCGCAAAGCGCGCACGGGCGCCGGCCAGCATCTCGGCGCTCTGATCGAGGCCCACCACGGTGCACCCGCTGCGCTCGAGCAGCTCAGCGGCCACCATCCCCGTCCCAGTCGCCACATCGAGCACCCGGTCTCCCGTCGCGGGCGCCACGGCGTCGACGAGTGCCCGGCGCCAGCGCGGATCCTGGCCGAAGCTGAGCACGGTGGCGACCCGGTCATATCGTCGCGGCAGCCCGCGGAACAGCTCGAGCGCCTGGCGCTTGCGCGGTGAGCCGGTGTCGCTCTCAACGTGGAGGGCATCTGGGAGAGTCATGCCAGGCAGAGGCTAGCTTCACTTCACCGCCTGCGCCCAGCCGTCACCGTCCGCGCGGCGGGAAGTCGCGCGCGCGGCGCCGCTCGAGGGGTGCGGCGCCGCGCGCATCGATTCGACCCAGCTGTCCCTCCTTCCTTCGATTGCGCTCCTGCTGCGCAATCCAGAGTCGGATCCTGTGCTCGACGGGTCGAGCCTGTCCATTCATCGCTCTAGCCTTCCTCGAAGGAGCACGGAGTGGCTGTCTTCCGCGTCTTCGAATGCTCGAAGCCGGTCCCCGCCGTCCGCAGTGGATTTCCCTGCAGGCGCACGAGGCGATAGCGCCGCACCTTCGGTCGCGGCCCCGCCGGTCGAGTTTCTGGCATCAGCAGTAAGCGTGATCTTGGTGGCTGTGGGGTCATGGGAGCATTATTGGCGCGCGCTGGCCTCAACACATTGGACGCCGGTCCCAAATCGTCCCCCGCCTCCTCGACACTCGGTCCAAGGCACGTGCCCGCGATAGGGGATCATCTGGGGTGTGAACAGGTTCTCGGCACGATGAGCTCCCCCGAGGCCCCGGATCCCGCGGACCCGCCGAGCGCGGCGCGCGATCCCAAGAGCGTGAGCGAGGGACTCCGCAAAGCGCTGCGCGAAACGATCCGTGTGCTGCTCGCTCCGACGGCGCCCGTGGGCGCATGGCTGGAGCGCCTGGTCTCGGTGCAGGCGGCCGATCGGGCCGCTGCGCTCGGTGCACAGGCCTTCGGTGCGCTGATCCCCCTCCTGATCGTCTATGGCACGGTCGTACCGCTGGTCGATGCACGGGACTTCTCGACGCAGATCATCCACCGCCTGGGACTGAAGGGAACCGCCGCCCGGAGCATGCAGGAAGTCCTCGCTCCGCCCGGCGGGGTCGCCCACAGCGTCACGGTGATCAGCAGTCTGCTCGTGATCGTCTCATCGCTCTCGCTGGCGCGCGCCATGCAGCGCTTGTACGAGGTGTCCTATCGGCTGCCCGCCTCCGGCATCCGCGGTACGCCATGGCATCTGCTGTGGATCGCCCTGATCCCCATCTACTTCACGCTGCGCCCCGTCGTGTCCGACCTCGCGGGCGGCTGGTGGCACGTGGCCAGCTCTCTCGCACTGGCCGGCTCCGCGTGGCTCGCAACCCCATACATCCTCCTGAGAAGACGCATCGCGTGGCCGCGTCTGCTCCCCGGCGCCGCGCTCACAGCGCTCGGCATGACCGCGCTCGGTGGCGTGTCGCTGATCTACCTCCCGCATTCGGTCAGCGTCTCGGCGCGTAACTATGGAGCGATCGGCGTGGCGTTCAGCCTGCTCAGCTGGCTCGTGCTCACTGGGTTCGTGCTGGTGGGCACCGCAACCGCCGGCGCGGTGACGCTGGAGTGGTTGGATGCCCACGACCTGCCCTTCACCCGGAGAGCTCGGCGCGATCCCGACTCGTGATGCTCATCGCCCAGCAGCTTGCTCTGGCTCCTACTTCCTGAGCACCAGGCGATCGGCTTCGACCTTCGCTATGTCCCAGGCTTGACTTGTGTCGTCATCCGCATGCAGCACGAGACGCCCACCCTCTAGCGACCACGATCCCGTGCTCTCCACGGGCACATCGACGGGACCCGGCGAGCGCTCGACGAAGGCCCCGCCCGGGCGAAGCTCGAGACGCATCCGCCCGCGCGAGGGTGCAAGAGGGCGGCTCGCGGGGCGGAACACCATCTCGCCGTCAGTGTCCTCCTCGTGGGCGTGAATCCAGCGCCCGTGAAGCGCACTCTCGTGGTAGGCGGCCATCCAGGATGATCTCAGAGGCCGGCCAGCTTCTTTCGAGGCCCCGCCAACGTCGCGCTCATCCGGGCGACCTGGCCTGTCGAGAACATGACCATCGTGTCGTCGTCGACGTAGTCCATGTAGTTCATGAACATATCCCCATCCGGGCCGTTGTCGCACGTGACGTGCGGGAACTTCGGCTTGCCGAAGTTCGCCTGCTGAGCCGGCGGAGTATCGGCGACGAAGTCGTTGCCTGTGCAGTCGTTGCGATCGCCCCA
Organism: Solirubrobacterales bacterium; assembly: GCA_044446265.1. Lineage (GTDB taxonomy): Bacteria > Actinomycetota > Thermoleophilia > Solirubrobacterales > Solirubrobacteraceae > Palsa-744. Next base: position 15,482 of record JBIOES010000026.1, read on the forward strand.
GATATGGCGCAGATTGAAGAAGTGTCCGACCTCGTGCGTCGCGGTGCGGCCCATGTTGTAGGGGGCTGTCGCGGTGCCCTCGGTGCCGAACGCCGTGTAGAGGATCACGACCCCATCCCGCAGCGCCGGCCCACCTGGGAACTGCGCGTAGCCAAGAAGCCCTTCACCGAGGTTGCAGACCCAGATGTTCATGTAGCTGTCGGTAGGCCAGGGGTCCACGCCGTCCGTCGCCGCCGACTTCACCCCATCGTCGGGGCTGAACGACGTTGCGGCGGTCTGCGTGCGAGTGATCCCCGTGCTCGGCGCTCCACCAGGATCCTCCGTGGCCAACGCGAACTGGATCTTGGGGTCGCTGACGAGCGCCGCCCAGTCGGCCGGCACGTTGGCCTTGTCACCGTTCTCTGCGTTGTAGTCGCGATTCAGCGCATCGATCTGGCTGTGCACCTGCGCGTCGGAGATATTCTCCTCGGCGGCCTGGTAGACGACGTGCACGACCACGGGAATGGTGACGAGCTTGTCCGCAACCAGCGTCGCCTCGCCGGATTCGATACTGCGGCGGGGTATGCTCCTCGACCTCGAGCCGCCGATCGCGATATTCGGGCTGGGTCTCCACCAGCAACTCGTGGACCACCATCTGCGCACACGTGCGACGTGAGGGTGTCTTTACAGAACTCATCCTTCACTCCTTTCTGTCAGTTTCTCCTTATAGGCCGGCGACGATCGCCCAGCACACGATGGCACTGCAAACGCTGCTCCAACGCCCATAGCCCTTGTAGATGTTGGCGGCCAGCTTGGTCTGCTGCGCGAGCGTCAGACCCGTGGAGTCGATCTGTGGGTCGGAGACGTTGCGAACGATTGCGTACGGTGGCGCCTTGGCGCCCATCTGGCCGCAGACCATTCCCAGGACCGCATCGCCCATCTCCGAGAGGCCGCCCTTGCCCTCCAGATCGTAGGTGTCAGCGGTGTTGTCGAAACCGAAGAAGTCAGTCGTCAACACCCCCGCGGGAGCCGTCGCCGCGCGGAGGATCTCCGGCGCGCGGGTGTTGCCGGGCGGCAGGAACCGCGCGTTGGCGGCGAACAGCGCATCCGCCTGAGCGAACAGACCGGGCGGCGCGTCCTGGGGCGAGGCGAAGGAGTCGCCATCAAACTTCTTGAACTCACGACGACAGTCAAAGGTCACGAAGCGGCTGACGAGGACATCGCCGACCTCCGTGCTGGGGCCGATGCCTCCCCCCGTCCCGGTCGTGATCACCCATCGCGGATTGCAGTCTTCGATGATCTGCTTCCACACCCGGGCGTTGGCCAGCTTCGGGCCGTCCTGGGACATGTGCGAGTCCGACTTGAAGAGCGTCACCGCATGGGCTCCGATCTTCGTCGTCCAGTAGGTGCCCAGCCGGCCGGCCTCGAGCGCCGGACAGCCGGGGCGCATGTCCGCGGCGATCTTGGCAAAGTTCTTCGTGTAGGGCTTCCAGTCGTTCCTGCTGTCGAACCCCGGGGTGAGAACACGGCTGAGCGCGTGCCCCTCATCGACGGTCCAAGTGACGATCAGCACATCGGCGGCGGGCAGCGACTCGCCCGTCGGCTTCTTGCCCGGCTCGGGCGCAAGCCCAGCGGGCCATTCGACGTCCACGAAGTGAGACATCCCGGTCGATGCGCCGGCAACGGTGGCCCTGAGCTCCTGCAATTCCGGGCCCTCTGAGTCAAAGTCGATCAGTTCTCGCGCGAGCGCCTGGTCGGTGGGCTGAGCGGGGCTCTCCTCCCTCGCTGCCGGCGAGCCGGCATCCTCGATGCCCAGGTTACGGCGTGCCCACTCGCTCCCAACAACCATGGAACTTCTCCTTTGGCCTTGTCCTGACGATGCTCAGAGCGAGGCAGTGTACGGCATTTTTGCCTGTTGGTGGAACCTTTCGAGCGCGGTGATCTTTCGACAGCTTGGCGGGTCAGGATATTCGGCCCTTCGGCGCCCTCTGCTTACTTGCGACCGCCGCCACACTGGTGGAAGACCGCGCGGCCGGCGCATCGCTGCGCCCGCTGTCCAGCGCGGAATAGGACTGGATGTTCTAAGATGGCGGCGACATCCACTTATAGCTACAGGGGGGGTATCGACGCCGATGCTGGGCCAGCTGATCTCGCACGGGCCGCGGGGCGCCACGACGAGCGCGGGAGCATGGCAGCGATGAGACTTCCCCTGCCGATGAAGCTCCGCATTCCCGAGGTGGTGGCGCGGCAGCTGCCGAAGGTCCTCGGCCCGCACGGTCTGGGCGGCATCGAGCCGATCCGGAGGCTGATCAGCCGTGGCCTGATCAACACGTTCGGGTACTCGACGACTTTGCGCCCGCGCGCTCTGTCGCTGGCCAGCGACTACAC
>JBIOES010000027.1:0-17616 GCA_044446265.1 Solirubrobacterales bacterium
CTCCAGGTCGTCCTCCAGCAGCTCGCCCGTGAGCGGATCGAACTGCGCGAGGCGCTCGATCTCGTCGCCGAAGAGGCTCGCGCGGTAGGCGGTCTCGGCGTAGGCGGGGAAGATCTCGAGCGTCTCCCCCCTGACCCGGAACGTGCCGCGCGAGAGGACGGTGTCGTTGCGCGTGTACTGGATCGAAACCAGCTTGCGCAGCAGGCGCTCGCGGTCGATCTCCTCACCGCGGCGCAGGATCTGCATGTTCATCTCGTACACCTCGGGGGAGCCCAACCCGTAGATGCACGACACGGAGGCGACCACGATCACGTCGCGCCTTGCGAACACGGCGGCGGTGGCGGCATGGCGCAGACGGTCGACCTCCTGGTTGATCGCGGAGTCCTTCTCTATGTAGAGATCGCGGCTCGGAACGTACGCCTCGGGCTGGTAGTAGTCGTAGTAGGAGACGAAGTACTCAACCGCGTTATCGGGGAAGAACGTGCGGAACTCGTTGCAGAGCTGCGCCGCGAGCGTCTTGTTGTGCGCGATCACGAGCGTGGGGCGCTGCACGGCCTCGATCACCCCCGCCATCGCCATCGTCTTCCCCGTGCCGGTGGCCCCGAGGAGCGTCTGAAAGCGCTCCCCCGCGAGCACGCCCTCGGCAAGCGAGGCGATCGCCTTAGGCTGATCGGCCGTGGGCGTGAAGGCGGAGTCGAGACGGAAATCGGGCATCGGCGGAGGCATCTACGGTAGCGAGCGTACGCCCGACTGTCGTCGATGAGGAGAGGGGCCGGCAGGGGCCGGCCCAGCGAGGGCCGGTGTGCGAGGAGCCGGCGGCCGCGCCGCTCACACAGGCCAATCCAATCGAGCTCAATTGAGCGAAGTGGCGAACGAACGGCCGCGCCGCGCCGCCGCTCAGCTCAACCCGAGCTGGCGTGGATAGGTGGAGCGGTATTCGCGCTGCGCTTCGAGCACGCGCTGCACATAGGCTTGCGTCTCGGGGAAGGGGATGTCCCCGACCGTGAGCGAACCTCCCGCGTGCGCGACCCAGCGATCGACGTTCGCCAACCCGGCGTTGTACGCGGCGATCGCGGGCAGCTCGTCTCCCCCGTAGTGGTGGAGCAGGTAGCGCAGGTAGTAGCTGCCATACGCCACGTTGATCGCGGGCGTGGCGAGGTCGCCGGTGGTGAAGCGGCTGCCGCCCGAGAGGCGAGCGATGTAGAGGGCTGTTGCGGGCAGGATCTGCATCAGCCCCAGCGCCCCCGCGGAGGAGGTGCGGGGTTCGAACTTGCTCTCGGCGTAGATCACCGCCGCGACGAGCGCCGGATCGAGGCCCTTCGCCGCTGCCTGCGTGCGGATCACGCTCGCGTCGCGCAGCGGCAGCTGCGGTCCGAAGGTCACCTGCTGGAGTTGGCTCACGAGCGCCCCCACCACGAGGACGATCAGCGCGATCGCCACCAGCGTTCCCAGCGCCCAACGGCGCTCGCGTCCGCTCATCCTCTCAGCTTGTCAAGAACACCCGACGCAACGCGGCGGTGCCCGCGGATCTCCTCATTTGCGCAGCTTGTGGAGGACGTCCGACAGTTCGCGCTCCAGCTCCTCCACCGTGCCATCGTTGTGAACGGCGAACGTCGCCAAGCGTGCCTTCTCATCCTGTGGCATCTGGCGTGCGTTGCGCTCCCGCGCGAGCGCGTGGCCGCGGCCGGCGGCGCGCTCCCGGCGCAGCGACTCCTCGGCGATCACAGCGATGGTGGCGTCGAACGCGGGCGCCATGCCGGCCTCGAACAGCAGCGGCGTCTCCACCACGGCCGCCCTGGGAGCGGGGCGACGCGCGCGCACCTCCTCCACCCACGCCGCGATGCGCTCGCCGACGAGTGGCCAGAGGATACCCTCGAGCCACCGCCGCTCCTGCTCCTCGCCGAAGGCGCGGGCGGCGACCGCGTCGCGGTCCACAGCTCCACCGGGCGCGACGCTCTCGCCCCACCGTTCTACGACCGCCGCGCGCACGAGCTCGCTCGCGTACAGCTCGTGCACGATGGCGTCGGTTGAGAGCACGGCCGCGCCCATGCGCTCCAGCGCGGCGAGCGCCGTTGACTTGCCGGCGCCCATCCCACCCGTCAGCCCAAGGAGGGGCACGGGCTCAGGATCAAGGCGCGAACCTTCGACGCCCACGACTGCTGACCAGGGTCAGTCCCGCGACTGCTCGGTGACCGGCTGCAGCTCGGGATCGAGCCCGTTCGCCGCCTCGTGGGCGGGGTCCTCGACGGCATCGGTCTCAGTCTGCGCCTTGGTCTCCTCGACGGCCGGCGCCTCGGAAGCCTCGATTGCCTCGGCCTCGGGAGCCAGCGCCTCAGGAGCCGCCTCGCTCGCTTCAGTCTCAGGCGCCTCGACCACAGCCGCCTCGGGAGCCTCCACTGCCAGCGCTTCGGGCGCCTCGACCTCAGCAGCCTCCGGAGCCTCAGCCGCCGGGGCCTCGGGAGCCTCCACTGCCTGCGCTTCAGGCGCCTCGACAGACTCCGCATCGCCCTCCTCGCCCGCGTCCTCCACCACGACAGGCGCAGGCGATGCTTCCCCTCCCGCGCGCGGCAGTGGCAGGATCTGATCCTCAACGCGCTTTGCCGACAGCGAGAGGCGGCGGCGCTCGGAGTCGATCTCGAGGATCTTCACGCGGATCTCATCGCCCGGGTGAACCACCTCGCGCGGGCTTTCCACGTGGTGGGCCGCCAGCTCGGAGATGTGCACGAGCCCCTCGACGCCATCGAGGATCTCCACGAACGCGCCGAAGGTGACCACCTTCGTGACCTTGCCCTCGAGCTCGTCGTTCACGTTGTAGGTATCCATGATCCGCTGCCATGGGTCTTCCTGGGTCTGCTTGAGACCGAGTGAGATGCGCTGGCGATCGCGGTCGATGTCGAGCACCTTCACCTGCACCGTGTCTCCGATGTTGAGTATCTCCGAGGGGTGGTTCACGTGCGACCACGAGAGCTCTGAGATGTGGATCAGGCCGTCGATGCCATCGAGGTCCACGAACGCGCCGAAGTCGACGATGTTGGAGATCTGGCCCTCCACCACGAGCCCGGGCTGCAGGCGGTCGAGGATCTGCTGGCGCACCTCCTTGCGCTCCTCCTCGAGCACCGCGCGGCGCGAGAGCACGACGTTGTTGCGCGAGCGGTTGAGCTCGATCACCTTCGTCTCGATCTTCGTGCCCATGTACTCATCGAGGTTCGGCACGCGGCGGATGTCCACGAGCGAGGCCGGCAGGAAGCCGCGCACGCCAAGATCGATGATGAGGCCGCCCTTGACCACCTCGATGACGGTGCCCTCGACCGCTTCGCCGGACTCCGCGGATGCCTCGATGCGCCGCCACGCCTTCTCGAAGCGGGCGCGCTTCTTGGACATGATCAGGCGGCCGTCCTGGTCCTCCTTGGTGAGGACGAGCGCGTCGACCTCCTCGCCGAGCGCCACCTCGTCGTGCGGATCGACCGACTTGCGGATCGAGAGCTCGGTGGCGGGGATGACGCCCTCGGACTTGTAGCCGATATCGACGAGCACCTCTTCCTTGTCGATGCGCACCACGTGGCCGGTGACGACCTCGCCCTCCTCGATGGGGCGCATCGTGGCCTCGTAGTTGGGGATCACCTGCCCATCCACTTCCAGGAGGAGCCCACCCGACCCCTCGACCACGTGGGCCTGGGCTCGAGCCTGCGGATCATCGATCAGCGCTTGCACCGCTCGAAGCCTAGCGCAGGCTCGATGGCGCCGCTCGTATCATTTCCCCCATGCCTGTGCGAGCGACCAAGCGCGGCGCCGAGCGCACCCCCCTCAGCCGCGACTGCGATGTGCTGATCTGCGGTGCCTCCTTCGCGGGCCTCGCCGTCGCCCGCGAGCTCGCGGGATCGGGCGCGCGGGTGCTGATGATCGATCGGTACGACATCGGTGAGCGCCAGACATCCGCCTGCGCCGCCCCCACGCTGTGGCTGCAGGCGCTGGAGCTGGGGGACTCGCTGCGCCAGACCTTCGGCGAGCTCGTGGTGCACACGCCGTGGCGCACCGCCCGCTGGACTTTGCCGTGGACGTTTTCGACTTTCGACTACCGCGAGCTCTGTGCCCTGCTCTTCGCGCAGGCTCACCACGCGCGGCCCTCCCCCTCCTCCTCCTTCATACCGTCCGGCTCGCCCCCCGATGTGGAGTTCGAGACCGCCGCCGTCACCGAGCGGGATGGCTACGTGGTGCACACCGACCGCGGCGATCTGAGCGCGCCGCTGATCGTCGATGCGCTCGGCTGGCGGCGGGTGCTCTCGCGCGCGCCCGCGATCCAGCCTCCGGGCGCGCGCCTCTCGCGCGGGCTGGAGGTGCACCCCGCGGGTCGGAGCGAGGAGCTCGAGCTGTGGATCGACGCGCGCTGCGTGCGCGCGGGCTACGGCTGGAGCTTCCCCGCGCACGACGAGGTGCGCGTGGGCGTGGGCTCCTTCTGGCCCACCCACCGCGTGAAGGAGCCCACCGTGCGCCTCGCCGCCGAGCTCGGGCTGCCGCCGGAGGGCTACCAGGGCAACTGGATCCCCCACCAGCTGCGCGCCGCCGTCGAGGACGGCGTGTTCTTCGCGGGGGACTCCGCGGGGCACTGCCTGCCGCTCACCGCCGAGGGCATCCGCACCGCGCTCTACTTCGGGCTCGCCTGCGGGCGCGAGCTGCGCGCGGTGCTCGAGGGCCGCTCCACACGCGCGCAGGCGCTGGCGCGCTACGGCGCCTTCTCCGACGCGCACGCGCGCAAGTTCGCATGGCTCCTGCGCGTGCAGCGCGCGGTGGGCCAGCTCACCCCCACGCGCGCCCCCACCGCGATGGCGCGCGCGCTGGAGAGCCGGCGCTTCGCCGCATGGTCCTTCAACCACTACCTCAACATCGCCCCGCCCTCGTTCGTGCGGAGCGGAGCGCCCACCGTTTCGCGCGCCTCCGATCTGCACGCGCCCGCCGCGGTCTGAGACCGGCCGAGCCCTCACACCTCCGCGAGCGCCAGCGCCAGCCGGCGGATGCCCTCCTCGATCGCCGGCTCGGAGAGGTTGGCGTAACCCAGCATCAGCCCCTCGTGCCTGAGGCGCGGCTCGGCGAAGGCGTAGCCGAGCGAATACACCCCAACGGAATGCGCGCGCGCCGCTCCCGCCAGCGCCACGCCATCCACCGCGCGGGGGAGCCGCACGATCGCGTGCAGCCCCGCCGCGACGCCCGTCACCCGCGCGCCGGGGAGGTGCTCGGCCACCGCGCGCGTGAGCGCGTCGCGGCGCGCGCGGTAGCGGCGGCGAGCCTGGCGCAGGTGGCGATCGTAGCCGCCGCTCTCGATCAGGCCCGCCAGGGTCAGCTGATCCAGGGTGGGCACGCTGCTGCCCGTGAGGAAGCCCTGATCCGCGACAGCGCCCACCAGACGCGGTGGCAGCACCATCCAGCCCAGCCGCAGCGCCGGGGCCAGGGTCTTGCTGACGGTGCCCATGTAGACCACGCGATCGGGAGCCAATCCCTGCATCGCCGCCAGGGGCGGACGGTCGTAGCGGTACTCGGCGTCGTAGTCGTCCTCCACCACCACCCCGCCATCCGATCCGGCCCATTCCAGCAGCGCGGTGCGCCGCTCGGCCGCCAGTGCCACGCCTGTGGGCGACTGGTGCGCAGGGGTCACCAGCGCCCCATCCACGCGCCCCGCGCGTACCTCGATCCCCGCCAGCTGGCGCGCCTGCGCCCCGTGCTCGTCCACCGGTAGGAAGCTCAAACGCGCGCCGTGCGCCATCAGGATCGCGCGGTGGGGCGGCAGACCGGGGTCCTCCACCGCCAGATGAGCCCCGCCACCGCCGTCGAGGGCGCGCGCCAGCAGCATCAGGCCGTGTGCGAAGCCGGAGCACACCACGATCGTCTGCGGATCCGCCGCCACCCCGCGGACCCGCTGCAGGTGTCCCGCCAGCGCCCTGCGCAGCTCGGGGGCGCCCCGCACGTCGGGGTACCCCAGGCTCGCCAGCGGCGTCTCGCGCAGCACCGCCCGCAGCGCCCGCAGCCAGGGCCGGCGCGGAAACGAGGTCAGATCGGGGTAGCCGGGGAAGAAGTCGAACGCCAGCCTGCTCTCCGCGGGCTCGGCCGCGGGCGCGCGCGGCGCATCGGCGGCTTCGGCCACGAAGGTGCCCGCGCCGGGGCGGGCCATCAGGTAGCCCTCCGCGAGCAGCTGCGCGTAGGCATCGACTACCATCCTGCGCGAGACCCCGAGGTCGAAAGCCAGCGCGCGCGTGGCCGGCAGGCGCGCCCCGCTGGGCAGGCGCCCCACGCGCACCGCCTCGCGCAGGCGATCCTCGAGCTGGGCGCGCAGCGGTCGCCCGCCCCCACGCTCCAGATCGAGCAGGAGCTCGGGCCCTCCTCCCGAATTGGTTCCCTTTTTCGCTGCCAAAATGGTCCTTTACAGGGCTCCAGCGGCAGCCTATCGTGAATGGCTGTGAGCACCCACACCCAGCCCGCCCACACCCAGCCTCTCGCCGTTCGCCGAGCGGCCCCTCCCGGAACCCTCATGGTGGGCCTCGGCGCGTTCGCCGCCTACCACCTCGCGCTGGCGCTGTTCATGGCCGTGGCGCCGCGCGAGTTCTTCACCGATGTGGGCCCGTTTGGGACGCTCAACACCCACTACATCCGCGACACCGCGACGTTCAACGCGGCGATCGGCGCGGCGCTGCTGGTTGCCGTGCGCCGTCCCTCCTGGCGCGTGCCGGTGCTGGCGCTCACGACGCTGCAGTTCGCGCTGCACAGCCTCAACCACCTGATCGACATCGGCCGCGCGCACCCCGCGTGGAACGGCTACTTCGACTTCTTCTCGCTCGCCGCGGCGACGCTCGTGCTGGCGTGGCTGCTGCGGGTGGCCCTCTTGGAGGAGGGAACTACCGTCCACTCCCCATCGCAAGGAGCCCCATGATGCCCCGTATCGCAGGCGTACCCAAGCGCAAGGCCGGACCGTTCGTGCGCATCACCTACTGGATGGCGCGGCGCAAGGTGAAGCAGATCGCCCAGGGCCGCGAGCTCGATGGAATCGAGACCGTCGAACTGTATGCCCACGACCCGCGCCTGCTGTTCGGCTACGGCATCCTCGAGCAGTGCTCGGCGTCGAAGCCGCGCGTGGACGAGCACCTGCGCTCGCTGGCGGTGCTCAAGTCCGCGGTGATGCAGGGCTGCGAGTTCTGCCAGGACATCGCCTCACATGAGGCGCACCGCGCGAATGTGTCCGATGAGCAGATGCTCGACCTGTACCGCTACCGCGAGAGCGAGCACTTCGATGAGACCGAGCGCCTGGTGCTGGACCTAGCCGCTGGCATGACCGCCACGCCGGTGGCGGTCGGCGACGAGCTGATCGCCTCGCTGCGCGAGCGCTTCGACGATCGCCAGCTGGTGGAGCTGGTGCACATGGTGGCGCTCGAGAATCTCCGCTCGCGCTTCAACACCACCTTCGCCATCGGTGCCGCCGGCTTCAGGGAAGGCCAGGTGTGCGCGCGCATGGAGAGGGCCTCCGCGCTCGCGGCATGAGTTACCCTCACCGCCCATGAGAGTCTTCCTGGCGGGCGCCACCGGCGCGATCGGCAGGCGGCTGCTGCCGCTGCTGGTGGCGGAGGGGCACGCGGTGACCGGCATGACGCGCTCGCCGGAGAAGGTCGATGCGCTGCGCGCCGCCGGCGCCGAGCCGGTGGTGGTGGATGCGCTCGACAGCGAGGCCCTGCAGGCCGCCGTGCTGGCGGCCCAGCCCGATGCCGTCATCCACCAGCTCACGGCGCTGCCCCGACGCATCGACCCGCGCAAGATCGAGCGCGATTTCGTCGTCAACGATCAGCTGCGCAGCCGCGGCACGCGGGCGCTCGTCGCCGCGGCGCAGCAGGCGGGCGTGAAGCGGATCGTGGCGCAGAGCATCGCATTCGCGTACCTACCCAGACCGCCGGGGACCCTGCACGTGGAGACCGAAGTGCTCTACCTGGACGCCCCCAAGGACTTCAGGCGCTCCGCACGGGCCCTGCACGAGCTGGAGTGCGCCGTGCGCGGGGCGCAGGGCACGGTGCTGCGCTACGGCTACTTCTACGGCCCCGGCAGCTCGATCTCCTCGGATGGCTCGATGGTCGAGGACCTGCGCCGCCGGCGTATGCCGATCGTGGGCCGTGGCGAGGGCGTGTGGTCGTTCGTCCACATCGACGACGCCGCGCAAGCAACCGTCGCCGCGCTCGCGCGCGAGAGCCACGAGGGCCGTATCTACAACGTCGTCGACGACGACCCCGCGCCGGTGCGCGAGTGGCTGCCGGCGCTGGCCAACGCGGTGGGCGCCCCACGACCGTGGCGCGTGCCCACCCCGATCGCGCGCCTGGCGGCGGGCAGCTACGGAACGATGGCCATGACCAAGGGCCAGGGCGCCTCCAACGCCCTGATCAAGCAGGAGCTGGGGTGGAAGCCCAAATACCCGAGCTGGCGCGAGGGGTTTCGCACGGCGCTGGGGTGAGAAACGGGTGGGGAGGATTTTCTTGGGTCAGCGTTCGGCGCGCGCCGTTTACCACAGTACCGGCACGCCATATGCGTGCAAACGCCGATCGACACTGAGAATCGACATGCCCTCAGCCTGGGCCTGCGCTACGAGGATCCGGTCGAACGGATCCCGGTGATGCATGGGGAGGTCGGCGATGCGCACCGCGTGCGTGTCTGTTATCGGCAGTCCGCGAACGCCCTGCTTCCCAATGCGCTCGTGGAAGTCGGCTGGCGCCTCGAGTTTGCCCAGCCTTCGTTTTATCGCCACCTCCCAGACCGATGCCGCGCTCAACCTGCGCTCAATCCCGTCATCCTCGATCAGAACTCGAGCGGTCGCCGAGAGACGCGAATCTCCCTCCAGGAACCAAAGCGCAGCATGAGTATCGACAATCAGCAAGGCCGCCTTCAGCCTTCAAAGTCCCTCAGGACATTCTCGGGGAGATCGTCGAAGTCGTCCGACATCTTGATCTGACCCTTGAGCGAGCCAAAGAGGCTGGTACGCGCCTTGGCCGGACGAACAGGTTCTATCCTCGCAACCGGATGACCCCTACGAGTGATCACGACCTCCTCGCCACCCAGTGCGGCCTCGACAAGCCGCGAGAGGGTTGTCTTGGCCTCGTGCATTCCTACGCTGATCGCCATCAGTCCTGATCGTAGCAGTTTCTAGCTAGCTAGCTAGGGTTGTTACCTGCGCACCACCAGCGCCACCCCCACGACGAGCAGGAGGAGCCCAACGATGCGGGAGGCCCCGATCGCCTGGCGGTGAAGGCCGAGCAGGCCGAAGCGGTCGATCGCGACCGACATCGCGAGCTGCCCGCCGATCACCACCGCGGTGAGACCGCTGGCGCCGAGCGTCTGCACGGTGAGGATCGCGACCGTCACGTAGGCCGCGCCGAAGAGGCCGCCCACGAGCGCCCACCAGGGCGCGTCGCCGAGCTTGCCGATCCCGCCGAGGCCGCCCTTGTAGAAGGAGGTCACGAGCAGCAGCGCCGCGGTGCCCACGAGGAACGAGACGCTGGCGGCCTGCAGGCTCCCCACCGAGCGTCCCAGGCGCGAGTTGATGGGCGCCTGCATCCCCACGAGGCAGCCGGCGCCGGCGCCGAGCAGGACCGCCAACCCGCGGCTCACTTGGCTTCCAGCCAGTTGTGCCCCACGCCAACGTCCACCGCGAGCGGCGGGTCGTACTCCCACACCCCCACCATCTCGCGTTCGATCAGCTCGCGCGCGATCGGGACCTCGTCCGGAGGGCCCTCGAACAGCAGCTCGTCGTGGATCGTGAGGATCTGACGCGTCTGCAGCCCGGCCACCTTCAGCGAATGGTGGCAGCGCACCATCGCCAGCTTGATCACATCGGCCGCGGTGCCCTGGATCACCGTGTTGACGGCGAGGCGCTCGCCGAGGGTGCGCACCTGGTAGTTGCGCGCGCGCAGCTCGGGGATCTGGCGGCGGCGGCCCCAGAGCGTCTTGACGTGGCCCTCCTCCTTGGCCTGATCGATCGTGTCGAGCATGAACTGCGCCACGCGCGGGAAGCGGGCGAGGTAGGCGTCGATGAACTCCTTGGCCTCCTCGCGCGAGATGTTGAGGCGGTCGGCGAGCCCGAAGTCCGAGAGCCCGTAGACGATGCCGTAGTTGATCATCTTCGACTTCGAGCGCATACCCGGGTCGATCTGCTCGGGGGGCACTTGGAAGACTTGTGAGGCGGTCGCTGTGTGCTCGTCCTCTCTCTCGCGGAAAATCTCTTTGAGCACGGGCTCCTCGGCGGCGTGAGCGAGCACGCGCAGCTCGATCTGCGAGTAGTCCGCGGAGATCAGCAGGTTGCCCTCCTCCGCCTCGAAGCAGCCGCGGATCTCGCGCCCGAGGGAGGTGCGGATCGGGACGTTCTGCATGTTTGGAGAGGTGCTCGACAGGCGGCCGGTCTGCGCGACGGTCTGCAGGAAGGTGGTGTGGATGCGCGAGCGCTCGTCCGTCTCCTGGGGCAGCACGTCGAAGTAGGTCTTGATCAGCGTCGATAGCTCACGCCAACGCTCGATGCGGGGCACGATGAGGTGCTCCTCGCGGATCGCCTGCAGCACGCGGGCGTCGGTGGAGTAGCCAGTCTTGCCGCGCCGCTTGCGCGAGAGGCCGAGCTTCTCGAACAGGATCTCCCCCACCTGCTGCGGGGAGGCGATCAGGAACTCGGTGCCGGCGAGCGCGAAGATTTCCCCTTCGAGCTCCAGGATCTCCTCGCGCACGCGCTCGGCGACCTCGTGCAGGCGGGGGACGTTCAGACGCACCCCGGCGACCTCCATGTCGCGCAGCACTGCCACCAGCGGCAGCTCGATGTCGCGCATCACCGCCTCCAGCTCGCGCTCGGCGATCTGCTCGCGCTGCCACTTTGCGAGCGCGCCAACGAGCAGCGCCTGCGCCGCCACGGGATCCTCCAGGTCGGTGGACAGGCCGCGCTCTTCGCACAGCTCCGCGAGCGGATAGCCGCGCCGCGCTGGCTCCAGCAGGTAGGCGCCGAGCAGGGTGTCGTGCACAAGGCTGGGGGGGACCAGTTTCAGGGCCTTGGCGTCGTGGGCCACCACCGGCCGCTCGCCGCAAGCGCGCACTACCTCCTCGGGCCCCTCGCAATCTCCGGCCAGGATCTTCCCGTCGTCGGCCACCGCGAAGCGCCAGGATGGGCCGTCGGCGAACAGGGCGCCCTCGGGAACCTCGGTGGGGGTCACGGCCAGGTGAAGCTCCTCGCCCTGGAGCCTCGCGAGATCGGCCGGCGTGCCGTGGCGCACGGTCGCGGTCAGCTTCACCTCCGCCGCCGGCGCGGGCGCGGCCAGCTCGGGGTCGCCGAGGGCCTCCTCGAGGCGGCGCAGCGGGTCGCGCAGCTCGTACTCGCGGAAGACCTCGCGCACGCGCGAGCGATCGGGCTCGTGCGCCGCCTCGGCTGTGGGGTCGAAGTCGATCGCAACATCGCGCTGCACGGTGGCCAGCTGCTTTGAGACGCGCGCGTCCTCGGCGTGGTCGATCAGGCTCTGCTTGCGCTTGGCGCCGCCGATGTCGCGCACGTGACCGAGGACGCCCTCGAGCGAGCCGAAGCGCTGGATCAAGTCGCCGGCTGTCTTCTCGCCGATGCCGGGGATGCCGGGGATGTTGTCCGAGGTGTCCCCCTTCAGGCCGTAGAAGTCGGGGATCAGCTCGGGGGTTATGCCGTAGCGGTCGAGCACCGCCTGGTGGTCGTAGATCTTCGTGTCAGTGATGCCCCGCGAGGTGGCCATCACCTTCACGAGGCCCTCGGGATCGATCAGCTGGAACACGTCGCGGTCGCCGGTGACGATCATCACGGGGACGGCGGCGGCGCGCGCGCGCTCGGCGAGCGAGGCGATCACGTCGTCCGCCTCATACCCCTCGACCTTCACGTTGCGATAGCCGAAGGACTCCACCAGCGGTTCCATCGCGGGCCACTGCTGCTTGAGCAGATCCGGGCGCGAGCGGCGCTGGGCCTTGTACTCGGAGAACAGCTCCGTGCGCCCCGAGGTTCCCGCGTCCCACGCCACTACCGTCGGACACACCCCGTACTCGGTGACGATCTTGACCAGCATCGAGGCGAACCCGAAGATCGCGTTCGTCGGCACCCCCGTGGAGGTCGCGATCGACTCCGGCAGCGCGTAGAAGGCGCGGTAGACAAGGCTGGGGCCATCGATCAGGAAGAGTCGCCGCTCCCTCGCCTGCCCGTTCTCGGCCTCGCTCATCGCCGAGCACTTTAGGGCCTGAGGGCAGGTGGCCGGCGGGCCGCGAGCAATAACATGGCAAACCGTTTGATAAGGGAGGGGCCCGGCTCGTCGGCCTTCGGCCGACTGCGCCACCCTCCAAGCAACCCAGGAGACCATCGCCCGTGAGCATTACCCCCAGCGCGCAGTACCGCCTGACGATCCGCGTCAAGCTCGACGACAACCAGGGTGTCGTCGGACAGGTGACGACCGCGATCGGCGAGGCGGGCGGGATGGTCGCGGCGGTCGATCTGGTGGAGTCCGACGGGCAGGGCAGCGTGCGCGACATCGTCGTTGACGCCTCCAACCGCGAACACTGGGGACGGATCCTCGGGGCGATCGAGGCGCTCGCGGGAGTCGAGGTGATCGACACCACCGATCGCACCTTCATGCTGCACGTGGGCGGCAAGATCGAACAGCACAACAAGCACCCGCTGAAGACGCGCGACGACCTCTCGATGGCCTACACCCCCGGCGTGGCGCGAGTGTGCATCGCGATCCGCGACGACCCCGACAAGGCGTTCCAGTACACAATCAAGCGCAACACGGTGGCGGTCGTCTCCGACGGCACGGCGGTGCTCGGCCTGGGCGACATCGGCCCCGCGGCGGCGATGCCGGTGATGGAGGGCAAGTGCTGCCTGTTCAAGGAGTTCGCGGGCGTGGACGCGTTCCCGATCTGCCTGGACACAAAGGACCCCGACGAGATCGTGCAGACGGTGAAGCTGATGGCTCCGGGTCTCGGGGGCATCAACCTCGAGGACATCTCCGCGCCGCGCTGCTTCGAGATCGAGGACCGGCTCAAACGCGAGCTCGACATCCCCGTGTTCCACGACGACCAGCACGGCACCGCGGTGGTGGTGATGGCGGCGCTGCTGAACGCCGTGAAGCTGACCGAGCGGCGCATGGAGGATCTGCACGTGCTCGTGATTGGGCTGGGCGCCGCGGGCGTGGCGGTCACCAAGATCCTGCTGGCCGCGGGCGTGCGCCACATCGTCGGCGCCGACTCGCGCGGCGCCCTGCACGTCAAGCGCTCCGACTACCTGGACGGCACGATGAACCCCGTGAAGCGCTGGTTCGCCGAGGGCACCAACCCCGAATGCCGCGACGGCAAGCCGGCTGAGGTGATCGACGGCGCCGATCTCCTGATCGGCCTCTCCGGCGCGAGGGCGCTGCCCGCGGAGGCGCTCGAGCGGATGAACAACGACGCGATGGTGTTCGCGATGGCCAACCCCAACCCCGAGGTCAACCCCGAGGAAGCCGGCCCCTATGTGCGCATTATGGCCACCGGCCGCTCGGACTACCCCAACCAGATCAACAACGTCCTCTGCTTCCCCGGCATCTTCCGCGGCGCGCTGGACGTGCGCGCTCCCAGCATCACCGAGGAGATGAAGATGGCCGCCGCGCAAGCGATCGCCGACATCGTCCCGGCGGAGGAGCTGCGCGAGGACTACATCATCCCGTCGGTCTTCAACCGCGATGTGGCGCCCGCGGTGGCCGCCGCGGTCGCCGATGAGGCGCGCAGCAGCGGCATGGCGCTCGCCGGCCACGAGGTCGGGTTCGCCCAGGGCGACGCCCCGCACGTCGGCGGGCAGGCCACCGCGATGACCCAGACGGGCGAGCATCGGGTGCAGATGCCAAGCTGAGGGTGCGACGCCCGCCGCCATCTCCGATAGGCGAACACAGAGCGCACGTGCCAAGCTGAGGGCGTGATGTCGTGCGTGTGACGGTGACAGGAGCGACTGGGCTGGTCGGCTCGGCGCTCGTTGCCGATCTGAAGTCCCGTGGAAACGACGTCACGGTTCTCTCGCGCGATCCTGAGCGAGCGCGCGCGAAGCTCCAGGTCGAGTCTGTGCGCTGGGATTCGATGAGCGAGCCCGCGCCGGCGCGGGCGCTCGCCGGCCGCGACGCCGTGGTGCACCTCGCGGGAGAGAACGTCGCGCAGCGCTGGACCACGGCAGCCAAGCGCGCGATCCGCGAGAGCCGCGTCCGCGGCACGCGTCACCTCCTCGAGGGCCTGCGCGCGATCAGCCCCACCGGAGAAGGGCCGCCGCAGGACGCGCGTCCGCGCATCCTGATCAGCGCCTCGGCGATCGGCTACTACGGAGCGCACGGGGATGAGCCGCTGGATGAGGAGGCGCCTGCGGGCACAGACTTTCTCGCGCGGGTATGCGCGGAGTGGGAGGCCGAGTCCCGCGCCGCCGGCGAGCTCGGGGTGCGGGCCGTGCAGGTGCGCACGGGCGTCGTCCTGGACCGCGAGGGAGGAGCGCTGGCGAAGATGCTCACCCCCTTCCGCCTCGGCATCGGCGGGCCGGTGGCGGGCGGGCGCCAGTACATATCCTGGATCCACCGCGAGGATCTGGTTGGCATGATGCTCGCCGCGCTCGAGGACGACAGCTGGTCGGGTCCCCTCAACGCCACCGCGCCCGAGCCCGTCACCAACGCGGAGTTCTCCCACGCCCTCGGCCGCGCGCTGCACCGGCCATCGCTGCTGCCCGTGCCGGGGGCCGCGCTGCGCCTGCTCTACGGCGAGATGGCCGCGATCGTCACGACCGGCGCCCGCGTGCTGCCGGCCAAGGCGCTGGTGCTCGGCTACGGCTTCCGCCACCCCCATCTGGATGAGGCGCTGCGCTCGGCTCTGGGGTGAGCACGCCCAGCTCAGCGCTGGGGTGAGCACGTCGAGGTGATTGCGCGTCAGCCTTGGGGTGAGACTTCGAGCGCCCTGTAGAAGGCCAGCTGCCCGTTCACGATCCGCTCCACCCCGTAGCGCGAGAGCGTGGTGTCGCCGCTGGGCTGGATCGAGTAGCGCCCCAGCACGGAGTCGCGATTGCGGGTCGCGAAGAATGCCCTGATCACGGCGGGGCGCTTGTTGCCCTGCGCGCCGGCCTTGCGGATCGCCGCGAGCACGACGCTCATCGCCTCGTACCCATACAGCGCATCCGGCGTTGGGGTTTCGTGGAAGTGTCGGCGGTAGTCGCCGAGCAGACGCTGCGCGGAGGCCGGGTACATGCTCGTGGGGAGCAGCGGCGTGGTGAGGTAGGTGCTCTGGGCGGCTCCACCGATCTCGGCTGCGAACGTGGCGTTGACCATGCTGCTGGGCCCGAGCAGGTAGAGGTGCGGGTCGGCGGCGTGCAGTTCGCGCCACAGCGCCACCACCGCCGGAGAGGTGCCGCCGCTGAAGAACACCGCCTGGGCGCCGCTCTGGGCGATCTTGCGCACCTCCCCGCCGAATTCCGTGCCGCTTGCGGTGTCCACGCCGTCGTTCCCGGCCACCTGGATGCCAGCCTTTTCCGCGTCCCCCGCGACGATCTGCGCGAGCGGCGCCTGGAAGGGGTCTTCGTCGTTGAGAACGTACGCGCGCTTCACCTTCAGCGCTTCCATCAACTTCACCTGCGCGCCGGCCTGCACCGGGTCGGCGGGCATCAGGCGCCCGAAGCTGCGCCTGCCGGTCGGGTAGAAGCGCTCGGGCTCGTACTGGCCCGCGTCCAGCGAGGAGGTCAGCCCCACGTAGGGGCTCGCGGGGCTCACCTGCAAGATGCCCGCCGCGGTCACCAGCGGCAGCGAAATCGCGCTGGCCCCGGAGTTGTAGTCGCCCAGGTAGGCGATCGCGCTGTTGTCCTGCGCCGCGGTCTTGGCGTCGGTGGCGGTGATGCCGGGATCCCACTGTCCGCTCTTCGGGTTGGCGTCGTCCATCGAGTAGTAGCTGATCTTGAACTGCCCGATGTGCCCTCCCGCCTCGGCGAGAGCCAGCTTCTCGCCGTTGACGATCTGCGTCGAGACGGCCGCCGAGGGGCCCTGCAGCGGCAGGCTCGAATAGACCGTCAGCAGGTTGCTGAGGTTCCCCAGCGCGCCCGAGACGCCAACCCCGCCGCAGCCCGAGGCGCCCGCCACAAGCGCCGCAGCGAGGGCAACCAGCGCAACGAGGCGCACCGGACGCGCCAGACAGCGATACCAGCCCGCGCGCACCGGACGCGCCACATACCGGTGCCGGCCCGCACGCACCGTTGGGTTAGGTACGACGGCCCGGGAGGTAGCCGGAGACGATCTTGAGGCACGCACCAACCAGGATGATGGCGGCGGCGAGCATGAACGCGTCGAAGCCCTTGGCGCCCAGCGCCCACAGCACGATCCACACGAGCAGGCCGGTGGTGGCAGTGAGAATCAGTCCCATTGCGAGGCCATCCTACAGAGCGAGGCCCCCAGCAAGCTCCGCCACCAGCGCCCCCACCGCCACGGCTGGGTCCTTCCACCCCTCGGCAGAGTCCGCATTCTCCTCGGCAGAGTCCGTACACCCACCGGCAGGGTTTCGCACTTCCCCCGCGGCGCGCACCAGCCTGGTGCCCACGATCACCCCGTCGGCGCCCGCATCGGCGGCCTCCCTCGCCTGCGCGGGCGTGGAGATCCCGAAGCCCAGCGCCACAGGCTCCCGCGTTGCGGCCTTCGCACCGGCGATGACCTGCGCGAAGCGCTCGGACAGCGCCGCACGCTCGCCGGTGGTGCCCACCACCGAGACCGTGTAGAGGAAGCCGCGCGCCTGCGCGCCGATCCGCGCGAGGCGCTCGGGCGGCGTGGTGGGCGCGACCAGCGGCACCAGCGCAAGGCCCAGCCGGTCGCATGCCGCAAGCGCCCCGTCCGTCTCCTCGAGGGGCAGATCGGGCACGATCAGACCGCTCGCCCCGGTCTGCGCGAGGCGCTCCACGAATGCCTCCACACCCGGAGCCATGACCATGTTGGCGTAGCACATCAACACCACCGGTACGCTCGGAGCGAGCGCGCGCGCCACCTCGAGGACACCCGCCACGTTGGCCCCCGCGGCCAGCGCGCGCGTGCCCGCCTCGTGGATCACCGGGCCGTCGGCGAGCGGGTCCGAGTAGGGCATCCCCAGCTCGATGATGTCCGCGCCGGCCTGCACGCACGCCTCGCCGATGCGCAGCGACTGCTCGAGCGTCGGGTAGCCGCCCATCATGTAGGGCATCAGCGCGGCGCGCTTGCCGTGCTCGGCGAACGCGCGGGCGATGCGCTCTGCGCCGCTCATGAAAGCGCGAGCACCTCCGCGAGATCCTTGTCCCCCCGCCCAGACAGGCACACGAGGTCGAGCTCGCCGTCGTCCTGGGCGAGCGTCCACGCCAGCGCATGGGCGGTCTCCAGCGCCGGGATGATGCCCTCCAGGCGCGTGACCTCGCGGAAGGCGGCGAGCGCTTCGGCGTCGCTCACCGCGACGTAGCGCGCGCGCCCGGAGTCGCGCAGGAAGGCGTGCTGGGGACCGGCGCCGGGATAGTCCAGGCCAGCGGAGACGGAGTGAGCCTCGAGGATCTGCCCCTCCTCGTCCTGCATGATCGCCGAGAGCGATCCGTGCAGCACCCCCGCGCGCCCACCC
>JBIOES010000028.1:0-16875 GCA_044446265.1 Solirubrobacterales bacterium
CACTGCACGCGCGCGGCGAACTAGTCCCAGGGCTGCTGCCTAGCGTCCGCGGTCGATGTCGTGGCCACGGTCGAGTTCGCGGCGGTCCAGTCGGTCTGCATCCCGGTCGAGCCAGGGTGCGAATCGCTCTGGTCCGAAGTGCGTCGGCTCGAAGTTGCGGTCAGGGGTGGGGTCGCGTGGCTCCCGGTAAGTGAGCGATGGGGTCTGGGTGCGGCTTTGGCGCATCTTTCCGGCGAGCTTGAGGATGCGTTGCTCGTCCTGGCCTTCGGCGCCGAGGTCGTCGCGGGCGAGGTACCAGTCGGTGCCGTGGCGTGCGCGGGTCGCCTCGACGTAGGCGGACTCTTTGCTCGTCTGCTCGCGCAGGTAGAGCACGGCCTGCTCGACTGCACGGGCGTGCGCGGCCTCGATCTGCTCTCGCTGCCACGCATCCCCAAGCGCCCACGCAACCGACACGCTTTTGGGGGCGCTGAATGTTACGTCGATCCCGCCGCCGCGGCCACCCCCTGCGCCCTCCGGTCGCAGCCATTCGCCGCTGCCGGGGTGGCGGCCTTCCATTACCGCGATGAAGTCCCCGCCCGCGACGGGCTCCCCGGCCTGGACGCCGAGGCGCTCCAGCGTCTCCCCACGGGTGAGCCAGCGGCCGGGGGCCTGCGCCATCTCCCCGTCGGGTGTCAGGTAGTAGTCCCCGCGCTCGGGCTCGACGGTCTTGCCCTCCAGGTAGCGGGCGTACACGCCACCACGCGCGGCGGGGATGCTCGAAGCGGTCATCACATCCCTTAATGACCACGAACCCTCGAAACCGGCCAAGACATTTCACGGCAACGGCACGGCCGTGCATGTTGTCTGTGCAGGCAGCGGAGCGAAGCGACGCGCAGAGGCGATAGCGACGAGCGTGAAGACGCGACGGCAGTGATAGGCCAGCTGGGCAGTGTCCGAATCCGGGGGGTCTACCGGGAGCTGGCGGCTGTGTCGTGTGCGCTTGGATCGGGTGCCGGCGAAAACTCGGTGGCCGGTTCGGGCAAGTCGCGGTCATTAAGGAGATGGCCCGCCGCCGAAAACGCCAGCCACCACGTGGAGCCCGACATCACCCCCTCGGCACGACGCTCGATGCGGCGTCGGTGGAGGCCGTCGCGCGCCGTGTGGTTGAGCTGATGCGCCGTGAGGGCGATGCGTCCCCTGGTCGCCGGCTGGTCGACGCGGCGACGCTGGCGGCCGAGCTGGGCGTCAAACGCTCGTGGGTCTACGAGCACCGCGACTGGCTCGGCGCCGTGCAGCTCGGCATGGGCGCGAAGCCGCGCCTGAGGTTCGACATACGGCTGGCCCGCGATCTCCTGGGCAGCCACGATGACAGCCGGTCATCCATTCCCGATGACGGCGGCACTCCGAATGCGGCTCGCCCGACCGCACGTCACCAAGCAGGCCCGGCTCCATCACCCGGGCGCGTGCTCGCTGTGCGACTACGACGGAAGACAGCATGACCGTTCGCTACTCTCAGCCCGGCAAACATATGGCCGGGGCGCGGCTGGCACCGCCCCCGACCGTGGCACCGGAAGCGATAACTCCCGGCGCGCAGGGCACCCTACCGGCATGGGTTGGGCGCCTTCCTCGCCCAGAGCAGTTCTCCCGGAGCCTCCCAACGACAGGAGGAACCGAAATGAGCACCACAGCAGTCCAAGCCGGAATCGCGAACGTCTTGGCGTTCGAGCAGAGGGGGCCGAGTGATGGCACGGCGTGCGACGGGGAATATCATCGAGCACCAGGGCGCCGACGGCCGTGTGTATCGCGCGCTGCGATTCACCGCCTACAAGAAGCGCCGGTACGTGTCGCTCGGCGCCATCACGGCCGTGGAGGCCGAGCGGGAGCTGCGTCACGTCCTCGCCGATGTGGAGCGCGGTACCTGGCAGCCACCGCAGGTGGTCGAGCCGCCACCTGAGCCTGAGCTCACACCGACGTTCCATGTCTATGCCGAGGAGTGGTGGACTCGCAACGAGCGGCGGTTCGCCGCAAGCACTCTTCTCGACTACCGCTGGCGGTTGGAGCAGCATCTGCTGCCGTTCTTCGAGGACCACCGGCTCGACGCGATCACCTTCGACGCGGTCGAGCGCTACATCGCGGCGAAGCTCGCGGAGGCCGATCCGCTGTCGGCGAGGTCGATCAACATGACAGTGACCCTGCTCGGTGCGATTCTCGAAGGCGCAGTGGAGCGGGAACTGATCCCGCGCAACCCGGCGCGAGGCAAGGGCCGCAGGGTGCGTGAACGGGCGCCCCGCCGTACCTATCTGGAGACTGCCGCGCAGATCGCAGCTCTGCTCGATGCGGCCGGTGAGCTGGACCGCGCGGCGCGCGTGGATCGCCGTCATGTGGAGCGGCGGGCGATGCTCGCCACCTTGACGTTTGCCGGGTTGAGGATCGGCGAGCTGTGTGCGTTGTGTTGGCGCGACGTGGACCTTGAAGCAGGCTGGCTGCGTGTCGGAGAGTCGAAGACCGACGCCGGCAGGCGACGCGTGAAGCTCCGCCCCGCGCTTGCTCACGAGTTGGCCGGGGTGTGCGACCGCCAGCAGCAGGCCAGCCCGGACGGGTTCGTATTCCCGACGGGAACGGGAGGCCGTCAAAGTCGCGACAACTTCCGCTCGCGGGTGCTCAAGGTGTCTGTGGAGAGAGCCAACGAGAACCTGGCCAAACGGGGACACGCACCGCTGCCCGAGGGACTGACGCCGCACTCACTGCGTCGGACGTTTGCGAGCGTGCTGTATGCGCTCGGTGAGGACCCCGGCATCGTCATGGACGAGATGGGCCACACCGACCCCAGCCTGGCATTGCGCATCTACCGGCAGTCGATGCGGCGGGGCGAGGACGAGAAAGACAGGTTGCACGCGCTCGTGGAGGGCGTCCCGAAACGGCAGAAATTGGCAGACGGACGGTCAAGACCTGCCCTGAGGCGACGGCGCACACCCAGCCGCCGTCACTGAAACCCGTCAATAGCAGGCAATTCCCCAATGGGCACGGCTGGTTTCGAACCAGCGACCTCTCGCGTGTGAAGCGAGCGCTCTCCCGCTGAGCTACGCGCCCTGAACGCCTGAGTCTATTGGGTCTGCGCGGTTTGCTGGCCGGCTCGGCGGATGCCTTCTTGGTGGGCCTGCTGCCCATTGCTGCCCATTCACGGCCCTCCACGAGCGCCTTCAGACGCTCGGGCTCGCCGTCGCGGCGGTTCATCTGGCGGGCGTAGATTCGGTCTCGGCGAGCCTGCCGTAAACCGTAAAAGCTCTACAAGTCCCTATTTCGATGCCCGACGCCCCATGCGACCAACTCCTGCTCGGCCGGGCACTGCTTGCACTGCAAGCGGGCGGGCATGACGCAGAGCGAGGTCGGCGAGCGCGCCGGCACCGACGACACACGTCTCCAGAGTGGAGCCGTGCAAACGCTGCTACGCGTGTGCCAACTCGCGCATCTGGCGCACGGGATGGCGGCCCAGCCGGCCCGCAATCGCGTAGGGCGAGGCGTGTCCGTGGGTGCGATGAGCGACGTTGACGACGACGTGTCCCCGCAGCCGGTCTACCAGGCTGCGAGGCCGCGGGAGCAGTAGCAACTCGGCATCGTCGCTGACAACTACGAACGATATCGGACCAGCCTCCCCTGATCTTGACTTCGGCGGCGTGCATCGCGTCGTTCACGGACCCATGCGTGATGATCGGCTCCTGCTTCTCGGAGCCGATGTAGCGGTGCTCGTGGTGCTCGTGGTGCTCGGTCGGATCGTGGGCGTTGTCGAAGATGCGCACCGCGTGCCACTCCCCATCACGCTCAGCGAGCAACATAATCGCGTACTCGACCGGATGAGCGCTTGAGCGCTGGATCACGACGCGCACGTCTGAGGCAAGGCGGTAGCGCCGAATCCGGTCCTTGGGCATGGCCGGATGATCCCAAGACGCGAGGCGGCGCCAGAAAGGCAGCACTCAGCCCGAGCAGCTGCGCCTCGGCGGCTCTCAGCTGCTCGTGGGCGCGGCCGGCGGCTGGGGCTCCAGCCGCGCGTTGTTGGGGGAGTAGAAGCGCACGAGGCCCGCGAGCGCCCCGGGAGACAGCGCGGAGCCGAAGCTCGCGGCGCCGCCCAAGCGGCGGTAGGCGCTCAGCAGGTATTCGCCGATCGAGGAGAGGTTGTAGTGGCCGTCGTATACGCAGCCAATGTAGAGGCTCGCGTTGGTGCGCAGGAAGCGCACAGCCGCGTGATCGGCAGCCGCGAGGGTGAACGTCCAGCCGCGCTGCGAGAGCCCTTCGTAGGAGAGCAGCAGTCCCGCGATCGCCGCCGCCGCGCCCGTGAGTTCCCCTGCGTAGGAGATGAACCGGGGGGTGGCGATCTGCTGCGCGCGCACACCTGCTGTGGAGATCGCTCGCCGCTCGGCCGCCGAGACCTGTGCGGGGAGCCCGTGCACAACCACCGGCCAGGCGGTCTTGGAGGCCGCGACCTCGCGCCGGATCGAGTGCTCGGCGCCCAGCAGGCCGCGGCTGACGATCACGAGATCCGCGCGCTCGAGCTTCCTTGCCGCGGGGCTGGAGCCGGGCTGGAGGGCCGCCGCCTTGCCGCCGCTCCCGCCGCAGCCGTAGCCGATGAGTGCGGAGAGGAGCCCCGCGGCGGCCAGCAGAACCGCGACGAACCGCGGAAGCCGAAGGGAGCTCAGGACCCGAGGACTCCTGCTACGTGGAGAGCAGATCCACGACGAACACCAACGTGGCGTTGGGCGGGATCGTGGGGGGCGAGCCCTGCGCGCCGTAGGCGAGGGGGCCGGGGATTATCAGCTCGCGCCGCCCCCCCACCTTCTTGCCCGCCACGCCCTGATCCCAGCCGGGGATCACCTTGCCTTCGCCGAGCGTGAACGTGAACGGTTCGTGGCGATTCCAGGAGGCGTCGAAGATCTTGCCGCCCTTGTAGAGGACGCCCACGTAGTTCACCGTCACCGAGTCCCCCGCCTTGGCTTCGGGGCCGGTGCCCACGATCAGATCCTTCGTCACGAGCTTCGTCGGCGCCGCGCCCGTGGGCGGCGTGACCTTTGGCTCGGTCGCGAGCGGACCGCTCGTGGGGGTCGTGCCGGTGGTGGCCGTCGAGGATGTCGAGGACTTGGCGATTTCCGCGGCTGCGTTGGGGTTCTCCTGGCCGGGGGCGATCGTGCTGCTGTTGCCGCTCGAACCGCAGCCCGCGAGGAGCGCCGCGGTGGCAAGCGCCGCGAGGGCGGGGACGGAGCGGGAGACGCGACCGGTGCGGGTGCTGCGACTGGCGATGGGATCGCAGGGGGAGGAGGCGCTCGAAAGCTTCATCACGGCGGGCAGCCTAGCGGAATGCGCGGCTTTTGTGGGACGAACCCCTGGACCAACCCCTATATGATCTGCGATGGACCGTGCTAGGCGGGGAGGTAGCGG
The DNA here is from genome assembly GCA_044446265.1 of Solirubrobacterales bacterium. Taxonomy (GTDB): domain Bacteria; phylum Actinomycetota; class Thermoleophilia; order Solirubrobacterales; family Solirubrobacteraceae; genus Palsa-744. The sequence goes on from JBIOES010000028.1 coordinate 5,407, forward strand.
TGCCCTGCACCCGCAATCCGCTCTAGCGGGGCTGAATTCCTCTCCGAGGGGTTCCACCCCCGGTTGCTCCGTCGTTCGGGGCGTCGATGGCTCGGGTCCCGCGCGGTGTCGGCTTGTGAATCAGGTCAGGTCCGGAAGGAAGCAGCCTTAAGCGATCCCCGACAGGCGCAGCGGGCGCTCCCGATCCGGAGTCGTGGGCGACGGTAGGCGCCGGAGGCGAGAGCTTCGACGAGGGGTGCACGGTCCGCTGAGAACGTGTTTTGAAATAGGCGGTGCGACCGGGGCGTTCATGGACCAAGCTGGGCGACGCGAACATCTATGAGCAGTGCCGCAGGACCGTCCAAGAACGGTTGGCGGCCACGCGCACGAACCCGGGGGGCACCCTCGGCGTGAGCGCCCCCGGGTCGTGGAGGTCGAGGATGTAGTCGCGTTCGACCGCGCGCGTCGCCGGCTGCACGTAGGTGCCCAGCGCGAGGGTGCGCACCTGCGCACTCACCACATCCGCGGGCGAGGCCCTCAGTTCCAGCGCAAGCAGTGGGATCGGGCGGTGGTTTGGTACACCCACCGGCCCGCAGCGCAGCGAGATGGCCCCGCCGTGCACGAGCCCCACGAGATCGCGCTGGATCGACTGCTGGCGCGCGAGCGCATCCAGTTCGCGGTGCACCGCCCTGTATTGCGCGGGCGCGTAGGCCACCAGCGCGAGCGCCACCACCGCGCCGCCCGCCATCCACGGGCGGCGGCGGCGATCGCCGGGCGCGAGCTGGGTCCAGCCGAACACGCCCGCGCCGCAGAACACGCACAGCACCGCCGCAGCGAGGAACCCGTAACGCGTGTTGATGGGCAGCCCCGCGGTGGCGAACACCGCGAAGACCGCCACCGCCACCACTCCCACCGCGCCGCCCACGCGCGCGCGGGCGGGGATCCACAGCAGCGTGAGCACCCCGCCCAGCGCCGCGCCCAAGAGGACCGGCGGGCGCAGGATCTCCCCCAGCCGGCGGGGGATGTACTCGGGGACGTTCGCCACCCCCGTCACTCGCCCCAATTCGCGGGCGGTGTGGCGGGTATTCGTGAGCGACCACAGCGGGTGCCCCGTCACCAGCAGATCGCTGAGCGCCCACGCCAGCGGCGCCGCGCACGCGAGCAGCGCCAGGCGCGCGAGCTGGGAGCGTGTGCAGCTGGTCCCAAAGGCAAGGTAGAGCCAGTAGAGCCCCGAGAACACCCATGCCTCCGGGCGCAGCAGACCGGCGAGCCCGAGCAGGAGAAGCACCATCGAGGGTCTCCGTGCCGCGGAGTCCCGCGTGGCGAGGAACACCGCGCCGAGCACCAGCAGCAGGTAGGGGATGTCGACGTACGCGCGCACCCCGTAGGAGACCACCGGCAGGCGCGTCAGCAACAGCGCCGCCGCAAGCGCCCCCGCGGCGCGCCCGAACCACTGGGAGCCCAAGCGGTACACGACCCATCCGCACCCCGCGAGCGCCACGAACCCAAGCGCCACCGTAATGCTCTGCGCGGCGCGGGGCCCGAGCGGGGAGAGAGCGAACCCGAGCGCCTCCACCAGAGGGTGCGGGGTGGGAGCTACGGGGATCCCATACTGCGGCGTCTCGCCGCGCGCCAGCTGCTGGCCCCACACGAGCGCGTAGAGCGTGTCGTAGTTCGCGAACCCCACCCCCGCGAGCACGCGCAGCAGGAGCGCGCCGAGGAGCACCGCGGGGAGCGCCCCAAAGCGCTTGAGATGGGCGTTCACGACGGCGCACGCTACCCAGTCATACGCCGCGAGGAGGCCGGGGTAGACTCAGCTCGTGACCTCAGAAACGCTCCCCGAGCGCGCCGAGCAGGCCGAGCAGCCCTCCCTCTACCGCCGCCACCGCCCGCGCACCTTCGCGGAGGTGGTGGGGCAGGAAGCGGTCGTGCGCACGCTGCGCAACGCGGTGGAGCGCGGCAAGGTCCACCACGCCTACCTCTTCGTGGGCTCGCGCGGAACGGGCAAGACCTCGATGGCGAAGATCCTCGCCGCGTGCCTCAACTGCGAGCGCGCGCCCACGGTGGAGCCCTGCGGGGAGTGCTCCGCGTGCCTCGCCATCGCCCGCGCCAACTCGCTCGACGTGATCGAGATGGACGCCGCCTCGAACAACTCCGTGGACGACATCCGCGAGCTGCGCGACTCCGTTGCCTACGCGCCCGTGAGCGGGGGCCAGAAGGTGTACATCCTCGATGAGGCCCACATGCTCTCCACGGCCGCCTGGAACGCGTTCCTGAAGACGCTCGAGGAGCCCCCGCCGCGCACCGTGTTCGTGCTCGCGACGACCGAGGCCGCCAAGGTCCCCGCGACGGTCGTGGATCGCTGCCACCGCTTCGACTTCCAGCGCCCCACGATCGAGCAGCTCGCCGCGGTGGTGCGCCGCGCGGCCGCCTCCGAGTCGATCGAGATCCCCCCGGAGGCGATCGCGGCGATCGCGCGCGCCGCCACGGGGAGCTTCCGCGACGCGCTGGGCACGCTCGAGCAGCTCCTCACCTACAGCGGCCCCTCGATCGCGCTCGAGGACGTGCTCGCGGTGCTGGGGGTCACCGACGCGGCCGTGCTCGAAGAGCTGCTCGACGCGATCGAGGAGGGCGACGCGCGCGCGGTGCTGCTCGCGATCGCCGCCACCGCGCAGAGCGGCCGCGACGCGGGCTCCCTCGCGGGCGACCTGGAGGTGCGCGCGCGTGAGCTGCTCGTAGCCCAGATCCTGGGGGCGATCCCCGCCGAGCTCTCGCTCACCCCCGAGGCCGACGCGCGGCTGCTGGAGCAGTCCCAGCGCGTATCCCACACGACGGTGGTGCGCCTCCTGGAGCTGCTCGGCGCCTCGCTGGAGGCGGTGCGCGGCGGCGCCGACCCCCGCACCCAGCTCGAGCTCGCGCTCGTGAAGGCCGCGCGCCCGGAGCTCGACGGTTCGGTGAAAGCGCTCGCCGCGCGCATCGAGCGCCTGGAGAGCCGCCCTCCCGGCGAGGAAGGGGAGGAGGAGGCCGCCCGGAGGGCGGCCGGGGGGGGCCGCGTGGTGGAGAACCGGGAGGCGCCCGAGCCACCACCGGTCGTCGAGCCCGCACCGCCCGAGCCCGCCACGCCTGAGCCCGCTACCGACACCACGCCAGCGCCCGAGCCTGCGTCAGACGCCCCCGCCTCGCTCGAGTCCCTCTGCGAGCTGTGGCCCGCGGTGGTCGAGGCCGTACGCGCGCCCAACGCGATGCTCGCCGCCGCGATCGCCGCCGCATGTCCCGTGGAGCTCTCCGGCGAGGAGCTCCTCGTGGCCTTCGACGCGGAGGCCTCCTTCATGATGAAGAAGGCCGATCACCCCAACAACCGCACCCTCGTCGCCGCCGCGCTGCGCGAGCTCACGGGGCAGCGCCTGCGCCCCTCCTACGAGCTGCGCGAGAACCTCGCCGCGAACGGCGCGAGCTCGGTGGGCGGCGAGCTCACCGAGGAGGAATGGGTCGCGCGCTTCATCCACGAGCTCGACGCCGAGGAGCTCACCAGCGAGCCAGCCGCACCACATGAGAAAGGCGCGTGATGCCCCAGCCCAAGAAGGCCAACATGCAGCAGATGCTCCAGCAGGTCCAGCGGATGCAGCGCGACATGGTCACCGCGCAGGAGGAGCTCGAGGACGAAACGGTCGAGGCATCCGCCGGCGGGGGGATGGTCACCGTGCTCGTCAGCGGCGACCTCGTGGTGAAGTCCGTCAAGATCGACCCCAGCGCCGTGGACCCCGAGGACGCGGAGATGCTCGGCGACATGGTGCTCGCGGCCATCAACGAGGGCCTGCGCGCCGCGCAGGAGCTCGCCGCGAAGAAGATGAGCGACATCACCGGCGGCCTCGACCCCAGCGGCCTCGGCGGGCTCGGGCTCCCCGGTCTGTAGGGCCCTTGAATACCTTCGCTCCACCCGTGCAAAAGCTCGTCACCGAGCTCTCCCGCCTCCCCGGCATCGGCCAGCGCACCGCCCAGCGCCTCGCCTTCCATATCCTGCGCACCCCCACCGAGGAGGCGCTCGAGCTGGCTGAGGCGATCCGCGAGGTCAAGGAGCGCATCGGGCTCTGCGAGATCTGCTTCAACCTCGCCGACTCCCCGCGCTGTCGCATCTGCGAAGACCCCCGCCGCGACCACTCGCTCATCTGCGTCGTGGAGGAACCGGGCGATGTCATCCCGATGGAGCGCACCCATGAGTTTCACGGCGTCTACCACGTCCTCGGCGGCGCCTTGAGTCCGATCGACGGCATCGACCCCGAGGACCTCAAGGTCGCCGAGCTCTACGCGCGCGTCCTGGCCCCCGTGTCCTCGCCCTCATTCGCGGTCGCAGCGGCACGCGAGTCGGGAGCACATGACGCCGCCCCCCCGCACGCGCCCTCCACTCAAGCCTCTCCGCAGGGGGCGGCAGCCGAGCTCGACCCGCACCACGCGGCCCTCCGCGGAGCCCCGTCAGGGGCGGAGCCTTCCGGGTGGGTGGGGTCTGTAAAAGAGGTCGTGCTTGCCACCAACCCCACCACCACCGGCGAGGCCACCGCGTTGCACATCGCCGCGGGCCTGCGCGAGCGGCTTCCCGAGCTGCGCGTCACGCGCCTCGCCTCCGGGCTGCCCGTGGGGGCCGATCTGGAGTATGCCGACGAGGTCACCCTCGGCAAGGCTCTAGCGGGGCGCAGAACTCTGTAATCCTCCCCCTCGTGTCCGAGCTCGTCGTCATGAAGTTCGGCGGCACCTCCGTCGCCGATGCCTCGCGCATCAAGCGCGTCGCCGCGCGCATCGTCGCCAAGCGCCGCGCCGGCTTTCGCGTCGTTGCGGTGCTCTCCGCGCGCGGCTCCACCACCGACGAGCTCATCGCCGCCGCCGAGGAGGTCTCCGCGGTTCCCGATCCGCGTGAGATGGACATGCTGCTCTCCACCGGCGAGCGCATCTCCTGCGCCCTCTGCGCGATGGCCATCCACGACCTCGGCCACCGCGCCATCTCGCTCACCGGCTCGCAGGCTGGGATCGTCACCGACGAGTCGCACACGCGCGCGCGCATCATCGACGTGCAGGCTCAGCGCATCGTGGAGGCGCTCGAGCAGGATCACATCGTGCTCGTTGCGGGCTTCCAGGGCGTCTCCGCCGCCGGGCGCTCCATCACCACGCTCGGGCGCGGCGGCTCGGACACCACCGCCGTCGCCGTCGCCGCCGAGCTGCGCGCCGGCGAATGCGAGATCTACACCGACGTTCCCGGCGTCTTCTCTGCCGACCCCCGCCTCGTGCCGGATGCGCGCAAGCTCCCCCAGGTCTCCTTCGAGGAGATGCTCGAGATGGCCGCCTCCGGCGCCGGCGTGCTGCAGCTGCGCTCCATCGAGTACGCGCGCAGCCACGGCGTGCGCATCCACTGTCGCTCCTCCTTCCTCGATGACCCCGGTACCGTTGTCGTGGACGAGGCCCACACCTTGGAGCAGCCACTCATCACAGCCGTCACCCACTCCACCTCCGAGGCGCGCCTCACGCTCGCGGGCGTCCCCAACGAGCCGGGCGCCGCCGCGCGCATCTTCGCGGCGCTTGCCTCCGCCAACGTCAACGTCGACATGATCGTCCAGAACGAGCCCTCCTCCGCGGGGGGTCTCGCGGAGATCTCCTTCACCGTCCCCCGCGAAGATCTTCATGGTGCGCGCACCGCCCTTGCTCCACTCGCGGGGGGCGCGTTCGCCGAGATGAGCGCCCACGAGGAGATGGGCAAGGTCTCGATCGTGGGCGCCGGCATGCGCTCGCACCCCGGTGTCGCCGCGCGCGTCTTCGCGGTGCTCGCCGAGGAGGCCATCAACATCGAGATGATCTCCACCTCCCCCATCAAGATCTCCTGCGTGATCCCGCGCGAGCGCGTCGCGCAGGCCGTGCAGGCGCTGCACGCCGCCTTCGAGCTCTCCGGGCCCAACACGATCTCCGTCGAGGAGCCCTTTCGCGCCCGCGGCGCGCTGTAGTTTCTTCGGCTGAGTTTGTTGATTCAACTCTCTGGAAACTCTCGCCTACTCCAGGCGATGGCTCCGCTGCTCGGATTCGTGCGGCCCTAGGGCGATCTGGAGCCTATGGAGACTGCCGCCGCTCGCTGACCTTGCAAACAGCTTGTTGATTTGGCTTGCACTTTGCCTCCAAACCTGCAACCTTTCAATGCCTGAGGCCAAGCGCACGAGGGGTGCCACGGCCTTTTGGAGACCCCAGTAGTTCTGAGCCGCCCGCCTTGGCGCGGCTCGCAGCGACGAGCAAGGAAGCGGAGAGCAAGGAGGCGGGCAGTATGGGCGTGAGCGGCGAGACCACCAGCGGCGAGGTCGAGACGCAGCAGGTTCCGTGGAGCGATACATCGACGGCCCCCCCCAGGGGCCTGCGAGGACTGGGCCCAAGGCGGCGCGGGGGCATGGGGATGGCCGCGCAGCCGCAGATCACCGAGGCGCGCGGCCCCGCTGCCAGCCTGCGCCGCGACGCCCTCTTCCGGCGCTTCCTGCTGCTCGCCGACGGGGTGGCGATCATCAGCGCCTTCGCCCTCACCGTGGGACTCTCCTCGCGCTCGCTCCAGCTCACCTGGGCGAGCGTCGCCGGCCTGCCGATCCTGCTCATCTGCGCGAAGCTCTTCGGGCTGTACGACCGCGACGAGGCGCTCCTGCGCAAGACCACCCTCGACGAGGCCCCCAAGCTGCTCCAGGTCGCCACCCTCTGCGCGCTCGTCGCGTGGCTCGCGGGCGGGCTCATAGTCAACGGTACGCTCGACCGCCACGAGGCGCTCTTCCTGTGGCTCGCGCTCGTGGTGCTGCTCGTGCTCGCCCGCGCCATCGCGCGCTCGCTCGCCCTGCGCGTGGCGCCCACCGAGCGATGTCTGTTCATCGGCGACTCGCTCTCCGCCGAGGCGATCCGCGCCAAGCTCGAGCACCGCTGCGGGATCAAGGCCACGATGGTCGCGCAACTCGACCTCGACAAGACCGCCCCCTGGTCCACCGACTCCTTCTCTGCCCCCCGCCTCACCGAGATCCGCGACCTCGCCCGCTCGCTCGACGTGCACCGCGCGATCGTCGCCCCCCGCTCCGCCGACGCCGGCGAGACGCTCGACCTCGTGCGCACGCTCAAGGCCGTCGGCGTGCGCGTCAGCGTGCTCCCCCGCCTGCTCGAGGTCGTGGGCTCCTCGGTCGAGTTCGACGACCTCCACGGCGTCACCGTGATGGGCGTGCGCCGCTTCGATCTCACGCGCTCCTCCGCCGCCGTCAAGCGCGCCTTCGACCTCATCGGCGCCTCGCTCGGGCTGATCGCCGTCGCACCCGTGCTGCTCGCCGCCGCGCTCGCCATCAAGCTCGACAGCCGCGGCCCCGTGTTCTTCCGCCAACTGCGCGTGGGCCAGCACGGGCAGCGCTTCCACATGCTCAAGTTCCGCACGATGGTGCCCCAGGCGGAGGCGATGAAGGACTCCCTGCGCCACCGCAACGAGGCCCAGGACGGGTTCTTCAAGATCGCCGACGACCCCCGCGTCACGCGCGTCGGGCGCTTCCTGCGCAAGAGCGCCCTCGACGAGCTCCCACAACTGCTCAACATCGTGAAGGGCGAGATGTCGCTCGTCGGACCCCGCCCCCTCGTCGTCGAGGAGGATCAGCGCATCGAGGGCTGGCATCGCCGCCGCCTCGAGCTGATGCCGGGGATGACCGGCCACTGGCAGATCCTCGGACCCGCGCGCGTGCCGCTGCGCGAGATGGTCGCGATCGACTACCTATACGTCGCCAACTGGTCGCTCTGGACCGACGTCAAGATCCTCCTGCGCACCGTCCCGCACGTGATCGGCCGTCGCGGGCTCTGAAGCGGCGCGCCGGAGCTGTGGGCGGGGTCGGTGGGCGCCCTATCGACACCGCGCATGCGCGCAGCGGCGCCTGCCGGCAGTGAGTCGGCGCGGGAGGCCATCCGGCACATCGCCACGACGAGCGCCGCCGTGGTCAGCCATAGGCTGGGGATCAGAACGAAGAGCATACGATCACCTGTGATTCGAGGTCTCCAAGGTCTATTCCTTCCATCGGACGCTCGCCCCTTTTCCTTAAGTGCCCGTGCGCATCGGCCATCAAACGTCGCAGGGGAGCTCTTCCCAAGACGCTCGCCGCGACTCGCCTCATTCGACGATCACCCCGAACTCCTGCGTGTACACGGCGCCCGCGTTGCCCCCCGAGAGCGAGGGCGGCGCGGCGGGCGCCACGCCCATCCCCGTATCGCGGTAATCGCGATCGAGCATATTCGCCAGGTGCTCCGGCGAGGCCACCCAAGCGGCCACGATCGCGCTCGGCGTGGACAGCTGCAGGGTGCCCCACGCGATGTTCTCGCCGATGGTGTACCCCACCTGATCGTTGGGCACGTACCCCGTCGCGCGCACGCGCTGCAACGGCGTCTCGCCGCTCGGGGACACGTGCGCGAAGTAATCCTCGCTCACCATTTCGCGGCTGTGTTCCAGCGCGGCTTCTTCGAGCTGCGCGTTGAGCGCCAGCGGCAGCTCGCCATTGCGCGCGCGCACCTGGTTCACCAGGCACAGCGTCGCCGCCGCCAGCGCCTGCGCATTGCCCGCTTCCGGGCGCACTTCGGTGTCCCGGCAGGGAGTCGCCAGCACCCTTGCGATCACCGCCGCGTCGGCCTCGCCGCTGGAGGACGCCGGGGCGCTTCGCGCCGCGCGGCGGCGCTGGGGCTTGGGGTGGTGGCCGCGGCGCCTATACGCCTGCGTCCCGTGAGCGGGGCGGCGGCACCTGCGCGCGGCGCGTCCCGCGTTGTGGCGCCCGTTGTGGCGCCCAGCGTGGTTCGCGGTGTGGTTCGCGGTGTGGCTCGGAGCGTTGCAGCGACGATGGTGGAGGGGGTGCGCGTGGGTGAGGGGGTGCGCAGCTGCCGTCGTGGTGGCTCCCAGAGCCAGCAGAGCGCCAGCGAGGAGGACCGTGAGGAGCTTGCGGAGGCGGGGGCCCATGCCTCTGCTATCGGGGGCCCCCTCGCGGCCCTCAAGGTCTCAGAGTCCGATTTGGACAGGAAGGGCGCTCTCCCCCGCCGATGCGGCGGCCTTATGCTGTACCCATGAGGCGCCCGTGGATGCTCGTCGCGCTCATCCTCGCGGTCGGCGCCGCCGGCTCTATCATGGCGCTGGGAGCCCGCGAAGGCAACCCCCAGTTCGTCTCCGCCCAGCAGTCCCTCACGCCCGTGGGAGCCTCGCAGCTGGAGCGCCTTCTGCGCACCACCTCTGACCCACGCCCCGGCTTCGCGGGCCGCGCGCGCGCGGCGCACTGCACGAGCGCCACCGCCGCCTCCGCGCTGGGCAACCCCTGGAGCTGCGTCGTGCGCTACCCCGCGCTCCCGCGCGTGCGCTACGCGGTGGTCGTCCACTCCGACCGCTCGATCCAGGGCTCCGGCCAGCCGGAGGGGAAGCCCGTGCATGGAGCTCTGATCGTCAAGGGCTGCTGTGTCGCTCAAACCCCCTGACGGTCGAGGGTCGGTTTGTCAGTCGAGCTCGTCGCGCAGTTTCTTCAGCGCCCTGTAGATGCGGCCCTCGATCGCGCTCTCGCCCTCGCCGAGCACGCGCGCCACTTCGTGCAGCTTGAGATCCGCGCCGAAGCGCAGCGCCAGCGCCTCGCGCTCGTCCCCGCTGAGCTGCGCCAGCGCCCTCTGTAGCTCGTCGCGGTGCTCCACCGCCGCCAGGGCGGGGTCCGCGGTCTCCTCCGGGGCGCCCGCGCCCACGTGCTGGAGTACCCGCTCCTCGTGGCTCTGGCGGCGCGCGTGATCGCGCAGCAGGTTCAGGGCGATCGTGTATAGCCAGCGCCGCTCGCTGCCCCTGCGGGGGTCGAAGCGCTGGCGTGAGCGCAGCACGCGCTCGAAGGTCTCAGAGGTCAGATCCTCGGCCAGCGCCCTGTTGCCGGTGCGGTAGGCCAGGAACGAGAACAGGCGCGCGCCGTGTTCCTCGAACAGCCGCTCAAACGTATCGGAGCGCATACGCCCGGACATCCTCCCTGTTATCGGCTCGCGCGTGCGGCGGGTCGAGGCGCTTGTCAGTTCGTGGGCCATTCGGGTTCCCTCCCGGGGTCTCTTACGACCGAGGGCTCCGGGGACTGCGCTGGTCCCCGGAGCCCTTCCGCCGCGCTTCTAGGTGTTCTCTCTACGCCGTCCCGTGCTCTACGCGGTGCACAGGTGGTAGGTGTGGGTCTCCGTTACGGTCTTGCCCGAGCTGAGCGTCACCGTGATCTTGACGGTAGTCGCGCCCGTGCCGCAGGGCAGGTTGGTGAGCACGATGTTCGACGTCGCCGCCTTGCCGGTGACCGTCTTGATGTGCTTGCCGTTGACGCTTACCGAGACCCTGCGCAGGTGGCCCTTGTGCGGCACCCTCACGTGGATCTTGATCTTGCGGCTGCTCGTCTTGGCCTTCTTGACCGACGTTCCCGCCACGCCACTCGCCGCGATGCTCGCCGAGCCGCTGATCGTCACCGTCGAGGAGTTGTAGTTGTTGGTGATGTTGGTGTTGTTCGTCGTGTTGTTGCTGTTGTTGAAGCTGTTGCCGTTGCAGTCGAAGTTGCCGTTGCCGTTGCCGTTTTCGTTGCCGTTGCCTTCGCCGCCGCCATTGCCGTTGCCGTTGCCATTCCCGTTGCCGTTGGAGCAGACGCTGTTGGTCGAGCTGTACTGGGCCGAGGCGGCGTTGCCCGCGGCTCCGCCGGTGCCGCCCGCGGCCAGCACGCCACCGGTGCCCGCGGCCATCAGACCGACGGTCAGGGCCGCGACGACGAGGCGGCGCGGGTTGGCGCGGCCGGTCGCGGCCTGCGCGCGCGACATGGCAGTCGTCTTGATCTGATCCAGCTCGAGCGGGCTGGCCTCAGGGCGCTCGCCGCGCAGACGCTGCGCGGTGCCCTCCAAGTCGTGCTCGTGCTCGTCGTTCTTGCGCCGCATTTCGTCTCCTAGTCGTGAGGGCAGAGAAAGCCTGTCGATAGCCCATACGAACGGGGCCGGCGTTTTCCGACAGAAGCTCTAGAGATTCGTGATCGAGAACTTCCCCGAGCGCAGCGCGCTCAGGCGCAGGGCCGGCGCGAGCGCTTCCCACTGGCGCGGGGCCGGGGTCTGGTTCAAGCGTCGCAGGGCGCGCCGCAGCAGCGGCTCCAGCGGGTTCAGCGCGAGCGCCCGCGCCATCGCGGCGCGGGGATCCTGGCCGGCGGCCGCGTGGGCGCTCGCCAGCCAGTACCAGTTTTCCCAGCTCCGGGGCTCGTATTCGGTGGCCTACGCCATCGCCGCCACCGCCGCCGGGGCGAACCCCAGCCGCAGGTCGCACACGCCGACGATCGCATACGCCTGCGGGCGCTTGGCCGAGAGCGACAGCGAAGAGAGCGCCGTGTGCTTGGCCGCCCTGCATTCTCCCGCCCGCAGTTGGTGCCCGCTGTGCTGCAGGCGCGCGTAGGAGGTGCTCACGAGCAGCGGCGCCACCGCCAGCACGAGCCACCCCAGCGCCACCAG
>JBIOES010000029.1:0-16810 GCA_044446265.1 Solirubrobacterales bacterium
CACCCCCGCCATCGAGCTCCCGGGCGCTGCCATCGAACTTGCATCCTTGGCTGGACACCTGAAATATGCTTGCTATTGCAAAGATCAAGTGGCGATCGAGCGGGATTCGGGCCCGCTTGGCCACCGGGGCAGTCGAGTGAGAGGGTCATGGGAGAGGAGCTTCAGCGGGCGCGAATCGTGAGGGCGATCGCCACGGAGATGGCGGCTCGCGAGGACTCCCATGCGGTGACCGTCGTCGATGTGGTGGCCCGCGCGGGCATCTCCCGCCGCGCGTTCTACGAGCTGTACGCGGATCGCGACGAGTGTCTGCTGGACGCCTTCGAGTGGGGCCTGCGGCTGGCCGGCGCGGAGATGTACGCGGCCTACTGCCGCGAGTCCCGCTGGCAGGACGGCGTGCGCGCCGCGCTCGGGGCGCTGCTCGAACTGCTCGACCGCGAGCCCGCGCTGGCAGGGCTCTGCATCGTTCATGCGCTTGGCGCGGGCGATCCGGTGCTGCAGCGGCGCACGGAGGCGCTCGAGGTGCTCTGCGAATACGTCGATCGCGGTCGCCTGGAGAGCTCCTGCCGGACCGAACCGCCGGAGATGGCCGCCGAGGGCGTGGTGGGCGCGGTGCTCGCGGTGCTCCACACGCGCCTGCTGGCGGCGGGCAGGCAGCGCGACCCGCCGCCGCTGAGCGAGCTGCTGGGGCCGCTGATGAGCCTGATCCTGCTCCCCTACATGGGTGCGGCGAAGGCCGGTCGTGAGCTCAACAGACCCACGCCGCGACCCTCCTCCGGAGGTGGCGCCCCGGAGGGGGACGCCATCGACGGCGACTTCCTCGGCGATCTGGATATGCGCCTCACCTACCGCACCGCGCGGGTGCTGAAGGCGATCGCCGAGCGCCCCGGCGCAAGCAACCGCGAGGTCGCCGATCAGGCGGGCATCGTTGACCAAGGCCAGATCTCGCGGCTCCTGAGTCGCCTGGAGGGGCTGGGCCTGATCGCCAATCGCGGGGGCGTCGCCGGAGGCGCTCCCAGCCGCGGGGGTGCCGGGAGCGCTTCCAGCCGCGGGGGCGCAGCCGGAGGCGCTTCCAGCCGCGGCGCCGCCAACGCCTGGGTGCTCACCCCACGGGGCGAGCGCCTCGAGCGCGGGGCGGACCCGGGCGTGCGGCAGTCTTCCGGGTGAGCTCTCGCACGAGCCGCTTCACCGAGCGCTCGAGCTGCTCGATGGTGGCATCCTCGACGCGCGCGATGCCCATCTCGCGGTTGATCCAGGAGTTGATCTCGCGGTGGCTGCGCCCATCACGGCGGTGCACATCGGCCACGAGGCGGCTGCGCTCCGCGCGCAGGTGCGCGCGGCGCTCGAACGCCGCCGGCGGCGCCGGCTCGGGCGGGGAGGGAGCGGCAGACGCTCGGGCCGCTGGAGCCAAACCGCTCCCGGCGATCGCCGGGCTTGACCCAAAGAGGGTCATCTGCGGCGCCACTTCGGCGTTCAGCGGCACGAACTCGGCGCTCTGCGAGGGCTCGCCGCGGCGGCGCTCGGGACGCTTTTCCAGCTCCAGGCCCTCACCCTCCTCGCGGCGGCGCAGCGCGTGGCGCAGCTCGCTCTCGACCTCCGCGGCGTGACGGCGCAGGAGCGGGTCCGCGGGCAGGTACAGCCAGCTCGGCTCGGGCGCGGCCCCGCGGATCGTGCGCACGAAGCGCCCCACGATCTGCCGGAAGATCAGCGGCGTCTTGGCGGCGGTCGCGTATACGCCGACGCGCAGGCGGGGGATGTCCACGCCCTCGGAGACCATGTTCACAGCCACGATCCACGGCTCGCGCGAGTGGGTGAACGCGGCGAGCTTGGCCGCGGCGCGCGCCTCGGTGTGCAGCACCACCACGGGCGCGCGCCCCGTTGCCTCGCGCAGCAGCCCCGCGATCTTGCGCGCGTGGCTGGAGTCGGCCGCCACCACCAGCCCGCCGGCGTCGCGATGGCCCTCCGCGCGCAGCGCCCGCAGGCGGGCGTCGGCCTCGCGCAGGATGCGCGGCAGCCCATCGGGCAGCTCGGTGGAGATCGCGGTGCGGTAGCGCCTGCCCGCCTCGCGCGCGCTCAGCACGGTCTCGAAGGTGGACTCCACCACATCCTCGCCGCTGCGCCACGAGAGCGCTCCATCGAAGGTGACGAACGCCACGGGGCGGCAGATGCCGTCGCTCACAGCCTCCGCGTAGGTGTAGGAGATGTCGGGCACCGCCAGCCCCTCGGAGTCGTAGCGCACGCCCGGGATCGGCGTGGCGTCGGAGCGAAAGGGCGTCCCCGACAGCAACAGCCAGCGTGGGGCGGCGGAGAATGCCTGCTGAAAGCTCGTGCCCCAGGCGAGATCCTCGCCGAGGTGGTGGGCCTCGTCGGCGATCACCAGCGTATCCGCGCTCGTCCCGGCGGCCCACTCGCGCGGAGAGGAGGCGATCCGCGCGTAGGTCACCGCGACCCCCTGGAACCCGCGCGGGGGGCGCGGGCGCTCGGCGTCGGGCACGAGCTGCACGCCCAGCGTGGCCGCAGCCGTGGCCCACTGGCGCGTGAGCGGCGTCGTGGGGCACAGCACCGCCACGCGCCTCACCTCGCCCTCGGCGAGCAGCCGGCGCGCCAGCTCCAGCGCGGGGCGCGTCTTGCCGGCGCCGGGGGCCGCAGAGACGAGGAACGGGTCCCCCCGCCACTCCGCGAGCGCCTGCAGCGTGCGCCGTTGCCAGGCGCGCAGAGATGTCGGGGCCGAGGGTGCCAGAGGGTCAGGCATCCTGCGCTACGCGCCGGACGGATCGGGTAGGGCCTCTCAACTGTCCCGGGTAGAGCCTCGCGATCGTTCTGGGTAGGGCCTCACGATCGTCTCGGGGTAGGGCCTCACGATCGTCTCGGGCACGGCCTCGCGACCGTCCGCCGTGGGGCGAAGCTCACCCGATCGAGATCGCGAGCGACCGCGCGCCGCCGCCGGCCGGCGTGAGCGTGAGCCGGTAGAAGCCGGCGGGGAGCACGCCTCGACCGCTGAGACGCGCGCGATTGGCGCCCGCCCGTCCGCCGATCGTGTCGGCGCCGCGCAGCGCGCTCCAGCGCCAGTGCCCATGCACGCGAACGCGCCGCGCGAGCGTCACGCGCACAGTGGCGGCCCTGCTGAGGGTGAACGTGAAGGCTATCCGCGAGAGCGGCGCGCGGCCGCGATTGAGCGCGACGACGGCGCTCAGCGTGAGCGAGAGGCGCGTGAGCCGCACCGTGCCGCTCGCGACCCCGGGCTTGGCCGTGCTGGGTGGGCTCGGCGCCGCGCCGCCGGAGGAGCCCGAGCCGGAACCAGCGCCCGAGCCGGAGCCGCCGCCGGGGTTGGCGGTGCCTTCGGGACCGCCTGCGCCGGATCCGCCGCCGGGGCTCCCGCCGGAGCCCGAGCCCGGTCCGCCGGGCTCCCCGGGAACCGGCAGGAAGGCGCTGAGGCCATGCGGGGTGCCCACGCCCGTGGGTCCGTCGTAGCCCGCGGCGGCGTTGCAGATCGTGGCGAGCGAGCCGCAGTCCAGCGGTGAGGCGAGCGAGCCGCTGCAGCCTCGGCTGTAGACGCCATTGCATTCGCCGTTGCCCCCCGCAACGATGTCGTGCAGGCCGGCGGAGCCCGCGTTGGCATAGAGCGTGGCGGCTGGGTAGGGGACGCCGTGCGCGCCGCCGGCGAGCGCGAAGACCGAGGCGATGATCGGCGAGGCGACGCTGGTGCCCCCGATCTGCATCCAACCGGGCACCTTCGGGTTGGTGAGTTCTTCGGGGGTGCCGAGCGCTTCGGGCACGGAGTCGTAGACCTTCACCCCGGTGAGGGGGTCGGCGTCGGCGGAGACATCGGCGACGGCGCGCTTGGCGCACCCCACCGAGGCCCAGCCGGCGGCCGCCTTCTGCCAGGAGGGAGCTGGGAACGCCGCGCTGCACCCCCCGCCCCCGGCGCCGGAGGAGTCGTTCCAGACTTCCTCGCCTCCCCATTCGCCCGAGGCGTTGAGGGTGAGGCTGGTGCCGCCAACGGCGATCACGTGGGGCGAGGAGGCAGGGTAGTCGGGGCCTTCGAACCAGCCCGAGCCTTCCTTTTCGCGTTCTTCGTATTCATTCCAGTTGAGATAGCCCGCGTCGCCGGCGGAGGCGGTGATGGGGATGCCGGGGTGTTCGAAGGCGGGGCTGTCCACGCCGCTCGGGGGCTCCGAGCCGCCCCAGGAGTTCGATATCTCGCCTTCCAGGGCGCCGGGCTTGGAGTCCGCCGCGATCCTCGCGGCGGCGGCTTCCTCGGCCGCGTCGAGGTCTGAGAATTCGGCCGAAGCGGCCTCCACGAGCACGATGTGGCAGTTCTGGCAGAGGGAGTGGGCGACCTCGATGTCGGTGGCGATCTCCTCCGACCATTCGCCGTTGCCCGAGGGCAGCGGGGCGCCCTGGCCGAGCTGGTTGATCTTCGCGAAGCAGCCGTTCGCCTGTGTGCAGGCGGGCAGTTCGTACTTCTGGTCGTAGACGCTCAGGTCTTCTTCGGCGTGGGGGTCGTCGTAGGCATCGACCAGCGCGATCGTCTGCGGTTCGGCGCCGAGGGGGGAAAGGCCGTAGGCGGTGAGCAGGTTGGCGGGTGTCATCGCCTTCGCGGGGGTCGCTGAAGGCGTCACGGCGGGGGAGGGACCGGAGGGCACGAGCCGCAGCCCCAGGCAGCTCGCGTATCCGGGCGCGGGAGCGGCGCACAGGGCCTTCACGGCGTAGCCGGCGTTCGCTGAGGCCGCAAAGGACCCGAGCATGCCCACGACGAGGGTCGCTGCGGTGACTGCTCTGAAGATCGTGCGCATGGGCCGCAGGCTGCTTTCCATCCCTGGTATATCGGTAATCGGCCGAGCGGGCGCTCCGCTCAAGGGTACTTCTCCGCATTCGTTCGAGTGCCCGGCGTTGCTCTGACTGGGAATAGAGAGGGGCCCAGCTCGCCGGCCTTCGGCCGCCTGCGCCACCCTCTAGGCTCCCCAGCGTGCCGTGGCCGTTCGGCTTCCTGCTGTCCCCCGACCCCCCGCCCCGGCGCGTGGGCGTGGTGGTGGCGGTGGCGCTGGTGGCGCTGTGCACGCTGATCGTGTACCCCCTGAAGCAGATCGCGCCGGTGGTGTCTCTGGGCGTGGTGTACCTGCTTGCGGTGCTGCTGGTGTCGGTCACCTGGGGAGCGTGGCTGGGGATGGCGACGGCGCTGCTGAGCGCGCTGGCGTTCAACTTCTTCCACCTGCCGCCGGTGGGGGACCTGACGATCAGCGACTCGAGCAACTGGGTGGCGCTGGTGGCGTTCGTGGTCGCGGCGGGGCTCGCGAGCTCGGTGGCGGAGGTGACCCGCGCGCGAGCGCGCGAGGCCGATGAGCGCCGTCGCGAGGCCGATCTGGCGGCGGAGATGGCGCGCCTGCTGCTGCGCGGGAACAGGCTGACCGAGACATTGCCCACGGCGGCGGCGCGCTTGGCGCACGCGCTGGAGCTGCCCTCCGCGTCGATCGATCTGGAGGCGGTGGATGGCGACGAGCGCCACGTGGCGTTCGCGCTGCGCGACGGCGCCAGCCGGCTGGGGACGCTGGTGGTGCCGGCGGGGACCCCCGAGCGCAACCTGCGCCGCCTGCAGGAGCGCGTGGTGCCGGCGCTGGAGGCGCTCCTGAGCGCGGCGCTGGAGCGCGAGGGGCTGCAGGGAGAGGTGGTCGAGACGGCGGCGCTGCGCCGCGCGGATGTGGTGAAGACGGCGCTGCTGCGCGCCGTTTCGCACGATCTGCGCTCGCCGCTGACGGCGATCGCCACGGCGGGCGAGGCGCTGGCGCTCGATGGGCTCGCCGCGCAGGAGCGCCAGGAGCTGGCGAGCGTGATCCTGGAGGAGAGCGGGCGCTTGGCGCGGCTCGTGGACAACCTGCTCGACCTCTCGCGCCTGCAGGCGGGCGCGGCGGAGCCGCGGCGCGAGTGGACCTCGATCGAGGAGGTGGTGCGGGCGGCGCTCGATGAGCTCGGCGGCAGGGAGGGCGAGTGGACGCTCTCGATCGACCGCGAGCTGCCGCTGGTGCTGGCCGATCCCACGCAGATGGAGCGGGCGATCGTGAACGTGCTGGAGAACGCGCGCCGGCACTCCGGCGGGCACCCGGTGTCGGTGAGGGCGCGCGCGGTGCGCAGCCTCGGCGGCAGCGAGGGGAAGCTGATCGTGCGCGTGGTGGATCGCGGGCCCGGCATCCCCCCCGCGCAGCTGGAGCGCGTGTTCGAGCCCTTCTACCGCGCGGGGACGGCCAGCGGCGGGCACCGCGGCTCGGGCCTCGGGCTGGCGATCGCGCGCGGCTTCGCGGAGGCCAACGGCGGGGCGCTGCACGTGGAGTCGCTGCCGGGGCAGGGGGCCACATTTGTGTTCGAGTTGCCGCTGCACTCGGAGTCCGATGAGCGCTGAGGCCCCGCGCATACTGGTGGTCGACGACGAGAGCCAGTTCCTCCGAGCGCTGAAGGTGGTGCTGCGCGAGGCCGGCTTCGAGGTCGTGCCGGCGGAAACCGCGAGCGAGGCGCTCGATCGCGCGGCGGTGCGCCCCCCGCAGGCGGCGATCGTCGATCTGGTGCTCCCCGATGGCGATGGGGTGCAGGTGACACGCGAGCTGCGCAAGTGGAGCGAGATGCCGATCCTGGTGCTCTCGGCGGTGGGCGACGAGGAGCAGAAGGTTCGCGCGCTGGAGGCGGGCGCGGACGATTACGTCACCAAGCCCTTCGGCGCGCGCGAGCTGGTGGCGCGCCTGCAGGCCGCGCTGCGCCGCGCGGGTCGCGGGAGCGAGGAGCCCGCGGTCACCGTGGACGGCCTGGAGGTGGACCTCGCGGCGCGCACGGTGAAACGCGACGGCGAGCCCGTCCACCTCACCCCAATCGAGTTCGACCTGCTGCGCGTGCTCGTGCGCAACCGCGGGCGCCTCTTGACACACAGGGCGCTGCTCAGTGAGGTATGGGGTCCCGAGTACGTCGACGACATCCAGCCCCTGCGCACCCACATCGCGCGCCTGCGCGCGAAGATCGAGCCGGCGGGGGGGCCGCGCTACATCGTCACAGACCCGGGTGTGGGGTACAGGTTCTCGATTTAAGGAGGACCCCTACCGGGGTCCGCGAGGGCCGCGTTGTGCGGTGAAGTACGCAAGCTGTGGCTCACCGCGCGGTGGGAGCACAGGTCGTAACGAAATCGTTATACCTCGCGCGCGGATCGTCATGCGACCGTGATGCGCGAGCGCGCATAGTGTCGGCTATGGACATTCTCGCTGTGGTTCTCGGAATCCTGATGTTCGCCATTCTCCTCCTGATGGTCGAGGGGATCGACAAGGTATGAGCATGTCTCTGCCGATGGGTGCGTTCATCGCGCACATGTCCGCCGCGGACTTCTTCGGCCTGGTGGTGAGCGTGCTGATAATCGCTTATCTCTTCTACGCACTGATCCGCGGTGAGAAGCTGTGAGGCCTCACCTGAGATGACCTTCACCGGCTGGCTCACGATCGTGCTCTTCGCGGCGATTCTCACCGCGCTGGCGCTGCCCCTCGGCCGCTACATGGCCAACGTGTACACGGGCGAGCGTGTCTTCCTGTCACCGCTGCTTGGCTGGTTCGAGCGTTTCCTCTACAGGGTGCTGCGCGTGGATCCGCGCCGCGAGCAGGACTGGAAGTCCTACGCAAAGAGCTTGTTGATCTTCTCGGCCGCGGGGTGGCTGCTGCTGTATGTGATCTTGCGCACGCAGAACGCATTCTACGTGCCCCACGCGCTGAACCCGCTCGGATACCACAGCGCCCCGTGGAACGTCACCTTCAACACGGTGTCGTCGTTCATGACGAACACCAACTGGCAGTACTACAGCGGCGAGACGACGATGAGCTACCTCAGCCAGATGATCGGGCTGACGGTGCAGAACTGGCTCTCGGCGGGCGTGGGGATCGTGGTGGCGGTGGCGCTGATCCGCGGCATCGTGGGTCGCAGCGGCAAGTCGATCGGGAACTTCTGGCAGGACCTCATACGCACGATCCTGTATGTGTTGGCGCCGCTGTCGGTGTTCGCTGCGCTGGTGCTCGTGTCGCAGGGTGTGATCCAGAACTTCTCGACGTATCTGTCGGCGCACACCATCACCGGGCTGACGCAGTCGATCGCGATGGGTCCGGTGGCTTCGCAGGAGGCGATCAAGGAGCTGGGGACGAACGGGGGCGGCTTCTTCAACACCAACTCGGCGCACCCGTTCGAGAACCCGACCCAGTTCACCAATTTCTTCGAGATGCTGCTGGTATTGGTGATCCCGGCGGCGCTGGTGTTCGCCTATGGCCGCATGACGGGCAATCGCCGCCAGGGCTTCGCGATCTACGCCACGATGATGGTGATGTTCCTCGGCGCGGTGTCGGTGGCATATATCGCCGAGGCGCACGGCTCGCCGGCACAGCACGCCGCCGGCCTGCACACGCAGGTGATCGCGGGCTCCGTGGGCGGCAACATGGAAGGCAAGGAGCAGCGCTTCGGGATTGCTGGGTCGGCGCTGTTCGACGTGATCACCACCGTTACATCGTGCGGTGCGGTGAACAGCGCGATCGAGTCATATACGGGCATCGGCGGGGCGGTGCCGTTTGCCAACCTGTCCGCCAGCGAGGTGATCTTCGGCGGCGTGGGCACCGGTCTGTATTCGATCCTCCTGTACGTGCTGCTGGCGGTGTTCATCGGGGGGCTGATGGTGGGGCGCACGCCGGAGTGGCTGGGCAAGAAGCTCGAGGCGAGAGAGATAAAGCTCGCCGGCCTGGGCATCCTGGTGACGCCCCTGGCGGCGCTGTTCTGCACGGCGCTGGCGACCGCGAGCAGGGCCGGGCGCGCGTCGATCTCCGAAGGGGCGCTCTCCAAGGCGGGCGGCAATACGCCGCAGGGCTTCTCCGAGACGTTCTACGCCTATCTGTCGCAGGCCAACAACAATGGCTCGGCGTTCGCCGGCTACACGGGCTTCATCCAGCCGAACGCGGGCAACGTGGGCTCCCACGGCATCACCTTCGCCAACCTGCTGGGCGGCTTCGACATGCTCTTGGCGCGCTACGCGCCGATCCTATTCGCGCTGGCCGTGGCCGGTGCGCTGGCCGGCAAGCGTGTCACCCCCGCTGGGCTCGGGACGATGCGCACCGACAACCCCACGTTCGTGGTGCTGCTGATCGGTGTGATCGTGCTCGTGGGCGCGCTGACGTTCTTCCCCGCGCTGCTGCTGGGCCCGATCGTGCAGGGCCTTACGGGACACCTCTATTGATATGCGCCGCGACATCGTGACATCCCTGATCGGCATCGTCGTGTTGACGGTATTGCTCGGGCTGGTGTACCCGCTGTTCATCACGGGCGTCAGCCAGGTGGCCTTCCCCGGCAACGCCAACGGGCAGAAGGTGTACGTGAACGGCAGGCTGGTGGGCTCGAAGATCATCGGCCAGAACTTCGGCACGCCGGTGCTCGAAAAGAACGGCAGGCCCAAGGAAGTCAAGGGCGCGGTGGTGACCGAAGCAGACCCGCGCTACTTCCAGTCGCGTCCATCGGCCACCGAAGGAGGCGCGTACAACGCGGCGGCGAGCACCTTCTCCAATCGCGGGCCCAACAGCGTGAAGACCAAGGAAGCGAACGCGGAAAACATCAAGTCCTACCTCGAACTGAACACGGCGCCGAACAAGCAGGAATACGCCCCCGGCCTGACCGTGGCGAAGATCCCGGTCGACGCGATCAACACCTCCGGCTCGAACCTCGACCCCGAAATCTCGCAGGCCAACGCGCGCATCCAGGCATACCGCGTGGCGGCCGTGCGCGGGCTCTCACTTGCCACCGTCAACAACCTGATCGGCCAGAACACATCCGGGCGCGGCCTGGGCTTCTCGGGCGAGCCGGGCGTGAACGTGCTCGAGCTGAACCTGGCGCTCGACCGCCTTGCGGGAGGAACGCACTGATGTCTACCCACGCAGTAAATACCGAGCAGCACGAGCGCCGGGCGATATCGCTGTTCCAGCGAGACATCGTCACGCGCGCGCTGGTCGATAGCGTGAAGAAGCTCGATCCGCGCGTGCAGGTCCACAACCCGGTGATGTTCGTGGTGGAGATCGGCTCGGTGATCACGACCATCACGTGGCTGATCCAGGTGTTCGGCGGCAAGCCCCTCGGCGGCGGACACGAGCCCGCGTGGTACACGTTCACGATCGCGGTGTGGCTGTGGCTGACGGTGGTGTTCGCGAACATGGCGGAGGCGTTCGCGGAGGGTCGCGGGCGCGCGCAGGCGGACACGCTGCGCAACATGCGCAAGGAGACCGTGGCGCGGATGCTGGAGGGGGGCACGAAGGCCGCCTCCGAGCTCGTGCGCGGAGACATGGTGATCGTGAGCGCGGGCGAGCTGATCCCCGGCGACGGAACCGTCACCAAGGGCATCGCGACGGTGGACGAGTCGGCGATCACGGGCGAGTCCGCGCCGGTGATCCGCGAGAGCGGCGGCGATCGCAGCGCGGTGACCGGCGGCACGCGCGTGACCTCGGATGAGATCGTGGTTGAAATCACCCAGGAGCCCGGCCACTCCTTCCTCGATCGCATGATCGCGCTGGTGGAGGGGGCCGAGCGCCGTAAGACGCCGAACGAGATCGCGCTGAACATCCTGCTCGCCGCGCTGACGCTGATCTTCATGATCGTCGTGGCGACGCTGCGCCCGTTCGGGCTGTTCGCGGGCACGTCGATCTCAGAGACGACGCTGATCGCGCTGCTGGTGGCGCTGATCCCGACCACGATCGGGGCGCTGCTCAGCGCGATCGGGATCGCGGGGATGGATCGGATGGTGCGCCGCAACGTGCTGGCGCTCTCCGGGCGCGCGGTGGAGGCATCGGGCGACGTGGATGTGCTGCTGCTGGACAAGACCGGCACGATCACGATTGGCAACCGCCTGGCGAGCGAGTTCATCCCGATGCCGGGCGTCTCGGAGGCCGAGCTGGCGGAGACGGCGCAGCTGTCATCGCTCGCGGACGAGACCCCGGAGGGCCGCTCGATCGTGGTGCTGGCCAAGCAGTACGGCATCCGTGAGCACGACATGTCGCAGCTGAACGCCGAGTTCGTGCCGTTCACCGCGCAGACGCGGATGAGCGGAGTGGACATCGACGGCCAGCAGCTGCGCAAGGGCGCGGGCGACTCGATCGTCCAGTTCATCCAGCACGAGGGGGGCCAGGCGCCGCCGGAGCTGCAGGGCCAGCTCGATCGCATCGGCCGCGAGGGCGGCACTCCGCTGGCGGTGGCGCGCGACAACCAGGTGCTGGGCGTGGTGTACCTCAAGGACACGATCAAGGAGGGCATGAAGGTCCGCTTCGAGCACCTGCGCGCGATGGGGATCAAGACCGTGATGGTGACCGGCGACAACCGCCTGACGGCGGCCAAGATCGCGGAGGAGTCCGGCGTGGACGACTTCCTCGCCGAAGCGACGCCCGAGGCGAAGCTGGCGCTGATCAAGGAGCAGCAGGAGGGCGGGCGCCTGGTGGCGATGACGGGCGATGGCACCAACGACGCGCCGGCGCTCGCGCAGGCCGATGTGGGCGTGGCGATGAACACGGGCACACAGGCGGCGCGCGAGGCGGGCAATATGGTTGACCTCGACAGCAACCCGACGAAGCTGATCGAGATCGTGGAGGTGGGCAAGCAGCTCCTGATCACGCGCGGCGCGCTGACGACGTTCTCGATCGCGAACGACGTGGCGAAGTACTTCGCGATCCTGCCGGCGGTGTTCATCGCCACGTACGCGACAGGAATAGGTGCCCACCCGGGGTCCCGGTCAGAGGGCCCGCTGCACGTGCTGAACATCATGAACCTCGGCACGCCGCAGTCGGCGATCGTCTCGGCGATCATCTTCAACGCGCTGGTGATCCCGCTGCTGATCCCGCTGGCGCTGCGCGGCGTGCGCTACCGCCCGATCGGCGCGAGCGCGCTGCTGCGGCGCAACCTCCTGATCTACGGGCTCGGCGGGATCGTCGCTCCATTCATCGGGATCAAGCTGATCGACTTGATCATCCACAACCTGCTGGGGGCGTAGACGCCCGCAGCCCGCACACCAGGGACAATGGCCGCATGTCCACTCCGCGCGGTCACCTCAAGGTCTTCATCGGGATGGCCGCGGGCGTGGGCAAGACCTACCGGATGCTGCAGGAGGGCCAGGCCGAAGCCGAGACGGGACGCGATGTGGTGGTGGGCTACCTCGAGCCGCACGGGCGCGCGGAGACCGAGGTGCTGGCTACGGGCCTGGAGATGACGCCGCGGCGGCGCGTGTACTACCGCAACTCGCCGCTCGAGGAGATGAACCTGCCGGCGATCCTGGCGCGCGAACCGGAGCTGTGCCTGATCGACGAGCTGGCGCACACCAACGCGCCGGGATTGGAGCACGAGAAGCGCTACGAGGACGTGCGGGACGTGCTCGATGCCGGCATCGATGTGTACTCGACCGTCAACGTGCAGCACCTGGAGAGCCTCAACGACCAGGTGACGCAGCTCACGAGCACGCGCGTGCGCGAGACGATCCCCGACGCGGTGCTCTCCCAGGCGGATGAGGTGGTGCTGATCGACCTAACCCCCGAGGCGCTGATCGCGCGGCTGCAGGCGGGCAAGATCTACCCCCCCGAGCGCGTGCCGGCGGCGCTCAACAACTTCTTCAAGATCGAGAACCTATCGGCGCTGCGCGAGACGGCGCTGCGCCAGGTGGCCGAGGGCGTGGAGGTCAAACGCCTGGCGCCCAAGCCGCAGCTCGGGCGGCGCGAGGACGCGCTCGCCCAGGAGCGGGCCCCGCAGGCGATCGCCGAGCGGCTGCTCGCGCTCGTGACGCTGAAGGCGGAGTCGCAGCGGATCGTGCGTCGCGCGTGGCGCTCGGCGCAGCGCCTGGACGCGGAGCTGGACGTGCTGGTGGTGCGTCCGCCCGGACGTGCGCCGAGCCCTGAGGATCGCCAGCAGCTGGAGGCGCTGCGCCGCCTGGTTTCGATGCTGGGGCTGCGCCTGCACGTCGAGGAAGGCGAAGATGTCGCGGCTGTCGCGATCAAGCTGGCGCGCGAGCTGGGCGCCACCTACGTGCTGATGGGCACGCCCATCCAGCGCCGTGGGCTGCGCCGCCTGGTCTCCCTGCTCTCCGGGCCGTCGCTGCTCACGCGGCTACTGTTGGGGCTGCCGGGCGTCGATGTGCGCATCGTCGCCGACCCCACCCTGCGGAAGACCTCCGAGCGGGAGGAGCCCTTCGGTAAGCCACCCCAGCGTGAGGACCCGCCTACGGACGGCGAGTCGCTGGATGGTTGATTGCACCGCGACGGGCGCAACCCTCGAGCCCGTAAGCTGTTCGAAATGAACATGCCCGAAAACGCTCCCCTTCCTCGCCGCCTGGCCGCCGCGCTGGCGCTCTGCGGCCTGTTGCTCTGTCTCGGCGCGCTGGCTGGCGCCCGGGCGGCCTCTGCGCACCGTACCCCCGCACACTCCGCCCGCGCGGGCTTCCTGACAGGCATCGGCGATGAGCAGGCCGAGATGTTCACCGACCCCAACTGGCTGCGGCTGCACACGAAGATCACCCGCTACATCGCGCCCTACGACGCCGCGGTGCGCTCCTACTCGCTGGATAAGGCGATCGTGTGGATCCACGCCGCCGAACTCGCGCACCAGCAGGTGCTGGTGTCCTTCTACCACTCCGAGTACACGCCCACGCGGATGCCGAGCGTGTCCACCTACCAGCGCGATGTGCGGCGCTTCATCAAGCTCTTCCCGCACGTCCGCCAGTACCAGCCCTGGGATGAGGCCAACCGCGGCTACATCCCGCACACGCTCGCGAGCCCCACGGCGGTGCAAGCGGCGCAGTACTACCAGGCGCTCAAGCGCAGCTGCAGCCGCTGCACGGTCGTGGGCCTGGACATCCTCGACCAGCAGAACGTCGGCCCGACGCTCAACTACATCGCCGAATTCAAGCACGAGGTCGCGGTTCTGCACACCGTGATGCCGAGCGTGTGGGGCCTGCACAACTACTCCGACACCAACCGCCGCTCCAGCCTGCGCACACGCGCGGTGCTCGCGGCCGTGCCGGGCCAGGTGTGGCTGACAGAGACCGGCGGCATCGTGCAGTTCGGCGGCGCCTTCCCGAACGCCCGCGGCGCGGGACTGGGACGCGCGGCGAGCGCGCTCAACTACATGTTTGCGCTGGCCGGCTCCAGCTCGCGCATCACGCGCCTGTACATCTATGATTGGTCGGGCGGTGGCATCGGCACCCGCTTCGACGCGGGCCTCACCGACGCGCACCACAAGCCGCGGCCTGGATACCTGATCGTGTGCCGCAAACTGCACGCCTCGGGCTGCGGCGGCGTGAAGATCTCGAGCCACTGACATTCCGCAGGCCATCACGGCTCGGTATCGGCGGCGAGCGCCAGAGCGGCGTCGAGCGCCGTGTGCTCGTCCTCCGTAAGAGGATTCGCGTACGCCGCGCGATAGAACGCCGCTATGCGCGACTCGCGTAGGTCGAACTCAAGCGATCGTAAGCCCGGACACGTCGTCTCACCGGGGGATCGCCCGCTGTCCCGTTCTTCCAGCAATGTCGGAACAGAGAGTAATGGGTCCTACAATCGCATCGATGACCACCAAGGAACGACTGCACCGGCTGATCGATGATCTCTCCGATGGCGAGGCCGATATGGCGCTGCGCACAATCGCCGAGCAGCACGAGGACCCGTTGCTTCGCGCGATCGCGAATGCGCCGGAGGACGAGGAGGCGCTGACCCCGGAAGATGAAGCAGCGATCGCCGAAGGCCACGCCGACATCGCTGCCGGGCGCACCGTCTCCTTGGAGGACATCGAACGTCAGCACGGATACCGTTGAGCGGCCAACCCTGGAGCGTTCGCTTCGCTCGCGCCGCCGAAAAGGATGTGAACCGCCTCGATCCGCAGGTGCGAAGGCGGGTGGTCACGGCTATCCGTCGGCTGGCCGAGGACCCTGACAAAGGATCGCTGAGCAGGCTCACCGGGCGTCCCGAGTCGCGGCTGCGCATCGGCGACTGGCGTGTGATCCTCGAAACCGACCACGAGGCTCGTCAGGTCTTCATCGTGCGTGTCCTCCCGCGGGGCCGGGTCTATGACCGCTGATCTACACAGCAGAATTTGATGCCGATGCTCGTATGTTGAAAGGAAGGGCATAGCGGCACGGAGTCGAGGAGCCTCGTCTCTGTCGGGCTCCTCGACTCCTGAACTACCGTCGAACTCGCACGGCGCCCAATGCGGTGAGTCCAGCAACAGCCGCCAACGGCGCCAGCACCTTCAGCGGATAGTCCCCAAATCCCTTGTGTAGCGCGGTGTGATCCCCAGCCCCGACGATGCTGAGCAGCCCTCGGTGGTCGATCCCCAGCACGGTCGGCGCGAGGGCCGCGAACAGCGCCCAGCCCACCAGCAACGCCAAGCCCACGAGCAGCGAGTTGCGTGTAAGCCCGACGTGCGGGGTTGCGCGTGCAGCCAGCACCACCGCGCCGCCCGCGGCGAGGAAGAACGGCCAGATCCCGCCCCAGCTGCGCCCGAGGCCTACTGCTGTGGCGATCGTCGGCTGGAAGAAGCCCTGACGCAGGTAGCGCGCCCAGATGACGGTCTCGGTCTCGTAGCCGGTGAGCGGGTGGGTGATCGTGGCGACGATCGTCGTCGTCAGAGACACGGCGGCGAGCGCGATCGTGGGGCCGGGCCAGCGCTTGTAGGCGATGCCCAGTGGCACGGCCAGGAAAGGCAGCATCGTGGTGAGGAAGCGAGGGCCCATGAAGCCGCCTCCGAAGGGGAGGTAGTAGCCCGAGTTGTAACCCACGTAGCAGAGGCAGACGCCGGCGATCGTGAGCGCCTCGGCGCGCTTGCCGCGGTTGTAGAGGACGATAGTGCCAAGGCCGCCCAGCGCCAGCACGGGGGAGAGCGTCAAGAGGCCGCGCGAGTCGAACAGCAGCGTCGCGAGCACGGGCAGGCTGGGGGCGCCGATGCCGAAGAAGCCCTGCTGCTGGCGGGGGATGCTGGAGTAGGCGAGGTGGGTCCAGGAGTGGAAGGCGTAGTGGTTGTAGAGCAGCAGCGGGACGATGCCGACGAGCCCGCCCGCGATGTACGCGCCCGCGCGCGTGGTGACGCCCAGCGGCGTGAGCGCGTCACGGCGCGAGAGCAGGTACAGGCCCAGCACCGCGCCGACGAAGAACAGCGGGTACTCGGAGGCCACGGCGTAGCCCATCGCCAGCCCTGCACCCGCCAGCAGCAGCGGGTTGGGGGGGCCGTCTCGCTCCTTGACCATCAACGTGAACGCGAGGAAGCCGAGGAACGCGGCGAACACGTGGGAGAACAGGAGAGTCGAAAGCGGCAGCACGAGTGTGCCCAGCCCCAGCGTGACGGCTGCGGCGGCGCCGTAGCCCGGCTCGAAGCGGTCGGCCATGCGCCATACCAGGAGCAGCAGCAGCAGGCCGGGCAGCACGTTGGCCCACAGGCCGATCAGGTAGATCATCTCGTCGTCGTCTCGCTGCGCTTCGGAGCTGCGCGCGAGGCTGTCGGCGTTGAGCAGGTTCAGGGTGTCGTAGAAGGGCAGCGCGAACAGCGCGAGGCCGGGGGCGCGGGCGGAGTAGAAGTGACCCTTGTAGAACGCCTTGTCGCCCGTGTTTTCCTGGTACTGGTCGATCGTGGTGCTGTCCTGGTTGAGCGCGCGGATCAGGTCGTAGTGGGAGGTCTGGTTCCAGGAGAAGCTCTGGATGATCGTCGCGTAGGAGAGGCCCACGAGCAGGATCGCCGCGAGTGCCAGGCGGCGCCTGTTGCGAGGTCCCCTTGTTCCGGTGGGGCGCGCAGCCCCTGGGGGGGCAGTGGG
>JBIOES010000030.1:0-16593 GCA_044446265.1 Solirubrobacterales bacterium
GGACAGCGCCGTGGTGGCGTAGAGGTGGGCGAACACGGACGCAGGCGCGGGGTCGGTGTAGTCGTCCGCGGGTACGTAGATCGCCTGGATCGAGGTCACCGAGCCGGTCCGCGTCGAGGTGATGCGCTCCTGCAGCTGGCCCATCTCGGTCTCCAGCGTCGGCTGGTAGCCGACCTGCGAGGGCATGCGCCCGAGCAGCGCCGAGACCTCGGAGCCGGCCTGCACGAAGCGGAAGATGTTGTCGATGAACAGCAGCACGTCCTGGCCTTGATCGCGGAAGTACTCGGCCATCGTGAGCCCGCTCAGCGCGACGCGCATGCGCGCGCCGGGCGGCTCGTTCATCTGGCCGAAGACGAGCATCGTCTTGTCGAGCACGCCCGACTCCTTCATCTCCAGCCACAGATCGTTGCCCTCGCGCGAGCGCTCGCCCACGCCGCAGAACGCCGAGAGCCCGCCGTGCTCCTTGGCGAGGTTGTGGATCAGCTCCTGGATCAGCACCGTCTTGCCCACGCCCGCGCCGCCGAACAGCCCCACCTTGCCGCCCTTCGCGTAGGGCGCGAGCAGGTCGACGACCTTGATGCCCGTCTCGAACATCTCGGTGGTGGGCGTGAGGTTCTCCGCCCGCGGGGCCTCCTGGTGGATGCCGCGCCGCGGGGTGTCGGCGGGCAGCGGCTCACCGAGGTCGATCGGCTCGCCGAGCAGGTTGAAGATGCGCCCGAGCGTCACCTCGCCGACGGGCACCGTGATGGGGCCGCCGGTATCGAGCACCTCGACACCGCGCGCGAGCCCATCGGTGGTGTCCATCGCGACCGCTCGCACGCGATCGTCGCCCAGGTGCTGCTGCACCTCGCACACCAAGACGCTCTCTCCGCGATCGACGGTGATGGCGTGGTTGATCTCGGGCAGCCGCTCGGGAAAGACGGCCTCGATCACGACGCCCTGGATCTCCTCGATGCGCCCGACGTTGCGCGTGGCGGGCGCGTCCTCGGAGGAGCCGGCGGGCTGAGTGGCTGTGGTGGGTGACATTTGTTCTCGATTCTCCTATCTCTAAAGACTTATTGAAGGGCTCCGCCCCGGAGGGACTCCGCCAGAGGGTCGGTGATCTTGGAGTCGGGCATAACGCCGAACCCTCCACCCAGGAGAAGCTGCGGCAGTGGGCCAGTAGTTTTGGAGTCGGGCATCACGCCAACCCCTCCGCGCCCGCAACAACCTCCATGATCTCCTGTGTGATCTCGGCCTGACGCGCGCGGTTCATCTGCAAGGTCAAGTCGGTGATGATCTCCCCGGCGTTGTCCGAGGCGCTGCGCATCGCGGTCATCTGCGCGCCGAAGAACCCCGCGGCGGACTCGATCAGCGCGCGGTAGATCGAGATCTCCACGTAATCGGGCACGAGGCGCTCCAGCAGATCCTTCGGGTCGGGCTCGTACTCGACCAGCGCGCGCGGGCCGGCGGGGCGTCCGTTGTCCTCGCCTTCGCCCTCCTCGCCGCTCGCGAGGCCGAGCACGGCCTGGGAGAGCGGCAGCAGCGTCTCGCGCGTAACGGTCTGTGTGAGCGGCGAGACGTAGGAGTTGTAGAGGACATCCACGCGATCCAGCCGGCCCTCCACGTAGGAGTCGATCAGGTCCTTGCCGATCGCGCGCGCATCGGCGTAGGCGGGGCGGTCGGTGAAGCCGGTGTAACTGCCGCTCAACTCGCGCCCGCGGAACGTGAGCGAGGAGACCCCGCGCCGCCCCGTCGCGTACCACACCGGGCTCTTGCCCTGATCGACGAGCTCTGTCCCCGCGCGCACTCCCGCACGGATGATCTGCGAGTTGAAGGCGCCCGCGAGGCCGCGATCGCCGGTGACGAGCAGCAGGCCCACGTTGCGCTCCTGCTCGTGCTCGGCGAGCAGCGGGAACGAGGCCGCCTCCGCGCCCGCGGCCTCCGCGGCCTGATGGGTCATCCGCCGGATCGCCTTCGCGTAGGGGCGCAGCGCGGCGATGCGCTGCTCCGCGCGGCGCAGGCGCGCGGCGGCGACCATCTCCATCGCGCGGGTGATCTTCTGGATGTTCTTGACCGAGGAGATCCGGTTCTTGACGTCGCGCTGGCTTGCCATAGGAGGGAGTCCTCGAGCCGCGAGCGGCTAGGCGTGGACCTCGGCGGGCTCATCGCTGCGCTCGCTCTCGGCAGGCGGCGCGGAATCGTCGTCCTCGCTCGCACGCGGCGAGTCGCCCTCTGCGGAGGGCAGCGGTGCGGAGGCGTCATCCAGCGGCAGGCCCTCCTCGTCGAGGTCGTAGCCGAAGTCGTTCGCGAAGGACTCCACCGCGTCGTGCACGGCCTGCTGGGTCTCCTTCGACCAGTCGCCCCCGACGATCTTCGCGCGCAGCTCGGCGTGCTGGGCGTGCGCGCGTTCGATCAGGCTCTGCAGGAACTCCGGCACGCGCTCGACAAGCAGGCGATCGAGGAAGCCGTTGGTGGCGGCGTAGATCTGCAGCACCTGATCCTCTACAGCCAGCGGCGCGCGCTCGTGCTGGTTGAGCGTCTTCACCAGCCGCTCGCCGCGAGCGAGCGTGCGCTGCGTGTCGGCATCGAGGTCCGAGCCGAACTGCGCGAAGGCCTCCAGGTCGCGGTACTGCGAGAGCTCCAGCTTGATGCGCCCGGCGACCTTCTTCATCGGGCCGATCTGCGCATTGCCCCCGACTCGGGAGACCGAGATGCCGACGTTGATCGCGGGCCGCACGCCGCTGTTGAACAGCTTGGGCTCGAGGAAGATCTGCCCATCGGTGATCGAGATCACGTTCGTGGGGATGTACGCCGAGACGTCGCCCGCCTGGGTCTCGATCACGGGCAGGGCGGTAAGCGAGCCGCCACCGAGATCGTCGTTGAGCTTGACCGCGCGCTCCAAGAGGCGCGAGTGCAGGTAGAACACGTCGCCCGGGTACGCCTCGCGGCCGGGCGGGCGGCGCAGCAGCAGCGACATCTGGCGGTACGCGTAGGCGTGCTTGGTCAAGTCGTCGTACACGCACAGCGCGTGCTTGCCGTTGTAGAGGAAGTGCTCGCCCATCGCGCAGCCCGCGTAGGGCGCCATGAACTTGATCGGCGCGGCCTCGTCGGCGGGCGCGGCGACGATGATCGTGTTCTCCAGCGCATTGTTTTCGTCGAGCGTCTGCGCGAGCGCGACGACGGTGGACATGCGCTGGCCGATCGCCACGTAGATCGACACGACGCCGGTGTCGCGGTTGTTGATGATCGCGTCGATCGCGATCGCCGTCTTGCCCGTCTGGCGGTCGCCGATGATGAGCTCGCGCTGGCCGCGCCCGATCGGGATCATCGCGTCGATCGCCTTCAGCCCAATCTGCATCGGTTCGGTGACGGGCTGGCGCTGCACCACGCCGGGCGCCTTGAACTCCGCGGGCCGCGTCTCAGTGGTGTTGATGTCGCCCTTGCCATCGAGGGGGCGCCCGAGCGGATCGACGATGCGCCCGAGCAGCGCCTCGCCCACGGGGATCTCCAGGAGGCGCCCGGTGCGGCGCACGGTGTCGCCCTCGGAGATGTGCTCCCACTCGCCGAACAGCACCGCGCCGACGTTGTCGGACTCGAGGTTCAGCGCCAGGCCGGTGACGCCGTGGGGCAGCTCCAGCATCTCGAAGGACATGCAGCTCTCCAGGCCGTGCAGGCGCGCGATGCCGTCGGCCACCGAGAGCACCGTGCCCACCTCGGTCAGCTCGGCCTCGCCGGCGCCAAGGCCCTCGATGCGGCTCTTGAGGATGTTTGTTATCTCGTCGGGGTTGATCTGCATGGTGTCTCCTAGTTGAAAAAGAGGGGGCCCGGCTCGTTCGGCCTCCAGGGGCTCCTTGTCGATTGCGGGCTCAGGCGGAGGCGCCGTGGGCGACCTGCCTGCGCAGCTGCTCCAGTCGGTTACGGATGGATGCGTCGAGGATCGAGTTGCCCACGCGCACCACGATGCCCCCGATGATCGCGGGATCGACGCGCGTGGTGAGCGTGACGCGGCGTCCAGTGCTCTCGCCGATGCGCTGCGCGACGCTGCCGGTGGTCGTGTCGTCCAGCTCGATCGCGCTGGTGATCTCCACCGGGAGCAGGCGGTTCTCCTGCTCCCACAGCGCCTCGAAGGCGCGCCGCGCACGGAAGATCACCGGCATGCGGTGGTTTTCGATGAGCAGCTTCAGGAAGTTGACGAACTGCGGATCGGCGTCCACGAGCAGGCGATCGAGCGCGTCCTGCTTCTCCTTGGTGGAGAAGTAGGGCGAGAAGAAGAAGATCCGCAGCTCGCGGTTGCCCTCCAGGGCGTCGGCGAACTGGGCGAGCTGCTCGCGCAGCTCTTCGAGCTTGCCCTGCTCGCGGGCGACCTCGAACAGGGAGCGGGCGTATACCTGGGCCAGCTCCTCCATCTAATTCCGGCTCCCGAGGCTGGAGAAGTCGAGCTCGCCCAGCGCCTCCTCCACCAGCCGCTTCTGATCGGCGCCGTCGAGCGTCTTGCGCGTGACCTTCTCGGTGGCCATGATCGTCAGATCGGCGACCTCGCGGCGCAGCTCCTGCAGCGCGCGCTGGGTGGCCGCCTCGATGTCGCGCTGCGCGCGCTGCGCCGCCTCGGCGGCGAGCTCGCGCGCATGCTCCTTGGACTCGCGCTCGTGCGTCTCGGCGCTCGCGCGTGCGCGCTGCACGATCTCATCGGACTGCGCGCGCGCCTCGTGCAGGCGCTCGCGGTATTCGGCCAAGAGCTGCTCGGCCTCCTCGCGGGTGCGCTGCGCCGAGTCGATCGACTCTTCGATCGCCTGCTTGCGCCGCTCCAGCGCCTCGCTGATGCGGGGGAAGGCAAGGCGCGCGAGCAGCAGCATCGTGAGGCCGAACACGAGCAGCGTCCACACCATCAGGCCCACGCCGGGCTTGATCAGGAAGCTGCCGTTGGAGGCGATCACCATCGCGAACTCGCTAGACGATGAACGCGGCCAGGAGGCCGGCCACGAGTCCGTAGAAGAAGCAAGCCTCCGTCAGAGCGAAGCCGAGCCACTGGATCTGGGTGATCTCCTCGCGCATCTCCGGCTGACGGGTGACCCCTTCGATCACCTTGCCGAAGATCAGGCCGATGCCGACGCCGGCGCCCACGGCGCCGAGACCGCCGCCCACGCCGAGGCCGATCGACTTGCCGGCCTTCGCGATTTCTTCGGTCACCGCGAAAACGGTGATAAGAGCTATGTGCACAGCGATTGACTCCTTTAGTGGTGTTCGGCGACGGCGCCGCCGAGGTAGATAGCGGTAAGAGTGGCGAAGATGAACGCCTGCAGGGCGGCCACCAGGGAGACCTCGAACGCGAACAGCAGCACCGCAAACGGGATCGTGAGCCAGCCCAGCGCGGCGATGCCGAGCAGCACCGCCAGCGCGCCCCCCATGAACAGGATGATCATGTGGCCCGCCAGGATGTTGGCGAACAGCCGGATCGACAGCGAGAGCAGGCGCATCAGGTTCGAGAGCACCTCGATCCCGAACAGCGCGACGGCCATCCCGCCGGTGACCCCGCCGGGAACGAGGCCCTTGAGGTAGCCGATCGGACCCTTCGCGCGCACGCCTTCGAAGGTGTATGAGACGAACACGACCAGCGCCAGCACCAGCGGGATCGAGAGGTTGGCGGTGGCCGCGTACAGCGAGAACGAGGGGATGTGCACGCCGAACACCGCGATTTCGTGCTCGGTGTTGGTCGGCAGCGGGATGTAGCCAATCAGGTTGGAGAAGAGGATGAACAGGAACAGCGCGCCGATGAAGGGAAACCACTTCGCGGCCATCTTCTCGTCCATCGAGCTGCCCGTGATGTTCTCGCGCATCAGCGTGTAGATCATCTCCACCGCCGCCTGTACCTTGTTGGGGCGCGCCTGCATGCGCCGCGCGATGTAGATCATCGAGATCGACGTCAGCGAGGCCGCCAGCACGAGGTACAGAACGGCCTTGTTGATCGAGAACACCCCCAGGTTGACCCACGTATCGAGCTTGAACTCGTTCTGGGGTTCGAAGGTGGTGTTGCGCGTGCCGCTCACGCCGTAGATCACGAGCAGCGCGATCAGGCCGGCAACATAGATGCCGCCGATGATCGCCAGCTTGCGCTTGGTGCTCATGCCGCTGTGCTGCTCGATATCCGCCGCGTGTGAGCTCATGAGGGGCTTGGCCTCCCCGGCTGCAGAGTCTCGCCGCGCGTGGCGAGCGTCATCACGAAGTACACCGTGAACGCGCAGAGCATCACGACGGCCGCCATCACCCCATCGTCCTTGCCGAAGGCATAGCGGGCCACGATCACCGCGAGTGCGACGATCCACACGCGCGCCATCATCGTCCCCACCTGAAGACCCGCCCTTACGCGGGGATCGTTCGAGCGCAGCGCATGCGTGTACGCGGCAGCGGCCCCCACACGCGTCAACAGCCACGCCAGCGCAGCGATCAGATATCCGGCCAGCGGCAATCCCGCCGCGATCACGACCGGGGCCGTGGCGAGCACCAGGAACACGTCGAGATAACGCGTGAGTGTGGTGGTCATGGTCGGGTGGTTGAAGGACCGGGTGGGTGAAACCAGATGTATGGGACCCCGACAGGCGGATGGATCCCTGGTGGGACCTTATATCCGTGCAAGCCCGCGCGCTGTCTCACGGCGAAACTCGCTTCGGGGGGCCGCCGACGGACGAATCGGCAACCGCGGGCAGTCTACCTGATCTGGGACTTCGTAACAAGTTTGTGACATGCGCTACCTGCCGCCGGAAGCGCTCGCCTGAGCGCCTGCGCCAGCACTACGGCAAGCGCGGCGGTCGCGAGTCCGGCGAGGATGTCGAGCACGAAGTGGTTCCCGGTGCCGAGCACCGCCAGGCAGGTGAGGCACGGGTAGAGCACCGCCGGCGCCCGCACCCACACGCGCGGGGAGAGCTGCCACAGCACCAGTCCGCACCAAGCCGCCCAGGCCATGTGCAGCGAGGGCATCGCCGCCAGCTGATTGGCGTCGTGCGCCAGCGGTCCGGTGTGCCAGGAGCCCACGGCGCCTGTGTTGGCGACGACATCGGTGAACCCCGCGAGCATCCGTGGTGGGGCCACGGGATACAGCCAGAAGACGGCCAGCCCGATGACGTTCATGAGCACGAGCGCCGAGCGCATCGGCCGGTAGATGTCCGCGCGCCGCCACCACAGCCACCCCAGCAGACCCAGTGTGACGACGAAGTGGGCGTTGTCGTAGTAATAGGAGGACACCACCCCCAGCGTGTGGTGGTGCGCCATCCAGCGGTTGAGCGTGCCCTCCGGATCGATCCGCAGCGTCTGCTCCAGGTGCAGCACGTCGGTGGCGTGGGCGATTGCGAGGCTGTAGCGCAGGTGCGCGAGGTTGTTGACGATGTCGTAGACCCACAGGAGCCAGCCGACGATCAGGAGCTCCACCCACCAGCGCGGGCGCGCACGCACGGCCGCCAGCGCACGGCTCTTGGCCCGCGAGGGTGCAACCAGCGGCTCGGGCAGCGCGATCGCCCATTCGCCGCCCGTGTCGGTGGAGCCGGGAGAGGCCATTCGGGGATTCTACGGAGCCACCGGGCGCAGCCCGTGGGTGGACATGTGCTCGATCACGCGCGGCAGCGCCGCCACGGTGCGCCGCCAGGAGTCTGGGGCGCTGTAGTCATCGGCGTCGTGCAGCAGCAGCAACGCCCCCCGCGCCGCGCCGTTCGTCACGCGCCGCGCGATCGACTCCGGCGTGGCGCGCTTCTCCCAGTCGCGCCCCCAGTCGCTCCACAGCAGCGTGCGCCAGCCACGGCGACGGGCGAGGCGCAGCGCGGAGGGGTTGAGCACCCCGTAGGGCGGGCGGTAGAGCTCGATGGCGGCCCCGGTGGCATCCTCGATCGTGGCCTGCGCGCGGTCGATGTCCTCCCGCGTCTGACGGGGCGTCAGGCGCAGCAGGTTGCGGTGGCGGTCGCAGTGCAGGCCGATCCCATGCCCGGCGGCCACGATCTCGCGCGGCAGCGCCGGGTTGCGGCGCACCTGCTCGCCGACGAGGAAGAACGTCGCCGGCACGCCCGTCGCGGCCAGCACGTCCAGCATCGCCGAGGTTCCCTCGCTGTGAGGACCGTCGTCGAAGGTGAGCGCGTACCCCTCCCCGCTCGCGGTGTGGTCCTCGATCCCCAGCGGCCCGCACAGAATGGGCAGGTGGGGCGCCAGCGCCGGCAGCACGTAGCTCGCGGCGAGCGCGCCCGCCACCGCACCCGTCAGGCGAACGTGGGGGATGCGATGATCGTCGGTCATGGAACTCGCTCTCGGCATGGTGGCGGCGGTGGTGGCCGCGACCCTATTCAGCCTCGGCTTCGCGCTGCAGGCGATGGACGCCCGCGAGTCGCCCGAGGAGGAGCACCTGCGCATGGCGCTCGCGCTCGGGCTGATCAGGCGCGTGCGCTGGTTGAGCGGCACCGCCCTCTCGATGCTGGGCTGGCCGCTGCAGGTGCTGGCCCTGGGGCTCGCCCCGCTGGTGGTCGTGCAGCCCGCGCTCGCCCTGGGGCTGCCGGTGCTGATGGTGGTCGGCGAGCGCATGCTCGGCGAGCGCGCCGGGACGCGCGAGCACCTCGCCGTCGG
This sequence comes from Solirubrobacterales bacterium, assembly GCA_044446265.1. Taxonomy (GTDB): domain Bacteria; phylum Actinomycetota; class Thermoleophilia; order Solirubrobacterales; family Solirubrobacteraceae; genus Palsa-744. Next base: position 8,578 of record JBIOES010000030.1, read on the forward strand.
CGCGATCGTGCTGGGCGTGATCGGCGCGGGGCTGTGCGCGCCCGCGCGCAGCGACTCGCACGCCGGCTGGGCCACGCTCGCGCTGGTTCTGTTCCTGCTGGCGCTCGCGAGCCTGCTGCCCTATGTGCTGCTGCGCGTGGGGCGCCCGCCGGCTTCGGTGACGATGCTGGGGGCCGGGTTCGCCTTTGCCTGGAGCGGGGTCGCCACCAAGCTCGCCTCCGACGACCTCTCCCACGGCTATCTCCTCGTCGCGCTCGCCTGGGGACTCTCCACCGCGGGCGCCTCGGCAGTCGCCTCGCTCAGCGAGATGAGCGCCCTGCAGTCCCGCCCAGCGATCCAGGTCGCCCCTGTTGTGTTCGTAACCCAGACGGTGGTGCCGGTGCTGCTGGCGCCGCTGCTGTTTCACGAGCGCTTCAGCACCACTCCGCTCGGGGGGGTTCCCTTGGTGGCGGCCCTGGCCCTGGTGATCGCCGGAGCCGTCGTGCTGGCGCGCTCGCCGCTGCTGCTCGCCCTGATGCCCGGAGGCAGCCAGGCGCCCGTCAGCGTGGCCAGCGACTCTGCCCCCAGTCCCTCCGCCCGCAGCAGCGAGACCAGCCGCTCCAGCCCCGCCACCGAGGCGGGCGAGCCGTCGAGCCTCACCACCAAGACATCCCCCGCGCGCGCGGGGCGCTGAGGCAGCGGGCCGGTCGCGCTCAGCTGGTGGTCTCCGGCCACGGGGGTGGCTCCCGCGGTGCGTGCCAGCACCAGCTGGCCCACGCTCAGGCCACCGCTCGGCTGCAGGAAGTAGAAGTGGTGGTGCAGCCCGAGCGCGCGCGCCTGGGAGTCGAGCGCCCCGCGCGTGCGCACCCAGTGCAGGAAGTGCAGCAGATTCGACCCGGGCACTTCGGGCATCAGCTCGTCGCCGAGCGCGTGCATCCTGAGGACCGTCGCGTGCCTGGGCACGCCCGAGTCGTCCGCGAAGGAGACGTGGATGCCCTTTGCGGCCAGCTCGCCGGCCACGAGCGTCAGCTCGTGCGCGGGCGCGCGTACGATCACACCCACCACGGGCCGGTCGGTCTTCACGTGTTTGAGCACCGGCACGCGCAGGAACACGCCGGCCAGCGCCGTCACCTCGTCGGTGGACATCGTCCACATGCCCGCCCCCAGCAGCAGCACGAGCGGAGTCACGAGCGCGGCGACGCGCAGGCGCCACATCGGGATCGGACGCACACGCCGGGGGGCATCCAGCACGAGATCGACCGCCGTCGGCTCGGGCCCCTCGGCGGCGCCCCGCTCCGATGCCGGCTCCAGCATCGATGCCTGCACGTGCTCGCGCAGCTCGCGCGTGTCGTTGGCCAGGCGCAGCAGATCGAGCTCCGCCATCGCGCGGGTGTTCAGGCGCGCGTGGCCCACGGGCAGCCCGTAGGAGACGACGGGAGTGCCGGCGGCCTTGGCCTCCAGGCACGTCACCCCGCCGGTGGAGTGCACCAGCGCGTCGGCCGCCGCCAGCAGCTGGGGCATCTTGTCGGTGAACCCGTACACGTGCACGCGGGGCTCGGAGGCGAAGGCATGGTGCAGGCGCTCCGCGAGCTGCTCGTTGCGCCCGGCCAGGCACACGATGCTCGAGATGTCGCTCACGCGGCACAGCTCGCGCACCGCGCCCTCCACGTCGCCCACGCCCCAGCCGCCGCCGGAGACGACCACCATGCGGCCCTCCGCGGGCAGTCCCAGATCTTCGCGAGTCTCGATCGGGCAGCGCGGCGCCAGGAACTCCGCGGAGATCAGCGGGCGCACCAGGCGCACGCTGCCCTCGCCCGCGATGCGCTCGACCGCGGACAGCGACTCGCCATACATGACAAGGTGCATGTCGATGCCCGGCTGCGCCCAGAAGAACAACCCCGTGAGGTCGGTGATCGTGGCCACCGTGGGGCAGTCCACGACGTGCGTGCGGCGCAGATGCGCGAGCACCACCGTCACCGCGGGATAGGTCGAGACGATCGTGTCGGGGGCATGCGCGGCGATCGTGCGCGCCAGCGGACGCGATCCGAGGCGGCACAGCAGCTTGCGCGCCAGCCAGCGGATCGGAGCCACCCGCTCGAGCGTGCCGTAGACGAGCGAGTAGGTCCACGGCAGGAAGCGCAGTTGCACGCGGTAGCCGTCCTGCACCACGGGGCGCAGCAGACGTCCCATCGCGGCAAGCCCATCGATCACCGTCACCTCGACCTCCTCCGGGGAGGCCTCCAGCTGCTCGGCCAGCGCCCGTGCGGCCGCGGCATGCCCCTCGCCGACGTCGGCCGAGAGCACCAGCACGCGGCGCGGGCCGTCCTTCGATCGATCGGAGGCTTCGCCCTCGGAGTCTCCGGACGGGGTCCTCTTGCGGGATGAGGTCGCTTTGCGGTGGGGGCGGCGCATATGTGGTTGGAGCTCTATTCAGACGGGCGTGTCGCTGTCCCGTCCGCCAGCCCGCAACAATGGGGAGATTACAGCCACCTCAAGCATACCGGGCGGCTCGGAACAGGTTGCTTCGCTGCCTTCGGGTCGGCGCCGGGCGGTGGGAGCGCGGAACACACGCTCATCTTCGCCGGCTCTGCCCCGTGTCCTTGGCTCGCTTGGACTGCTCGCGGTGCTCGTGGGCGTGTTCGGCGTCGCCGCCGGCGCGGCGCACGTGCCCTCCACATACGTCCCGGGGCGCAGCGGCGGCTGGCCCGGGTGGATGTCCGGCCCCTTTCAGGGTCTCGGCCTGAGCATCGACCCGAGCAGCTTCCAGACGCTCACGCTCGTGATGGCCGTGGGCTACGGCGTGGTGCTGCTGTGCACCCGCGCGCTGCCGATGTGGTCGCTGGCCCTCACGATCGTGGCGGCCCATCTGATCCTGCTGCTCGGCCCGCCGCTGATCTCCCAGGACGTCTTCGGCTACATCGGCTTCGCGCATCTGGGGGCCCTGCATGGCCTCGACCCCTACACATACTTCCCCGCCCAGGCTCCCACCGACTCCGTCTATCCCTTCCTCGGCTGGCCCTACCAGCACTCGCCCTACGGGCCGCTGTTCACGCTCGGCACCTACGCCTTCACGCCCCTTGGGCTCGCCGGCGAGCTGTGGGCGCTGAAGGCGCTCGCCGCGCTCTCTAGCCTCGGCGCGGTCGCGCTGGTGGCCCGCGCCGCTGGGCGCATGGGTCGCTCGCGCAGGGCGGCCGCGGCGTTCGTGGGCCTCAACCCGGTGCTGCTGGAGCTGGCGGTGGGCGGCGACCACAACGACACGCTGGCGATGCTCGCGCTGGCGGCGGCGCTGGCGTTGACCGCCGTCGCAGCCCCTGCCCGCAAGCGCGGCACGACCGTTCGCGCGCCGGGCGCCTTGGGCGCGGCAGGCGCCATCCACTCGCCACACGCGGCCCCGGCCGATCGCATCGCGGGCGCGACGGTTGCGGCAGGCACCCTCCACTCGCGCCACGCGGCCCCCCCTCCTCATTACAAGTCCGCGGCCGGCACGCTCGTCGCGGGGGTCGGGGTGAAGGCATCCGCGGGGCTCGTGCTGCCCTTCCTGGTGCTGGCGCCCCCGCGGGCGCGCGAGCGGGGAGCGGTGCTGCTCAGCGCGGTCCTTTGCCTGGCGGCGCTCGCGCTCGTCGGCGCGCTCGGCTTCGGCTCGCACGCGTTCGGCTTCGTGAGCGCCCTGCGCGAGCAGCAGCAGCTGGTGGCCGTGCACTCGATCCCAGCCGAGACCGCCCGCCTGTTCGGGCTCTCCGGCGTGCCGGGGTGGTGGCGCAATGTGTTTCTCGCCCTCTTCGCGGCCGTGCTCGCGCTCACGCTGTGGCTCACCGCGCGCGGCTCCGACTGGCGCACGCAGGCCGGCTGGGCGACGCTTGCGCTGCTCTTCTCCACCGCCTGGCTGTTGCCGTGGTATGCGATCTGGCCGCTACCGCTGGCCGCTCTCAGCGCCAGCCGCCGCCTGCGCGCGGCCACGCTCCTCTTCTGCGCCTACGCCCTCCTGATCCACCTCCCGCTCGCCAAGCCGCTGCTCTCCCCGCCGCGCCACCACGCGCCCAAACGGGTCCAGGCGGCGAAACTTGAGGATCTCCAGCACGTACACCAGATACACGCTGGCCGCCACCACCCCTAGCCCGAGGACGCCCATCACAGCCGCCCACGCCGGGTGCAGGTGGCCGTGGTGGTCGCTGTAGGGGACGAAGCGCAGCGCGAGCGCCAATCCCGCCAGCATCAGCGTCCACGCATACAGGTAGGCGATCGTGCGCCGCGGGCTGAAGCCGATGCGCGCCATGCGGTGGTGGAAGTGCTCGCTGTCGGATTCGTAGATCGGCCGGCGGTACTTCAGGCGCTTGAGCACCACGAACGTCGTATCCAGGAACGGCACCGTGAGCAGGATCAGCGGCAGCACGAAGCTGATCACCACCTGCGTCTTCACCGCCGCCTGCACCGTGAGGCACCCCATCAACAGGCCCAGCAGGTTCGAGCCGCAGTCCCCCATGAAGCTCGACGCGGGCGGGAAGTTGTGCACCAGGAACCCCACCGCCGCGCCCGCCGTCAGCCCCGCGAAGACAGCCGGCGCGGCGCTGTGCAGGTGGCCCTGGTGGTAGAGGTCGATCGCGATCACCGCGAGCGCCAGCGCGATGATCGCGCACACCCCCGCCGCGAGCCCATCCACGCCGTCGGAGAAGTTCACGACGTTCATCAGCGCCACCAGCCCCACGGTGGTGATCGCCGCGCCCGCGTTGGGGAAGTGCAGCTCGCCCACGAAGGGCAGCGTGATGAGGTGCACCACGACGCCCGCATTCACCGCGATCAGCGCCGCCCCCACCTGCCCAGCCAGCTTCACGACCACCGGCAGATCGAAGCGGTCGTCGAGCGCCCCCACCGCCGTGATCACGGTGGCGGCCACCAGGATCCCATGCCACTGGCGCCCTTCGGGGCCGCTCATCGGCAGCCATATGAGCCCCGCCACCAGCGCCCCGCCGAAGATCGCGAGGCCGCCGAGCAGCGGCATCGGGCGATCGGAGAGCCCCCGCTCGCGCGGGCGATCGATCGCTCCCACCGCCCGTGCCAGGCGCATCGTGAACGGGGTCAGCAGCGCGGTGACGGCGGCAGCCACCAGGAACGCGTAGAGCACGTCGAGCTCGTTCAGATGCGCCATTTCAACCGCCGTACAGCATCGCAGGCGGATGGGTCGGGTGTGGCGGGAGCGGCCCCTCCTACTTGACGGTGTGCCCGGCCGGGTTGATCGCGTACCACGTCCCGCCGAACGCCATTTCGCCGACGTACGACGTTTCGCCGGGCCCGCTGTCGGCGCTGTAGAGGTAGAGCGCGTGACCGGCGTAGGTCACCTGCTTGGCGCCCCCGCGTAGCGTGATCGTGGACAGCAGCGACGCCTTCACGCCGGGGCCGGCGCTCGGCTTGCCGCTCGTGGTCAGCGCGGGCCAGATTTCAGCGCAGCCGCTGATCTTCACGCAGCTGTTGGTCTTGGCGCGATCCTTCGTGAACTCATACAGCGTGTGGCCCGAGGCGCTCACCAGGATCGTCCCGAGGCTCGTGTGGCGCACCCCGACCTTGGCTGCGCGGCTTGCATGGGCGGTGGGAGCGCTGCTCATGACGCTCTGGCTGCCCTGAGCGCCGGCGGCGCCCACGACGCCGGCCACGCCGAGCAGGACGCCGAGCAGGATTGTGCAGGTTCGCTTCACGGGGATCTCCTTTGGGTGCGGGGTACGCAGGCCATGCACAGTGTGACGGCCTCACTGAGGAAGACGCCCATATCCCGCGCACCTTCCCGGATTGAGAAGCAGCACTTCGGCGCGAGTCGCCGCGCGCGCTGGTTTCACCTCTGACGCTAGGCGCCCTTCGGCGGCACCGCCCCATACATGTTGCGACCCGTGGGGTCGGCGGCGAAGAATTCTTCCGCCGCCTTGCGCCCGTTGTCGTAGAGGAGTTCCCGTTCGGCTTTGCTGAGCTGGAAGTTGAGCGTGGAGACGCCGCCCGTGGGGATCGAGATGGTGCGCGGGCCGAAGGCCTCCATCTCGAGCTTGTCGAGTGCGTTCATCGACGTCTCCAGCACGCCCTTGAGCATGTCGATCGGCCAGGCCGGCCCGTGGATCGGCTGATAGGGCGTCTGTTCGGGCGGCGAGCCGCCGTACAGCCTGAACCCCCAGGTGGGGTGCTTGGGTACTTCCTTGTCGAACAGGAACACGGGGTAGGCGCTCGCGACGCCTCCATCGACGAGCACGCCTTCCTTGCCGGTGGCCGCGTCCTTCATCGCGATCGGAGGGAAGAAGTATGGGTAGCCCGCGCTGATTCGCACGGCGTCGGCGATCGGGAAGTCTTCGGGCACGTATGGCTTACCGGCGTCGTCCAGGTAGAGCGCCGCGTCTTCGGGAAAGACGACCATCCGCTCGTGCGCGAGGTCCACCCCGACGACGCGCAGCTGTCCCTTCAGTTCCTTGAAGGTCGTGGCGGGCCGGGGCGCCTTGGCGAGCAGTTCGACGATCCATTCGTAGAGCCCCTTGCCGTGGGTGAGCCCGCGGCGCAGCAGCAGGTTCTCGGCCTCGCCGATCCCCAGGGGCGCGCCGTAGTCGGCGATCTTCTTGAAGTCGTAGCCTTCGAGCTGCGCTCGCAGCTCCTTGGCGCTGTAGCCAACGGCGAGCGCCATCGCGGTGATCGCCCCCGCCGAGGTGCCCGCGAGCTGCACCCATTCGGTGTAGCCCTTTTCTTCGGCCACCTCCAGCGCTCCCGCGAATGCCAGTCCCTTGATGCCGCCGCCCGCAAAAACGCCGTCCGCTTCCATGTTCCGCTCCCTTCACCGCAGTGATCGTTGCCGAAGTCGGAGCTATTCTGACGAACAGAACCCGAGATGTCCAGCGGCGTGAACCTGAGATGTCCAGCGACGGCTACGCGGGCGCCCCGGCGCGCATGTCCTCATACAGCGGGTAGCGCTCGACGATCGCCTGCACGCGCTCGGCGAGCTCGTCGCGGCGAGCCTCGTACCCGCCCGTGAGGGCGGTGGCGATGACGGCTCCAACCTCGCTGAAATCCTCGCGCTGCAGGCCGCGCGTGGCGAGCGCCGGGGTGCCGATGCGCACGCCCGAGGCCTCCAGCGGGGGACGAGGATCGAAGGGGATCGCATTGCGGTTGACGGTGACGCCGATCTCGTGCAGCCGATCCTCGGCCTGGCGGCCGCTCAGCTCGGGGGCGATGGCGCGCAGGTCCGCGAGCAGCAGGTGCACGTCGGTGCCGCCGGTGAGCACGCGGATGCCGTGCTCCTGGGACTCCGCGCTGAGCAGCTGCTCGGCGACCGCCTTGGCGCCCTCCAGCGTGCGTTCTTGGCGCTCGCGGAACAGCTCGGAGCCGGCGATCTTCAAAGCCACGGCCTTGGCGGCGATCACGTGCTGCAGCGGTCCGCCCTGCTGGCCGGGGAAGACGGCGGAGTCGATCTTCTTCTTCAGCTCCTCCCTGCACAGGATCAAGCCCGCGCGCGGGCCCCCCAGCGTCTTATGAGTGGTGGTCGTCACCACATCGGCGTAGGACACCGGGTTGGGGTGGAGCCCCGCCGCCACAAGTCCCGCGAAGTGCGCCATGTCCACCATCAGCGGCGCTTCGATCTCGTCCGCGATCTCGCGGAAGCGCTTGAAGTCGAGCTGGCGCGGGTACGCAGACCAGCCGGCGAGCAGCAGCTGGGGGCGGTGCTCGCGCGCGAGGCGCGCCACCTCGTCCATGTCCACCAGCCCCGTCTCGGGGTCGGTCTCATACGCAACGACCTCATACAGTTTGCCCGACACGTTGAGCTTCATCCCGTGCGTCAGGTGCCCGCCGTGGGCGAGCGATAGCCCCATGATCTTCTCCCCCGGGTTCAAGAGCGCGTGGTAGACGGCGGTGTTCGCCTGCGCGCCGGCGTGCGGCTGCACGTTGGCGTGCTCCGCGCCGAACAGCGCCTTCGCGCGGTCGATCGCGAGCTGCTCTGTTATGTCGACCTGCTCGCAGCCGCCGTAGTAGCGCCGGCCGGGGTAGCCCTCGGCGTACTTGTTGGTGAGCACCGAGCCC
>JBIOES010000031.1:0-16513 GCA_044446265.1 Solirubrobacterales bacterium
GTGTTCTTCCTGTGCTCGCCGTGGTCGAACTACGTGCACGGCCAGGTGCTCAACGTCACCGGTGGACAGTTCGTCGGGATGACGAGCTGAGGAGAAGGAGAAGGAGAGGCCGGCCAGAGGCCGGCCGGGAGGGGCCGCGGCGTGGGGGCCGCTCTGCGCTGCCGGCCCCGACTGGGAGGGGCAGCCGGCGCGGCGCGGGCGGCGGCCGGATAAGATGGCGCCATTGGGTCTAGCTACTTTGGGGAGAGGAAATGTTTCGACGAGGCATTGGAAAGCTGTGGTTGGTGTGTTCGGTGGCGGCGCTGGGGGCTGCATGCGTGGCGCCGTCGGGCGCCGGCGCGGAACCAGGGGCAGTGGCGGCAAGGACGCAGGCGTTCAACCTGAACTCGAACCTGCATCTGGTGGGCAAGCCCGGACACGTGCTCAACGAGCAGGGAACCTTCACCGGGAGCCAGTCGGGCTCGATCAGGATCCGCTTCACCTCGGTGACCTCGACGTCGGGCGGCGCGACCTTCGTGGCCTACCCGAGCGGCGGCTCGGTGAGCGGCTACACGACCACGAGGGGCCGCGTGGTGGGCGCCTTTGTGTACTTCGGCGGCACGATGACGGTCACCGGCGGCACGGGCCGCTGGGCGCACGCCTCGGGCCACGGACTGGGGTTCAGCGGTGTTGTGGATCGGCGCAGCTTCCACGCCACGACGCACATGCAGGGCAACATCAACGTGTGAAGGCCCTGGCTGGCGCAGCGCGGAGAGGGACATGAGGGGGCGCATCAGCCCTGAACCCGACCGGCCCTGGCGCTCGCGCGGCGCGGACAACCAGCATTAGGGCCTATCTTGTGATGGGCCCCAATGCGCATCTTCAGAACAACCGCGACATTGCTCGGCGCCACTGCCGTGCTGCTGGGCGTCCTCGGGGACGTGACCGCGGCGGCACGGGCGGGTGAGACGGCGAGCCTGAAGGTCGCGTTCGCGCCCTACCGGCTCGGGCACAGCACGACGCTGAAGATCGCGCTCGAGCTCGGCGTGGCAGGCTCCCCGAACGGGCTGCCGCCGCCAGTGATCCGCTTCGACATGAAGATTCCGCCGGATATGGAACTGATCGGGAGCAGCCTGGGGCTGGCCATCTGCTCCCCCTCCACACTGCTTGCGAGCGGAGCCGAGGGATGCTCGCCCAATGCGCGCCTTGGTTTCGGGAGCGCTCAGATCGAGGTGCCGGTGGGCCCCGAACCGGTGCCCGAGTTGGCTGGGATCGAGGCCGAGATGGGACCGCCGGTGGGCGAACAGGTGGGGGTGCTGCTGTACGCCGAAGCGGGCGCGCCGGTCGCGGCGCAGCTGATCTTCCCGGGGGAGCTGTTCGAAGGCGGCGCCGCCGGCCAGAGCCTCAACACCTCGGTGCCGCTGATCCCAACGCTGCCGGGCGCGCCGGACATCTCGCTGGTGAGCCTGAACCTGAGCCTCGGACCGGATCGGCTGACGTACTACGAACAGGCGCACGGCGTGGTGAAGGCGTACCGCCCCCAGGGCATCGCACTGCCCGCGAAGTGCCCCCGCGGGGGATTTAGGTTCGCCTCGGATATCGGCTTCCAGGATGGGACCACCGCGCGGGCATCGAGCACGGTGGCGTGCCCCTCCTCGCGGCGTGGCTGAGCCAACTCAACGCGGGAGGCCGGCGGGGCCGCCGAGGTCAAGGAGGCAGCCCGTGAAGTACGCGCCGGCGGGCGAGGCGAGGTAGGCCGCGAGGGCAGCGACCTCCTCCGCGGAGGTGCGAGCGCCGGGAATGATCGCGACGACCGCGATCCCGTGTCGGGCCCACTCAACGGAGAGGGTGCGGGCGAGGTTCTCCAGGCCCGCGCGCACCGCCTGCGCGTGCTCCCCCGCGCCGAGGGACGGGGCCAGGTAGACGATCCGCGCGACCCGCCGCGCGGGGTCGGGCTGGGGCGCCAGGAACGCGAGGTTCACGACGGCGCGCGTGATGTTCCACGTGGCGTCCATGCAGGCACGCAGGGCGGTGGGAGCGCCCTCCCCGCTGTCGCCGGACCCAGCGCCGGCGCCGAGGGCGTGGGCGAACAGCCCGGCCCCGTCGACCGCCAGGATGTGAAGGGCTCCGGACTCGGTGAGGGCGTCGGCGACGCAGCGGTCCACCTGGGGCTCGTCTTCGGCGTGGGGAACACACGTGGATACGCTCGCCCCCAGCCCGGAGAATGCCTGCGCGACGGCGACACTCAGCGTGTCCGGCGCGGACGGCGGAGGTCCGGCCACGAGCAGCGCGAGGCCCTCCAGCAGATCGGGACGCAGCAGGGCGGTGGCGTCGATCGAGGCCATGAGGGCCCCGGAGCCTAGCGATGAATCAGAGGGTGTCGGTGGGCGAGGCGATGGCGGCGGTATCCGTCCTCGAGCCGCCCAGATCGAAGTAGAGCACCGCGGCGGCCAGCGCCGAGATGGGCGCGGTGAGGATGCCGACGATCACCCGCACGACCAGCCCAACCCCCGTGCCGGCCGATTCGGCGGCGAATCCGATCGCGCCGCTGAGGAGCCCGACGAGGATCACGAGCAGGAGGATCACCGCGAACACGTTCCAGCCGTTGCCGCGCACGAGCTCGCGGCTGCGCCCCAGGGCGCGCAGGCCGCCCGGACGCTCGAGCACGACCACCGGCGCCGCGACCGCCCACAGCGTGGCGAGGATCAGGCCGGGGACGACGAGCAGGATGAAACCGATCAGGATGCCGATGCCCGCGGCGATCGCCACGAGGATCAGCTGGCCCAGCACCGGCGTGACGGCCTGCAGCAGCTGCCCGACGCTCGCATCGCGGCGGCCGTCGCGGATGTCGGCGACGAGCTCCACGACCATGCCGGTGAACAGCGTCGTGGCCACGAGGCTGAGGATCGCGGCGATGAAGGCCAGCCCCGGCGAGGCCGCGATCAGGACGGCGCCGAGGATCACGGCGATCCCGACGACGACCGCGGCGGCGGGCATCAGAACCGCAGCCTGATCCACGTAGATCTCAAACGTGCGGCGTAGAACCGCGCCTACGTCCACCGAGTTGTCCATGCCGCCCCTCTCGTTCGAACCGAAGTGGGGACAACGATACGCGAGGGTCCCGACGTGTTCGCGACCGACCGGCGCTCCCGACGTCTGCGACGGTGGAGTCTCTCAGGCGACCGCGGCGCCCCCGGGCGAGCGGCGCTCGGCACGCACGCGCGCGAGGACCCCCTTGCGGCCGTGCTCCTCGAGGCCCGCGTAGAGCCCGCGGATCTGCGCGAGGATCTCGTCGGCGACGGCCTGCTGCTGCTCGCGGGTGGGGTCGGAGACGCGCTCCCAGCGCATCGCGTCGCCGTACTGCACGGTGACCTCGGGGAACTGCAGGCGCTTCCAGTTGCGGATCTTCGAGGAGCCGTGGATCGCGATCGGCACCACCGGCGCGCCGGTCTCCAGCGCGAGGCGCCCGATCCCGCGCTTGGCCTCGGTGGCCATTTTGCCGGTGCGCGAACGCCCGCCCTCGCAGTACATCGTGATCGCGCCGCCGCGCTCGAGGATCGTCTCGGCGGTGATGAAGACCTCCTCGTCGCGCGCACCGCGGCGCACGGGGAAGACGCCGCCGTGGGTGTAGATGAACTGCATCGGCCCCTTGAACAGCTGGGACTTGGCCATGAAGCGCACCTTGCGGCGGATGTAGCAGCCCATCAGGAAGTGATCCATGAACGAGAAGTGGTTGGGCGCGAGGATCACGGGGCCGCTGCCGGGGACCTTGTCGGTGGAGATGGAGCGCGTGCGCAGGAGCGTGTAGGCGTAGAGCGAGGTAAGCAGGCGCGTGGCCTCATACGCCCAATCCGGTTCGCGCGTGCGGGCTCGCTCGTGGAAGCGGTCGAAGTGCTCCTTGGGGCGCGGGTCGGTGTAGACCTGCTCGCGCATCGGCGCCAGCTCGCTCATCGCAAATGCTTACCTCGCAGCGCCGGCAAGGTTACGCGTCCGGGCCAGTGCGTCGTGCCAGCCCGCCAGCAGGCCCGCGCGCTCCTCCTCGCCCATGCACGGCTCGAAGCGCGTGCGCTCGCGCCAGGCGTCGCGCACGTCGCTCACCGTCCACAGGCCAACGCCGACGCCCGCGAGGTAGGCGGCGCCGAGCGCGGTGGTCTCGGTTAGCTCGGGGAGCACCACCGGAACCCCGAGCACGTCGGCCTGGAACTGCATCAGCCAGCTGTTGGCGGTGGCTCCGCCATCGGCGCGCAACTCGGCCAGCGGCTGCGCGGAGGCGGCCTCCATCGCGCGCACAGCGTCGAAGGTCTGGTAGGCGATCGCCTCCAGCGCCGCGCGCGCGAGGTGCGCCCGACCGCTGCCCCGCGTGAGGCCGACGATCGTGCCGCGCGCGTGGGGGTCCCAGTGGGGCGAGCCCAGGCCCGTGAGCGCGGGGACGAAGTACACGCCGTCGTTGCCCTCCAGCGAGGCCGCGAGCGCCTCGCTGTCGGAGGCGTGCTCGATCAGGCCGAGCCCGTCGCGCAGCCACTGCACGCCCGCGCCGGTGACGAAGATCGAGGCCTCCATCGCGAAGGTCCGCGCGTCTCCGATCCCCCAGGCCACCGTCCCCAGCAGCCCCGGCGCGGGCGCGGGCGCGGTGAAGCCGGTGTTGAGCAGCACGAAGGAGCCGGTGCCGTAGGTGTTCTTGCCCATGCCCGGGTCCACGCAGGCCTGGCCGAACAGCGCGGCCTGCTGATCGCCGGCGACCCCGGCCACAGGGACGGCGTGACCGTGCAGCATCGAGGGGCGCGTCTCGCCGAGCACGCCCGCACTGGGGCACACGCGCGGCAGCGCGCGCTCGGGCACCCCGAAGCGCTCCAGCAGTTCCGGGTCCCAGCGACCGGCGGTGATGTCGTAGAGCAGCGTGCGGGCGGCGTTGGAGACGTCGGTGATGTGCTCGCCCGTGAGCTTGAAGAGCAGCCAGGAGTCGATCGTGCCGAACACGGCCCTACCGTCCTCGGCGCGCGCGCGGAGGCCGGGGACGTTCTCCAGCAGCCACTGGATCTTGGTGGCGGAGAAGTAGGGGTCGAGCACGAGTCCGGTGCGCTCGCGCACGAGTGGCTCGAGGCCCTCCGCGCGCAGCTCCTCACAGCGCGCGGCGGTGCGTCGGTCCTGCCAGACGATCGCGTTGTGCAACGGCCACCCGCCGGCCGGGTCCCACACGCAGACGGTCTCGCGCTGGTTGGTGATGCCCACCGCCTGGAGATCCCCGGAGCGCAGGCCCGCGTCCGCGAGCGCCTCGCCCGCGACGGCATGGGTCACCTCCCAGATCTCTGCGGCGTCGTGCTCCACCCAGCCGGGCTGGGGGAAGATCTGAGAGAACTCGCGGTAGGCGCGGCCAAGCGGCTCGGCCTGCTCGTCGAAGACGATGCAGGTGCTGCCCGTGGTGCCCTGGTCGATCGCGAGGATCATGACCGCTCAAACCTAGAGGACGCGGTCGACGTGGAGAGCGCCGGGCTACTCGTGCTCGAGCTTGGGCAGGAGCCTGTCGAGCCAGGCGGGCAGCCACCAGTTCCAGTCGCCGAACAGGCGCATCAGCGCCGGGACGAGGACGAGCCTGATCAGCGTGGCGTCGATCGCGATGCCGACTGCCACGGCGAAGCCGAGCTGCTTGAGTTCCAGGAGGTTGGCGGTGACGAAGCTGCCGAAGACCACCACCATGATCGCCGCCGCGGCGGCGATCGGGCGGGCGGTGTGCTCCAGCCCCACGGCGACCGAGTGACGGTTGTCGTGAGTGCGCTTCCACTCTTCCTGGATGCGCCGGATCAGGAACACCTCGTAGTCCATCGAGAGGCCATACACGAGCGCGAACACCGTGAGCGGCACGAAGCACTGGATGAACCCGGTGGAGGTGAAGGCGAGGAGGTGCTCGCCGTGTCCCTCCTGGAAGACATAAACGATGATCCCGAGCATCGCGGCAGTGGCGAGCAGGTTCATCAGGATCGCCTTCACCGCGAGGATGGGGCTGCGGAACACCACCAGCAGGAACAGCAGCGAGGCGACGAGAATCAGCGCGAGCACCAGCGGGAACTTCGTGGAGGTCTCGTGCGCGAGGTCCACCATCACACCGGTTGCGCCGCCCGCGAGCACCGTGACGCCCCATCTTGCGTGCAGGGGAGGCGCGAGGTCCTGGCGGATGTGGCGCTCGAGCGCGTTGGCCGCGTTGGAGTCGACCGCGACGGAGGTCACGACGCTGAGCAGCACGCCGGCGGAGCTCGAGCGTTCGCTCACGCCCGCCACCCTCGAATCGTGTTCGAGTGTTTCCGTCAACGACCTGGCGGCAGACGCGTCGGCGCTGGTGCCGTTGTCGTGGGGACCGGTGAGGATGATCTGCATCGGCGAGACGGCGCCGGGAGCGAACGAGTGGGCGAGCACCTGCTCGCCCTTGCCAGAGGGGGCTTCGGAGACCGTGAAGACGCCCAGGTTGAGCCCGTAGCGCAGGCCGAGGGCGGGCGCCGCGGACACCAGCAGGATCGCGGTCGAGGCGACCATCGCCACGATCGGGTGCGCCATCACGGCGAGCGCCCACCTGGCCCACCCGCCCATGCGCTCGCCACCGTCGGCGCGGGCATCGGCAGGCTGCATACGCGCGGGCAGCGACCCCCGGTCGATCCTCGCGCCGAGCATCCCCAGCACAGCCGGCAGCAGGGTGAGCGCGGCGAGCAGGGTGCAGGCCACGACCGCCACGACCCCAACCGTGATCTCGCGGAAGACGGCGGCCCGCAGGACGAGCATCGCGGTGATAGCGAGCGCGCAGATCACACCGGAGAAGAGGATCGTGCGGCCCGCCGTGGAGATCGCGACGCCCACCGCGTTGGCGACGCGGGCATCCTCGCCGCCAAGCGCCCGTGCGTCCTCACCACCCGGCGCCCGCTCGCGGGCGAACTCCTCGCGAAAGCGGCTTACGATTATCAGCGCGTAGTCGATCCCGATCCCCACGCCCACCATCGCCACGATCGAGATCAGGAAGTTGTCGAAGTGGGAGACCCTGATGATCAGCGCGAGCACTCCGTACGTCAGCAGCAGTCCGGCTCCCGCGAGCGCGAGCGGGATCGCCGCCGCGACCAGCGAGCCCAGCGCGAAGAGCAGCACGAGGAAGGCGACGGGCACGCCGATCGCCTCGGCCCGCTCGACGTCGACGGTCTGCACGTGAACCATGTCCTTGGTGACCGGCGAGTAGCCGGTCAGCCAAGCCTGCACCGCCCCGTGGGTCGCCGCGGCGGCGTGTATCACGAGGCTCTGCAGGCGGCTCGCGTTTTCAAAGCGCTGCTGGGGGGTGCCGGTGAGCGCGACGACGGCCACCGCCGAGTGTTCGTCGGAGGAGATCTGCCCGATCGCTTCGGCGCTGAAGGGGCTCAGGACGCCCTTCACTCCCCGCCTGTGCGCCAGCGTCCCGAGCAGCGAGCCGATGAACTGGGTGTAGGTGCGATCGGAGGCTGTGTGCCCGCGGGAGTGGAACACGAGCGCGTCGTCCTCGGAGCCCACGTTGGGAAAGCGCTTTTCGAGCAGCTGTTCCACGCGCGTGGACTGCGAGCCGGCAACCCGGTAGTCGGGCGCGCCCAGCGCCCCGCGCAGCGAGGGATACAGGGCGCCGGAGGCGATCAGCAGCAGGACCCACAGAGCCACGACGAGACGCCGGTGACGGACCATGGCGACGCCCCACCCGTGCCCCGTGCGCGGCTTGGCGCTACCCGGCTGCTCAATCCCGCCCGCCTGCTCAGCCTCGACGTCCGGCTCAGTGATCGCTGAGGAGTCCGTGGTACGGCCGCCGGACCTCGACTGGCCGGTCACGGACATCACTCTTCCTCCTCCCCATGCTTTGGACCCGACCTGTGAGCACTCAGCCTATCGCTCATCGCCGCTCCAGATATACGCGCACGAAGTCCTCGAGCTGGCGCCCGCGATGAGCGAACCCGACGAGCGTGCGATGCGTGGCGCGGTGCTCCAGATCAAGCTCCACCTCGTGTACGCGATATCCGCCACGAGCGGCGTCGATGGTCATCCCCATCTCCATGCCATAGCCACCGGCGAAGGGCAGCACGTCCTGGAGCGTCTGCACTCGCAGGGCCCGCTGACCGGATATGGGCGCTTGCAGCTGAAGGCCGCAGCGCCGGCGGATGGCCCACCGCGCAAAGCCGACGGCCGCGCCCAGGCCTCCTCCGAGGCGGCGCGCGAAGACGGCGATGGCCATATCCGCCTCTCCCCGTAGTAGGGGCGGGAGGAGTTCCGCAAGCCGCTCGGCGGAGTCCCCGAGGTCGCCGTCGCACAGCACGGCGAGCGCATCCTCAGGCGGTCGCAGCTCCTCCAGGGCGCGTCGCGCGATGAGCGTCGCGGCGCCGCCCTTGCCGATGGGGCGCTCGCTGCGCACCACCGTCGCGCCGGCAGCCCGTGCGATCTCGGAGGTCGCGTCGCTGGAGCCGTCGTCGGCCACCCATAGGGACGCGCCCGGGAAGGCCTTCGCGAGCGCCCGCAGCGTGTCGCCCAGGCGATCGGCCTCGTTGCGGGCGGTGAGGATGATGAAGGCATCGGAGTCCATGGATCGGTCGGCGAGTGCAGGTATTGTCCTCCCAGCCGGCATCGCCCGGCGCAATCGAAGAGCATGGGCGCCTGCATGGTGCCCCCTACCGGGCCGACGGCCCTTCCAGGAGGTTCCCAGGTGGCTGAGATAGAGGCCCACATCACGGGCACGGTGTGGAAGATCGAGTGCTCGGTGGGCGATGAGATCGAGGAGGGCGACACGGTGGCGATCCTGGAGTCGATGAAGATGGAGATGCCGGTTGAGGCCGAAGACGCCGGCACGGTGGTCGAGATCCGCTGCGAGGAGGGCCAGGCTGTAAACGAGGGGGACACGCTGGTGGTGCTGGGGTAGGGCCCAGCAGACGAGGAGGGCACGCCGATCCTGCGCGAGTGAAGCCCATCAGTCCACTCCCAGATCGGGGAGGACGCGCGCGAGCCACGCTGGAAGCCACCAGTTGCGCGCGCCGAACATCCGCAGGGTGGCCGGCACCAGGATGAGCCTAATGAGGGTGGCGTCGAGCGCGATCGCCACCGCGAGCGCAAAGCCGAGCTGCTTGAGTTCCGCGAGGTCGGCGACCATGAAGCAGCCAAAGACCGCGACCATGATCGCCGCGGCCGCCGCGATGGGCCGGCCGGTGTGCTCGATCCCGGTGGCGATCGCGAGCGTGTTATCGCCGGTCCTGCGCCACTCCTCCTGCACTCGGCGGATGAGGAAGACCTCATAGTCCATCGAGAGCCCGAACAGCAGCGCGAACATGACCAGGGGCACGGTGACCTGGATGAAGCCCGTGCTCGTGAAGTTCAGGACATTGCTGCCGTGGCCATCCTGAAAGACCCAAACGGCCAGGCCCACGGTGGCGCAGGTGGCGAGGAGGTTCATCAGCACGGCCTTGACGGGCAGCACAACGCTGCGGAAGACGGCGAGCAGGAACAGCAGCGATGGACCGAGGATGAGCACCAGGATCAGCGGAGACTTCGCGCTCAGCTGATCGATCGCGTCGAGCGTCTGGGCGGTGGGACCGCCCACCAGCACCCGCACACGCCCTTGGGTCTCCAGCGGAGGCACGAGATCGTCGCGTATGTGCCGCACCAGGGCGGTGGCCGTTGAGGAGTCGACTTCAACGGACGGGATCACGAGCAGCAGCACGCCGGCGTCGCCCCGGCGTTCGCTGACCGCGGTGACACGCTGGTCGCCTTCGAGCTCCTGGCTCAATGCGCCGGCCGCCGCGACGTCGGAGCCGACGCCTCCCCCTCCGCCCCGGCCGGTGACGACGATCTGGATGGGGCCGCCCGCGCCGGGGGAGAACAGACGCGCCAGCAGCTTCTCCCCTTTCACCGGCGTGGCGGTGGATGCCTGCAGGACGCCCACGTTGAACCCGTAGTGCAGGTGCAGAATTGGGATCGCCGCGACGAGCAGCACCGTCGCCGTTGCGCCTGCGGCGAGGACCGGCCTGCGCATCACCAGTTGCGCCCATCTGGCCCAACCTCCATGCTGCCCGTCGTTCCCGCGAGCCCGGGCGTCCGCCGGCTGCAGACGCGGGGGCAGCGCGCCCCTGTCGATACGCGTTCCCAGCAGCGCGAGCATCGCCGGAAGCAACGTCATGGTGGCAACGAGCATGCTCGTGACCACCACCACGGCGCCGACCGCGATCTCACGGAAGACGTCGGTGTTGACGACGAACAGCGAGGCCAGCGAGAGCGCCACGATCACGCCCGAGAAGAGAATCGTGCGACCCGATGTGGCGAGCGCGACACCGACGGCGTCCCCAACGCGCTCGGACTCCATGCGCTCCTCGGAGCTCGAGCGCGCGAGCTCCTCCCGGAAGCGGCTGACGATGAAGAGCGAATAGTCGATCCCGATTCCCAGACCGATCAACGTGACCATCGCCAGGAGAAAGCTGTCGAAGGCAAAGAGGAGGGCGAGCACCGCCAGCACGCCGAAGGCCAGCAGCAGGCCGGCGAACGCCAACAGCAGCGGCAGCGAGGCCGCGACCAACCCACCCAGCGCAAGCAGCAGGATCACGAACGCCACCGGCAAGCCAATCCGCTCGGCGTGCTGGATGTCCGCCTTCTGCACATCGCTGAGATCTCTCAGGATGGGTGAGGTGCCGGTCAGCCACACCTGGACCCCCCCGCCGCCCGCCGCTCGCGTCAACGTGGCCTGGATGGAATCCGTGTTGCTGAAGCGCTGGTTGGAGCTGCCACCGATCGTGACCAGGGCGAAGGCGTCGTGTTCACCGGGCAGGATCTGTCCCGTGGCGTTGGGGTCATAGGGGCCCAGGACGCTCCGCACGCCCTTCTGGCGGCGCAGCGTATTGTCCACCGCGGCGATCCTCGCGCGGTATGTTCGATCGCCCGTGAGCTGGCTGGCGGAGTGAAAGACCACCACGTCGTTCTCGCTGCCGAGCGGGAAGAGCCGTTCGATCAGCGGTTCCACGCGAGCGGAGTCCGAGCCGTAGATCGAGATGTTGGGGGCGCCGAGCTCTTTCTGCAGAGCTGGATTGGCAGCCGAACACACGATGAGCAGGAGCACGGAGACACCCAGCACGGCACGCCGGTGGCGCGCCATCGCCACGCCCCAGCGGTAGAGCCGCGAGCGCCTCAGGGTGTCTGGCTCCGCAGCGCGGGTCACATCGAGAATGCGTTGGTCTTCGGCAGTCGCCAAGCGATCACTTCTCCTGTATCCATGAGTCGGTTGTATTACCGCTGAGAGCAGGACGCGCTAGCCTTTCGCGCCGATGTCCCCGAGCGCTTCCCCACGCGAGCTGGCCGGCGGCAAGCTGCTCCTCGACGAACCCCTCGGTGGCGTGGCGCGGCTGGCGATCTCCAACCCGGCAAAGCACAACGCGCTCGACCACCCGATTCTCGATGCGATCACGGCGACGCTCTCCGAGCTTGCCTCCCCGCAGGCAGAGATCCGTTGCCTGCTCATAACGGGAACTCGGGGGATGTTCTCGGCGGGCTACGACATCGGCGAGATCCCGGAGGCTGAGTTCGAAGAGCGTGCCGAGCGTCTGATCGCACACCCCTTCACCGAGGCGATCGATGCGCTGGAGGCATTTCCCTACCCGACGCTCGCGGTGCTGCCCGGCCATACCATCGGCGGCGGCTTGGAGCTGGCGCTGGCGTGCGACCTGCGCGTCGCAGCCGCGGGGATCAGGCTGGGCATGCCCCCGGCGAAGCTGGGACTGGTTTACTCGCACATGGGCCTGCTGCGCTTCGTGGATGCCATCGGCGCCTCGCGAACGCGCGAGCTGTTTCTGCTCGGCCGCTTCATCGACGCGTCGACGGCGCTGGAGTGGGGACTGGTCAACCGCGTCGCACCGAGCGGCGAACTGGAGTCCATGGCCCTGGAGCTGGCTGGCGAGCTGGCCGGCAACGCGCCGCTCTCCCAAACGGGCAACAAGCGCGTGATCGCCGCCCTGCTGCGAGCCAGGGGCAAGCTGGCGGCCGAGGTCGAGCGGGAGCTGATCGAGCTGCGCCGCGCCTCCTTTGCCTCTCGGGACATGCGCGAGGGCGTGCGCGCCTTCGCCGAGAAGCGCCCACCGCGCTGGCGGGGCGAGTAGGCGCGTCATGTCTGCGGCAAGGTGTTGAGAATCCACTTCTGAACAGCCTCTGCCGCCGAGGCAGCGTGCTCTTCCATCATCGTGAAGTGGTCGCCGGGGGCGGCGACGGCCGTGTGGGCGAAATCCCATGACGCTCCCCACGCGGCACCCTCCGGTGTGCCGGGCATGGGCTCGGTAGCCTGAACCAGCAGGGTCGGCGCGGCTATCGCTGTCGGCGTCCACTCCGCGAGCAGCCGGGCATAGGCCCCCATCGCTGTCAATCCAACATCGCTCATGGCCGCATATATCTCGTCTCGCTCGAGCACCCGGTCGAAGACCCGCGGCAGAGCTTCGAAGAAACCCTCGTTCACGTAGGTGTCGATCAGCACCACCGCCGCCGGAGGGACACCGATGCCCTCGAGATGGGCGGCAACCGCATAGGCCAGCGATCCGCCGGTGGAATGGCCGACGATCACGAAGGGGTCCTCGCCGGCCTGTGCCCGCACGGCGCCGGCCTGCGTCTCGATCGCGACCTCGAAGGTCGCTGGAACGAGCTCTCCCTTGAGGTATCCGGGCGTGGACAGCGCCCAGACATCGCGAACGCCGTGGAAGGGCTTTGCGAATCTCACATATTGATGAGGACCACCCGCTGCCAGAAGCGAGGGAACGCAGATCAAAGCGGGGCGCTCGGGCCCCGTGGAGAGGCGGATGGCAGCCGGTCCCTCAGCCGGCCCCAGGGGAGCGTCGAACGTCTGACGGAACTTCGAGGCGGTGCCCAGCAGCTGCAGGAACTCATCCGTCATCCCCACGCTGTGAGCCTGCTTGAACAGCGCGCTGAGCGTGTCGTGGGATTCGCCGTCGGGCGTCCGCGGCTCGACGCTCTGCCCCCCCGCCGTGAGGAATTGCTCGCTGCCGGCTTCGACCTCGGCCAGCAGCTGCTCGGCGAGCGCCAGCGGCGTGGGATGGTCGAACACGAGCGTGGCAGGCAGGCGCAGCCCGGCGACCGTGTTCAACCGGTTGCGCAGCTCAACCGCGGCCAGCGAGTCGAAGCCAAGCTCGAGGAAGTTCTTCTCCGCCTGCACCGCCTCGCGCGAGTCGTGTCCAAGGATTACCGCCACGTGAGTTCGCACCTCTTCGAGCGCCACGCGTCCACGCTCATCCTCCGGTGTGTCGATCAGGCGCCGCACCAGCGATTCACGGGCCGCGTCCTGCGCCCTGCGCCGAGGCGCGCGGACCAGCGCCGAAAGCAGCGGCGGCAACACGCCGGCCTTGGCCTCGGCGCCCAGCACACGGGTATCGACGTGGACCGCGGCGAGCATCGCCTCACCGCTTGCGATCGCCGCGTCGAAGAGCTCGACGCCCTGTTCGGGAGTGAGCAGGCCGAGAGCCGCGGAACCCGACAGCGTGCGCACGGCGGCCTTGTCGAGATAGCGACCCATGCCGACCTCCTTCCAGAGCCCCCACGCGATCGCGGTGGCAGGAAGACCCCTGGCACGGCGGTGCTCCGTGAGGGCATCGAGAAAGGCGTTGCCGGCGGCATAGTTGGCCTGACCCGGCCCGCCGAAGATGGAGGCCAGCGAGGAGTAGAGCACAAATGCCTGAAGATCGAGATGCTCCGTCAGCTCGTGCAGGTGCAGCGCCCCATCGACCTTCGGCGCAAGCACACGGTCGAGCTGCTCGCGCGTGAGTGAGCCGATCAGGCCGTTATCGGCCGTTCCCGCCGTATGCACGACCCCGATCAGCGGGTACTCGTCGGGCACCGACCCGATCAGCTGCTCGAGCTGTCCGCGATCGGCCACATCGCATGCCGCTATCTCCACCCGCGCGCCCAGTCCGGTGAGCTCAGCTTCGAGCTCGGCCGCGCCCTCGGCCTCGCGTCCCCTGCGGCTGGTCAGCATCACGCTGCGCACACCGTGATCGGCCACGATATGCCGAGCCACAGCGCCACCCAATCCCCCGGTGCCGCCGGTGATCAGCACCGTACCGTCGCTGCTGAAACGGAAGGGACCATCGTCAATGGTCGCGCCCAGGCGTCCGAGCCGCGGCGCAAGGATGGCGCCGTCGCGCAGCGCGAGCTGGGCCTCGCCCGAGCCAAGCGCCGCGCCCAGCGCATCGAGGGATGAGCTCGCGCCATCGAGATCCACAAGCACAAAGCGCTGAGGATTCTCCGACTGGGCTGAGCGCACCAGGCCCCACAGGGGCGCGGCAATCAGGTCGGATACGCCCTCCCCGGGTCGCGCAGCCACAGCTCCACTGGTCAAGAACACCAGCCGCGGCGCCGCGAGGCGCTCGTCCAGCAGCCATTCCTGTATGAGGGCAAGCCCCCGATGGAGCGCCTCCCGTGCCGAGCCCGGCACTCCATCCTCCACCACAGCATCCGCTGTCATGTCCACCAGCACCAGGTCGGGGAAGGGCGTCTCCTCGGCGAATTCCCTTGCCAGCGTCTCCATGTCCGCGTGGAATGCGGGAGACGATCCGCTGGCCCTCAGCGCCTGGCCCAGGGCGCTTTCGTCGCTGCCCAGCACCACCCAGCGATCCGCGGATGGCCCTGCGGCGATTGGAACCCAATCCATGCGGAACAGCGAATTGCGATAGGTTCGGCCGGCGCCGGCGCCGGCGAGCTGCTCGCTGGAGATTTCGCGCGCAACCAGCGTGTCCACGGAGAGGACCGGCTCACCGCTTCCGTCGGTTACCACCATCGACATCCCGCCGTTTGCGCTGCTGAGAAGCAGCCTGGCTCGCAGCGACGAAGCGCCCGTGGCATGGAGCCTCACTCCATTCCAGGAGAATGGAACCAGCGGCTTGCGATCCCCAGCCGCGTAGACCACTCCGAGCATTGCGTGAAAGGTCGCGTCAAGCAGTGCCGGGTGCAGGCCGAAAAGACCCGCCTGTGCACGTTGATCCTCGGGCAGTTCGACCTCTGTGCATATTTCATCACCATGCCGCCACGCCTTGCGCACTCCCTGGAAGGCCGGCCCGTAATCGAAGCCCTGCGCCAGCAGGCGGTCGTAGAGATCGGCGATGTCGATTGGCTCCGCGCCATTCGCAGGCCACACTCGATCGTGCCAGGCGTCCTGCCGATCCGGGACGCGAAGGAGAACGCCACTGGCATGACAGGTCCATGCCTGTGCCTCATCTCCCGGGCCATCGGCCGCGTCCTCCGCGCGCGAATAGATACGCACCGTCCGATCCCCAGACTCATCCTGCTCTCCGACCACGACCTGCATCTGCACACTGCCCTGCTCAGGCAACACCAGCGGAGCATGGAGCGTGAGCTCGCCGATCGTCTCGCATCCGACCTCGCTGCCGGCGCGCAGCGCAAGCTCCACGAAGGCCGTACCAGGCAACAGCGCCATGCCCATCAGCACGTGGTCGGCAAGCCAGGGATGGCTTTCCAGCGACAGCCGGCCCGTGAACAACCGTCCCTCGCCCTCCGCCGGCGTGACCACGGAGCTCAGCAGGGGATGATCCGCCGACTCCAGGCCAGCCGAGGCAAGGTCCACCGCGCCGCCCGCCTGCATCGACAGCCAGTAGCGCTCTCGCTGGAACGCATAGGTCGGCAGCGCCACGCGCCTGGCGCCCGAGCCCGCGAAGACTCGCGGCCAATCCACATCCACCCCCCGCACCCACACCTCCGCAAGGGCGCCAAACAGCGCCTGGACCTCGGGACGCCCACCACGCAACACCGCCACCGCGACCGGCGGCCCCGCGGAACCCCGAGCGTCATCGGCCTCCTCGGCCAGGCAATCCTGGGCCATCGCGGCAAGGACCCCCTCGGGACCGAGCTCCAAGAACCTGTTCACTCCCCGCGCCGCGAGCCAGCGCACCCCGTCGAGGAACCGCACGGGCTCGCGCACATGACGCACCCAATACCCCGCTGAGCACATCTCCTCGGCCACCGCCGCCTCGCCGGTGACATTCGACACGACCGGGATCCGCGGCGCGTGGAACTCGATGCTCTCGGCGACGTCGGCGAACTCCCTGAGCATCCCATCCATCCGCGGCGAGTGAAACGCATGGGAGACCCTCAGCCGCTTGACCTTGCGCCCCCGCTCCCGCCATACCCCAGCCAACTCCAGAACCGCGTCCTCGTCCCCGGAGAACACCACCGCGGCGGGCCCGTTGACCGCCGCCAGGGAAACACGCCCCTCCCAGTCCGCCAACGATCCGAGGGCCTCCTCCTCAGAAACCTGCACGGAAACCATCGCCCCGCCCTCGGGCAGCGCCCCCATCAGCCGCCCGCGCGCTCCGACGAGCCTGCACGCATCCTCGAGCGAGAAGACCCCCGCCACATACGCCGCGGCGAGCTCGCCGATCGAATGACCCACAACGAAATCCGGGCGCACCCCCCACCCCTCCAGGAGCCCGAACAACGCCACCTCGAGCGCGAACAACCCGGCCTGCGCGAACATCGTGTCATCCAACGACCCCCCATCGCA
>JBIOES010000032.1:0-16490 GCA_044446265.1 Solirubrobacterales bacterium
CCCCACGCCTATGCCGCACACGCCGCTGGGCCGGCGCCCACCCACAGGACCAAAGCCCTCGCGACCCTCGCGACCGTGGTGGGCCTCGGCGTGGCCGCCGCGCTCGCCAAAGCCGAGCTCGCGCGCCGCTCGACCCGGACCCCGGCCCGTGGGGCGAGGAGCTCGGGGAAGCGAAGCCGCGAGCGGCCATCCTCCAGGCTGCGGCTGCTCACGCTGGAGCAGCTCGATCTGGCGATCGCGCTGCTGGAGGGGCGCAAGCGGACGCCGCCCGAGCAGAGCGTGCACGAGACGCGTAAGGCACTCAAGCGGGCCAGGGCGCTCGTGCGGCTGCAACGCGACTCGCTCGGAGCCAAGCGCTTCGCGCGCGAGAACGCGGCCCTGCGCGAGGCCGGCCGGCGCCTGGCGGGGGCGCGCGACTCCGAAGTCATGGTGGAGGCGTTGGAGAGGCTCGTGCAGAGCCACCCCAAGCGCCTTGCCACCAGCCCCGGGGTCCGCGAGCTGCGTGCGCGGCTGATCGCCGAGCGCGAGCGCTCCGGGGCGCACACCGAGGAGGGCGCGCATGCACGCGAAACGGTCCTGGCGCAGCTGCGCGCCGCACGCCGCCGACTGGCCTGCTGGGAGCCGCGCGTGGGCGACCGCAAGACGGCGCGAGCGGGGCTGCGCCGCCTCTACCGCCAGGGTCGCCGGCGGCAGCAGCGCGCGCGCCGCGCGCGTAGCAGTCTCGCGCTGCACCAGTGGCGCAAGCGCGCCAAGGATCTGCGCTACGTCGCGGAAATGCTCGACGACAAGGACAGGAAGCGCCGCGAGCGCCTGCGTCGCATCGCGCGGCGCGCCGACAAGCTGGGCGAAACGCTGGGCGAGGAGCACGACCTGGCGCTGCTCGCCGAGCGGGTGCGCCTGCACAGGGACTGCTTCAAGGGCGAGAAGGCGACGCGCAAGGCGCTCGAACGCGCGATCGAACGCCGCCGCGAGCGCCTGCGCGCACGGGCATGGCGCCTGGGCGAGCGCCTCTACCGGCGCAAGCCCGGGCGCTTCGTGAGCCGCGCCCTCGGCGCCTGACGCTCCGCCGCGCCGCCAACCGCAAGTCGCCCAGAAACAAAGGGTTGGCTTCAGGGCCGGACGGTGGCTGTCGATGGATTGGCAGCCCCTTCCACGCTCCCAGCTCCCCCGCATTGCGTACGCGACCGACACCCTCCATCTTCTTCCTGGCCTTCCTGATGGGAGGGCTGGGGGTGCTGGCGCTGCACACCACCGCCGGCTTCGGCGGCTCGCGGCTGAACGGGCTGTTCAGCGATGGTGTCTACAACGTGCTGATGTTCGGCGCCGCGCTGGCGGTGCTCACGCGCGGCGCGCTCGTGCGCGCGCAGCGCGCCGCGTGGCTCACGATGGGCGCCGGGGTGCTGAGCTGGAGCCTCGGCGAACTGTATTACACGCTCTTCCTCGAAGGCTCGGGCGCGGCGATGGGCAGCCTCTCGCCGGCCGACGTGCTGTACCTCGCGTTCTACCCCTGCTGCTACGTGGCGCTGGTGCTGCTGGTGGGGGCCCACCTGCGCGAGCGGCGCATCGGCATGTGGCTCGATGGGGCGATCGGCGGTCTCGCCGCCGCGGCGGTGGTCGCCGCGCTGGTGCTGCCGCCGATCCTCGCCGCCACCCACGGCGACCTCGGCTCGGTGGCGATCGCGACGGCGTATCCGATCGGCGACCTGCTGCTGCTGGTCTTCGCGGTCGGCGCCCTGGGGATGACCGGCTGGCGCCCCGGGCGCGTGTGGCTGCTGATCGCGGCGAGCCTGCTGGTGAGCGCGGTGGCGGACTCGCTGTACCTCTATCGAACCGCGATCGGCGACTACGCGCCGGGCACGTGGCTCGACTGCATGTGGCCTGCCTCGGCGATCCTGCTCGCCATCGCCGCGTGGACGCCGTGGCCGAAGCCGGCGCGCCGGCGGGTGGAGGACTGGCGCCTGGTGACGGTGCCCACCCTCTCGCTGCTGGTGGCGCTGGGGGTGCTGATCTACGGCAACCTCCCCCAGACCCAGCTCACTCCCGTTGCGGTGATCCTGGCGGGCGCCACCGTACTGGCGGTGGGCGTGCACCTGACGCTGACCGTCCGCGAGAACCTCGCGATGCTGGTGGGCTCGCGCGAACTGGCGCTGACCGATCCGCTCACCGGCCTGGGCAATCGCCGCCTGTTGATCGAGGATCTGCACGTCGCCTGCCGCGCCGCCAATGCGGGCGAGCCGTGGGAGCTCGTGCTGTATGACCTGAACGGCTTCAAGCGCTACAACGACACCTTCGGACACCCCGCGGGCGACGCGCTGCTGGCGCGCCTCAGCGGCAAGCTGAGCGAGATCGTGGCGCCCTACGGCACCGCCTACCGCATGGGCGGCGATGAGTTCTGCGTGCTGCTGCGCAGCGGCGCGGTGAGCATCGAAACGGTCGTGCGAGCCAGCCTCGCGGCGCTCTCCGAGCAGGGCCCGGGGTTCGCGATCGGCGCGGCGCACGGCGTGGTGAGCATCCCCGGCGAGGTCGGCGACCCCGCCGCGATCATGCAGCTCGCCGATCAGCGCCTCTACAAGCGCAAGGACCAGACGCGCGAATCGAGCGCCGTGCACCAGCTGCGCGACGTGCTGCTGCAGGCATTCCAGGAGCGCCACCCCGACCTGCAGGAGCACCAGCGAGGGGTCGGCGCGCTGGTGCTTGCGGTGGGCCGGCGCATGGGCATGGGCGTGGAGGAGCTCGACGTGCTCGCACGCGCGGCCGAGCTGCACGATGTGGGCAAGATCGCGATCCCCGACGCCATCCTCACCAAGCCCGGGCCGCTCGATGAGGAGGAGTGGCGCTTCATGCGCCGCCACACGATCCTCGGCGAGCGCATCCTGATGGCCGCCTCCGCCCTGCGCCCCGTCGCAAGGCTGGTGCGCTCCAGTCACGAGCGCTTCGACGGCGGCGGCTACCCCGATGGCCTGGCGCGCGAGGAGATCCCGCTGGGAGCGCGCATCATCTTCGTGTGCGATGCCTACGACGCGATGATCTCCAACCGCTCCTACTCGCCCGCGATCACGTCGGCGGAGGCGGTCGAGGAGCTGCACGCCTGCGCCGGCACGCAGTTCGACCCGCGCGTCGTGGAGGCATTCGCGGCCACCCTCCTCGAAGCCGGTGCACCCGCCGAGGCGGGCCTTCCTGCGCTAGGAGGGTGGCGTACCCCATCGCGGGGCACAGGCAGCCGGCCGGAGGCCGGCGAGCCGGGCCCCTCCATGTCCCCAGTCACTCCACGCTGAGGATCTTCATCACGGTCTCGCCCCGGGGGAGCGTCACCGAGACCTCGTCGCCCACCCGGTGTCCCTGCAGCGCGCGCGCCACCGGCGAGTCGGCCGAGAGCCGCCCCTCGGCCGGAGAGGCGTCGTGCGAGGAGACGATCTTCCACGTGCGCTCGGAGCCGCCGGAGTCGCGCACCGCCACCGTCGAGCCGAAGCCGATGGCGCCGTTGGCGGCGGGCGCCTCCTCGACGACGACCGCGGTGGAGATCCGTTCACGCAGGCGCGCGATCTTCGTCTCCAGGTGCGCCTGCTCGTTCTTGGCGTCGTGGTACTCGCTGTTCTCCTTGAGATCCCCCCATTCGCGCGCCGTCTTGATGCG
The DNA here is from genome assembly GCA_044446265.1 of Solirubrobacterales bacterium. Classification (GTDB taxonomy): domain Bacteria; phylum Actinomycetota; class Thermoleophilia; order Solirubrobacterales; family Solirubrobacteraceae; genus Palsa-744. Next base: position 3,634 of record JBIOES010000032.1, read on the forward strand.
CTCGGCGATCTCACGGCGCCCCTCGCCCTCGAGGGCCGCCAGTTCCTCGCTCAGGGACTGCAGCCCCGCGGGGGTCATCATGCCGGTGGAGTCGCTCACCGGCCAAGCGTACAGGGCGCTCAGAAGTATGTCGTCGGCGGGGTGCTCAACAGCGCGTAGAGCTGCACGATCGCCGCCTGCCCCAAGAGCGTGGAGGTGGAGGGCGAGCCCGAGACGAACAGGTAGTTGCTCAGGCGCAGGTTCGCCCAGGCGTAGTTGACGTAGGCCTGCACCAGCTTGGGCCCCGGGGGGTCGTGGCTGATGGAGTCGAGGTAGAGCAGGTTGCGCAGATACACCGAGGCGAAGAACGGGTTTTCGAGCTCGAGTTTTTCGGTGGTGTAGTAGGCCAGCGCCGCCTTCGCGGTTTGGCGCGCCTGGTAGAGGTACGACGCCTCGCCGGTGGCCTGGTAGAGCAGAGCTCCGGCGCCCATCATCGTGCCCTGGTTGTAGCTCCATTGCATCGGTTCGACTTCGCCGTTGTTCATCATGTGGTCGGCGTAGAGGCCGTTGGGCGCGAGCAGGCACTGGCGCACCCAGCCGTAGGCCATCCGCGCGAAGGCCAGATACTGGGGTTCGCCGGTGATGCGATACAGCTGCGCCCCCAGCTCGGCCGCGGGTCCGTCGGTGACGGTGTTGCGCGAGTTGTTGGTGGGGGAGTTGGAGAAGGGCACCCCGCCCGGGCACGCCAGCGGCTTGCCGCTGGGGGTGGTCGTTTGCCAGCCCGCCATCACGAACGCCATGATCTGCCTGGCCTGCTGTAGCGCGAAGGCTTCGTGGCCCAGCTCGTAGATGCGCGCCAGCTCGATTCCCACCCACTCGTTGTCGTCGTAGTAGCTCGTGCCGCCCGCTCCCAGCGGTGGCGCGACGGTGCCCGCGAAGGAGGGCAGCGGCGCCACCGAGGCGATCGTGGACTGTTCGGTGGACTGTTCGCCCGACTGTTCGCGCGAGGGGTGCGAGGACGCTTCCCAGTAGCGCTCCAAGCCGAACATGCGCACCCGCAGTTCGTGTGCCAGCGCGCTCGCCTCACCCGGGATGTGGGCGAGGCTGACCGTCGCCGCGAGGGCTTGCGAGAAGGGCCAGAGAAACGAGTACGGTTCGCCCTTGTAGAGGCCGGTGCCCTGGAGGTAGAAGTAGCTCTGCATCGTCTTGAACGCGAGCAGCGCGCGCGCTGGGTTGCCGCGCAGGGTGGTCTTTGCTTTGCTCGTGGGCACGAGGGGGGTCGGCTTGGAGCCCGGCGCCGTGGGAGAGACGCCCCCCTGCTGAGCTCCGCCGGCGGCCGTCGCCGCTATCGCTGGGCGTTCGGCTCCGGCGGGGTACTGAGAGGCGCCCCTGTGCGCGGGCGAGGCCGGTGCGGCCTGAGCGGCGCAGAGCAGGATGGCGGGGGCGAGCGCCACGGCCAGGCGCGCTCGACTCAAGGCTCGATGAGGGAGGTGCGGCGTCATCGGGCGACAGGCATCCAAACAGCCAGGCGGCGCGTTCGATGCGGTTTCGATGGTAACGGCGCCGGGCCGATACGCTGCCAGCCGTGTTGCACAGGATCCCCTCGGGATCCCGGAGCCAAGGAGATGAGGATGGGAACAGTCAGAGAGGCCGTCATCGAGATGCTGCGCGAGCGCGGCATGGGGACGATCTTCGGCAACCCGGGCTCCACCGAGCTGCCGATGCTCACGGAGTTCCCCGCGGACTTCCGCTACGTGCTGGGCCTGCAGGAGGCGGTGGCGGTGGGAATGGCCGATGGCTACGCGCAGGCGAGTGGGCGCCCGACGCTCGTGAACCTGCACACCGCGCCGGGACTGGGCAACGGCATGGGGGCGATCTTCAACGCGCAGGCGAACCACTCGCCGGTGGTGGTCACCGCGGGGCAGCAGCACCGCTCGCTGATGACGTTGCAGGCGAACCTCACGAACCGCGACGCCGTGCGCATGCCCCACCCGCTGGTGAAGTGGAGCTACGAGCCCCCGCGCGCGGAGGACGTGCCGCACGCGCTGGCGCGCGCCACGCACCTGGCGGGGCTCGCGCCGCGCGGGCCGGTGTTCGTGTCGATCCCGATGGATGACTGGTCGGTGGAGCTGCCCGATGAGGCAGAGGTGCGCCACCAGACCACGCGCAATGTGAGCGGCGCCGCACTGCCCGCACCGGCCGTGCTGGCAGAGCTGGCAGAGCGCCTCGCGCAGGCGTCCTCGCCCGCGTTCGTCGCCGGCCCGGATATCGACTCGAGCGGCGGCTGGGACGCGGCCATCCGTCTGGCTGAGCGCCAGCGCCTGACGGTCTACGCGACGCCCGCGACCGGTGGCGGGCGGATCGGCTTCCCCGAGGATCACCCGCTCTTCCAGGGCATCCTCCCCCCCGCGGTGTGGCCGGTGGGAGACGCGCTGGCGGCGCACGATCTGGTGCTCGTGGCGGGGAGCTCGGTGTTCCCCTACTACCCCAACATCCCGGGCGCGCTGCTGGCGGAGGGCACGAAGCTGGTGGCGATCACGAGCGACCCCGATGAGGCGGCGCGCGCGCCGATGGGCGATGCGATCGTGGCCGATGTGGGGCTCACGCTAGCGGCGCTCGCCGAGCTGGTGGGCGACTCCGAGCGCGCGGCGCCGCTCGAACGGCCGGCGCCCGAGGCGGCGGAGGAGTCGGAGCCGATGAACCCCTCCACGGCGGTGCGCACGCTCGCGCGGGTGTTCCCACCGGATGGCATCGTGGTGCTCGAGTCCCCCTCCGCGACGCCCGCGCTGCGCAACCAGCTGCGCCTCTCGCGCCCCGGGAGCTACTACTTCTCGGCGGGCGGGGGGCTCGGCTTCGGGATGCCCGCGGCGATCGGCGTGCAGCTGGCGTGCCCCGATCGCCCCGTGGTGTGCGTGCTGGGCGAGGGCTCCGCGCAGTACGCGGTGCAGGCATTCTGGACGGCCGCCGCATACCGCGTGCCGGTGACGTTCGTGGTGCTGCGCAACGACGAGTACGCGATCCTCAAGTGGTTTGGGATGCTCGAGGAGATCTCGGGCGCCCCGGGCCTCGACCTGCCCGCGCTCGATTGCGTGGCGGTGGCAAGCGGCTACGGCGTGAACGCGCGCCGCGTGAGCGACGCGGAGGAGCTGGGGGTGGAGCTGGGCTCCGCGCTGGCCAGCGATGGCCCGGAGCTGATCGAGGTGCGGGTGGCCCCGGGGATGGCGCTCACGTGAGCGCCTCCGAGCGCGACGCGATCGTGGTGGGCGCGGGGCTCGCGGGGCTGGTGTGCACGCTGGAGCTGCTGCGCGCGGGGCACACGGTGCTGCTGCTCGATCGCTGCCGGCCGCACGAGCTCGGCGGCCTCGCGCGCGAGGCGTTCGGGGGGATGTTCATGGTGGACTCGCCCGAGCAGCGCCGCTCGCGCATCCGCGACAGCGAGCGCCTGGCGCTGGAGGACTGGCTGCGCATCGCGGAGCTCGAGCCCGAGGACGAGTGGCCGCGCCGCTGGGCCGAGCAGTACGTGGCGCGCGCACGCGACGACGTGGGCGGCTGGCTGCGCGAGATCGGGGTGCGCTTCTTCCCGGTCGTCAACTGGGCCGAGCGGGGCAACTTCGGCGATGGCAACTCGGTTCCCCGCTTCCACATGACGTGGGGCACCGGCAAGGCGCTCGTGCAGGCGGTTTGGAGCGCGATCGAGGAGCACCCGCGACGCGCAGGGCTGGAGGTGCGCTTCGGCGCGCGCGTGAGCGAGCTGCTGATCGAGCACGGCCACGCGGTGGGCTGCCGCGTGGTGCGGGAGAGCGCGGGTGAAGAAGGAGAAGAGGGGCCGGCAGGGGCCGGCCCGGCGAGGGTCGCGCAGTTGGGGACCACCGCGCGGGATAGGCACCGCGGCGAACAGGCCAATGGACACGCGGGAGCCATCGGAGAGGGCGAGGAGTACGAGGTGCGCGCCACCCGCGCGGTGGTGGTGGCCGCGGGGGGCATCGGCGGCAACCTCGAGATCGTGCGCCGCGAGTGGCCCACCGAGCGCCTCGGGAGCGCGCCGCAGAAGATCCTGATGGGCTCCCACCGCTACGCCGATGGGGCGCTGCACGAAGAGGTCGCCCGCCTGGGCGGCAACGTCACGCATCTGTCTCGGATGTGGAACTACGCCGACGCCGTGCGCCACCCCAACCCCCAGCGCGAGCACCACGGGCTGAAGCTGATCCCGCCGCGCTCGGGCGTGATGCTCAACCCCGATGGCGTGCGCTACGGCCCGGTGCCCATGATCCCAACCTTCGACGCCTACAGCGCGATGGAGCGCACGTGCGAGGACGAGCGCAAGTACTCGTGGCTGATCTGCAACTGGAAGATCGCCACGCGCGAGCTGGATGTGTCGGGCTCGCAGCACAACCCCAACCTGCGCGAGCGCCGCCCGGTGCGCTTCCTGCTGGGGATCCTGCTCGGCAAGCCCGGCCTGGTGAGGCACTTCCTGGAGGGCTCGCCCGACTTCGTCTCGGCCTCCACGCTCTCCGAGCTGGCGGTGAAGATGAACGGCGTCACCGGCGAAGACGCGATCGACGCCACCGTGCTGGAGCGCGAGATCGGGCGCTACGACGAGACGATCGCACGCGGCAAGGGTCTCTTCAACGACGATCAGCTGCGGCGCATCGCGCAGCTGCGCAACTGGCGCGGGGATCGCCTGCGCACGTGCGCGTTCCAGCGCATCGTCGATCCCAAGGCGGGCCCGCTGATCGCGATTCGCCTGCAGGTGATGGCGCGCAAGAGCCTTGGCGGCATCCAGACCGACCTCGGCGGCCGCGTGCTGCGCGCAGAGGACGGCACGCCGATCCCCGGCCTCTATGCCGTCGGGGAGGCGGCCGGCTTCGGTGGCGGCGGGATGCACGGCAAGCGCTCGCTGGAGGGCACGTTCCTCGGCGGCTGCGTGTTCACCGGCCGCCTCGCCGCGGCCGCGATCGCCGGCTCAGAGCTGCCGCTGCGCAGCGCGCCGAGCGTGCCGGCGGCGGTGCGCTGAGCCGCGCCGGCAGCTATGTCCGCGGCGAACGCCCCCGGCTCCCAACGTTCGCGACCCAGGTTCGATTACACGACCGTTGGGCACGTCACGATCGACATCCTGGAGGACGGCTCCCGGCGGCCGGGAGGCGGGGCCTTCTACAGCGCCCTGCAGGCGGCAAGGCTCGGGCAGCGCACCCTTATCCTCACCAGGGGCAACCCCGCGGAGCTGGACGAGCTGCTGGCGCCCTATCGCAAGGAGCTCGAGCTGCGGGTGCTCCCAGCGGAGCACACCACCATGCTCCTCACCTCGGGGATGGGCGCGAAGCGCAAGCAGCGGATGCTCGCCTGGGCGGGCCCGATCGTCGAGACGCTGGAGGTGGACACCTCGATCCTGCACCTCGCGGCCGTCGCCCGCGAGACCCCCGCACGGTGGAGTGGAAGGGCGGACTTCGTGGGCATCACCCCGCAGGGCCTCCTGCGCGAGTGGAGCGAGGGCGGCGAGGTATCGCTCACCCAACTCGACCCTCGCACCCTTCCAGAACACGTCGACGCGCTCGTGCTCAGCGACCGCGAGCGCGCCTGCTGCGAGGAGCTGCTCGCGACGCACCGCTCCTCCGAGGCGGCGAGCGCGATCGCGGTGACGGCCGGCTCGGCACCCACCGAGCTCCTGCTGCCCGGCGAAACCGTCGAGCGCGTTCCCGTCGCACCAAGGGCGGAGCCCCGCGACGACCTCGGCGCGGGAGATGTGTTCGCGGCGGCCTTCTTCATCGCGCTGCGCGATGGGCGGCCGCCCGCGGACGCCGCGGCCTACGGCAACGCGGCGGCGGCGGTGCGCATCGCCGGCGAGGGTGCGCAGGCAATCGGAGACGCGCCGGCGATCGCCGGCGCACTCGGAGGCTAGAGCGTCTCCTCGACGAGCTTCGCCAGCCGCGCGGGATCGAGCGCCCCCTCCGCGCCACAGGCGCGCGCGGCGAGCAGCAGGCTGCCCCCCACCGGCGTCATCTCGACCGTCGCGACCCGCGCCTGCGGCGCCGCCCGGTGGATCGCCCGCGTGAGGGGCTCGACGAAGATGGCGCCCGCCTTGTAGGCGCTGCCGATGAGGCCGACGGGGAACTCGCCCTCCAGGCCCGTCTTGGCGATCACCGCCCCGATCTGGCGGCCGAGCCAGCGCGCGCCGTCCTCGTAGAGCTCGCGCGCGACCGCATCGCCGCGCTCGGCCCAGCGGGCGGTCTCGATCGCGAAGGCCGCGATCTCGCTCTTGGTGAGGGGCTTCGAGTAGACCCACACGCCGAGCGCCTCGACGCTCGGCGCGTTGAAGAACTCCACAGCCGCGTCGCTGAGCGCGGTCTGCGGTCCCGAGCCGTCGCGGTCGCGCAGGGCGGCCTTGATCGACTCCAAACCCAGCCAGTAGCCCGAGCCCTCGTCGCCGACGATATGACCCCAACCGCCGGTGCGCCACGCGCGCCCGTCGCGCCCCACCCCGAAGACGTTCGAGCCGGTGCCCGAGATCGCCCCCACGCCCGGCTCTCCTCCGGTCGCGGTGGCCCAGGCGGCGACCACGTCGTTCACCACGATCCACTCCGGCGGGCGGTGAGCGCGCACCTCGCCGATGACGGCCTCGGTATCGGTGCCTGCCACCGCGAGCACCGCCGCGTCGAGCCCCTCGATCGAAGTGCCCGCACCCGTGATCGCCTCATCCGCGGCATCGAGCAGCGCCTGCGTGGCCGCCTGCGCGCCGACGGCGTCCTGATTCGAGGGCCCGCCGTGCCCCAGGTGCAGCCGGTTCGCCTCGACGTCGAGCACCGCCGCGAGCGTCTTGGTCGCGCCGCCGTCGATCCCCAGCAGGAAGCGAGCGCCCGCCGAGCCCGATGTGGGACGCGGGGAGGCGGCCGGTGGCGCAAGCGCGGGCGGGAGTTGAACCAGGGGAGCGCGATCCACGGCGGCATCCTCTCAGTTTCCGGGGCGGAGCTTGCTCTAGGATCGCCGCCATGCCCGTAAGCGCCGTCTTCCCCGATGCCCCCGAGCGCTCGGGTATGTACGAGTCCTTCTACCTGCGCGCGGTCTCGCCGCACGAGCCGGTGGGGGTGTGGATCCGCTATACCGTGCACAAGCCATCCGGCGCGCCCGCCCGCGGATCGCTGTGGTGCACCGTCTTCGACGTGCGGCTGGGGCGGCCCTTCCAGCACAAGCTCACCACAGAGGAGTTGGGCGTCCCGGACGGCGGGTGGATCTCGATCGGCGAGGCCCAGCTGACCCCCGAGCGCGCGGAGGGAGCCTGCGGAGATGCGCGCTGGTCGCTGCGCTTCGCCTCCTCGGAGCCCGAGCTGCGCCACCTGCCGCGCGCGTGGATGTACCGCGCGCCGCTGCCGCGCACGAAGCTCACAAGCCCCGCGCCCGCGGCGAGCTTCGACGGCACGATCGAGCTGCCCGACCCCATCTCCGGATCGACTCGCACGATCGAGCTGCGCGGCTGGCGCGGGATGGTGGGCCACAACTGGGGCGCGGAGCACGCCGAGCGCTGGATCTGGTTGCACGGCATCGACTTCGAGGAGAACCCAGCAGCGTGGCTGGACGTGGCGATCGGGCGCGTGCGCATCGGGCGCTGGATGACACCGTGGGTGGCCAACGGCGCGCTCTCACTCGACGGACGCCGCCTCGCGCTGGGAGGACTGGGCGCGCGCGGGCTGCTGGTCGCGGAGACGCCGCAGCGCTGCCGGCTCTCACTGCCGGGGCCGGATGGAATGACCGTCGACGCGCACATCGACACCCCCGCCGAGGCGCAGGCGGGCTGGAGCTACGCCGACCCCGACGGCGGCGAGCACGACGTCAGCAATTGCTCGATCGCCTCACTCTCCATGACCGTGCGCCGGCCCGGCTCTCCCGCACGCACCCTGCACACGCCACACGGCGCCGCCTACGAGCTGGGGATGCGCGAGCACGATCACGGCGTGCCGATCGCCCCGTTCCCCGACGGCTGAGTTCAGGAAGCCCGCGCGATCGCCGCGTCCATCGCGGCCGCCGGCTCGTGCACGATCTTGCCGTGCCCGGGGGCCAAGCGCGAGGGCTCGAGCGCCCGCAGGGCCCGCGCGGTGGCGAGCGCCGTGGGACGGTCCCAAGTCGCCAGCGCCGGCAGCGGGAAGCGCCAGTTGGGGCGTGCGCTGGTCTCCACTCCGCCGAGCGTCGAGAACGCGTCGCCGCAGATCAGGGTGCGGTCGCGGGTGTCCAGCAGCGCGATCTGCCCCGGCGTGTGGCCTGGAGCCGCAACGACCTCCAGCGAGCCGATGCGCTCGCCGGGCGTCACCGTGCGCGTGGGGACGGTTTTCGCGCCCGGGTAGCCGCCCTTGAGCGGGATCTGCGGCTCGTTGGGCTCGAGTGAGCGATCCTTGTGCAGCAGGCGGGCCTCGCGCTCTCCGACGATCACCTCGGCACCGGGCAGCGCGGCGGCGAGCTCGTCGAGCGAGCCGATGTTGTCTACGTGGGCGTGCGTCAGCACGATGCGCACGATCGGCCTGCCCGTGCGGGCAGCCGTTTGGAGGATCTTCCTGGCGCTGCGCGGCAGCATCGTGTCGACCAGCGTGAAACCGTCCTCCTCGGTGACCAGATACGCGTTGACGAACCCGAAGCGGGTGATGCGGGAGACGCCCATCGACCCTCTTCTATCACGGACCACCGGCTGTAGTTATCGAACGTAAACATCGCCAACCTCAAGGAATGCATGGGTATGGCCGAATAGTTGATTAATGTTGAAGGACAACCAGCCGGTGGACCTGGCCGATGATCTGCGGCGCCTCGGGCAGGAGCTGCACGCGCGCACCGAGGAGGTCGTCGAAGGGCTCACCAATCGCTCGCGCGAATCCAGCCAGGTGCTCGACGCGCTGGTCGAAGACAGCTTCGCCAAGGTCGGCGCCGTATCGACGATCGCGGTCGCCAGGTGGATGGGGGGCGAGGGACCCGATGTGGCCCGCGACGTGGGCCGTGACTCCTGGCGCATCTTCGGCCAACTCGCCGCGCAGCGGGCGGCGTCGCTGAACGAGGTCACCAAGCGATGCCTGCGCTGGCGCGACTCGGCCGCCGAGGTGGCGCGCGAGATCGCGATTCAGCTCGACCTTCCCAAGGAGGTGCTCGCAGAGGCGCTGCGCATGCTGCAGCGCAGCCTCGACGTGACGCTCGTGCGCATGTGCGAGTCCTTCGAGAGCGAGCGCCAGCGCGCCAACGAGGAGCTCACGCGCCGTCAGGAGGAGCTGGCGTTCCTGGCGACCCACGATCCGCTCACGGGCCTGCCCAACCGCACCCTGATCCTCGACCGCGTGGAGCAGATGCTGGTCCGCGCGCGACGCAACCCCGCCCCGGTGGCCGTGCTGTTCGTGGACCTCGACAACTTCAAGCACATCAACGACACGCTCGGCCATGGCTCGGGCGACAGGCTGCTGCAGGCCGTCGCCGGGCGGCTGCAGAGCGCGATCCGCGATACCGACGCGCTGGGCCGTCTGGGCGGCGATGAGTTCGTGGTGATCGCCGAGGGGATGTCCCTCTCCGCGGGCCCGGAGCTGATCGCCGAGCGCCTGCTGGAGGCGCTCAAGCAGCCCTTCAAGCTCGACGAGTCCTCCTCGGAGATGACCCGCCTGACGGTCACCGCCAGCGTGGGGATCGCGGCCGGCGACCGGGGCTCGGCCGAAGAGCTGCTGCGCGACGCCGACATCGCGATGTACCGCGCCAAGTGGGACGGCAAGAACCGCTTCACGCTGTTCGAGTCGGGGATGCAGGACGCGGTCCAGAGCCGCATGGAGCTCGAGATGGATCTGCGCGACGCGCTCGCCGGCGAGGAGTTCTACCTGGAGTACCAACCCACGTTCGATCTCAAGGACATGAGCCCCACGGGAGTCGAGGCGCTGATCCGCTGGAAGCACCCCACGCGCGGGACGATCCAGCCGAACGACTTCATCCCCCTGCTCGAGGAGACCGGGATGATCGTCGAGATCGGCGAGTGGGTGCTGATGGAGGCCTGCCGCCAGGCGGCCGGCTGGCGAGCGGCGGGGCACCCGATCGGCATGTCGGTCAACGCCTCGGCCAAGCAGCTGGACACCGACGAGTTCGTGAGCAGCGTGCGCGAGGCGCTGCTCTGCAGCGGCCTGGAGGCAGGTGCGCTGACGATCGAGATCACCGAGACCACGCTGATGCGCAACGTCGAGGAGACCGCGCAGCGCCTCGCCGCGGTGAAGGAGCTCGGCGTGCGCATCGCGATCGACGACTTCGGCACCGGCTACTCCTCGCTGGCGCACCTCCAGAAGTTCCCCGTGGACGCGCTGAAGATCGATCGCACGTTCATCGCGCGGCTCACCCAGGATCCGGAGGGCGAGACGCTGATCCGCACGCTCGTGCAGCTCGGCAAGGCCCTCTCGATCGAGACGCTCGCGGAGGGCATCGAGCAGTCCCAGGAGCTGGCCCTGCTGCAGGGCGAGAGCTGCGACAGCGGGCAGGGCTTCCTGTTCGCCCGCCCGCTCGACGCGGCGGCCATCGAGTCCTTCTTCGGACAGTGGCCGAGCCAGCTGGCACCCGAGTCGGAGACACTGCCGGCCACCCCAGTTGGCACGCAACCCCTGTGATTCAGCGGGCCGATGCCAACCAGCTGGATCGATTCGGCTCGAATTCCTGCAAATTGCGTAAAATGCGCGTGTATCGAGACTCGTCTCTGCGGCCGGCGGCGGACCGTCATCTCCGGCAGCGCTTGAGCGACGGGTCTGAGGTCGTCAAGATGATTGGGACTGTCCTGACCTCGGACAGGCGGTAGGCTCTGCGCTAGAGCCGCTCAATCAGAACGAGTCTTAGATCGGGGAATTACGATCACAGGCAGACGGCCAGCAGATGAGTCCCCCACGCGGTGGATCGCGCTCGGCGGCCTGAGGGCGCATCTCGCCAGGTCCGCACGTCTGGATGCGACCGATGGCCCGGCCCTTACGGCACCCGTCACCACCTCGGGCTCGACGTGGCACCACCACGCCTTCGCCCTTGCGTCCTCGGCCCGCTCGACCCTAGGCCGCCCCAGCCGCACGTCCCTGACGAGATGCGCCCTGCTCACCGGCAGCCTGCTCACCGGCTGGCGTCTGAGCGCCGCGGCCGAGCGCCGCGGAGCCGCACGCACCCTTGCGCTGGAGCGCCGCCGCGTGGCCGCCGACGTCCACGACCTGATCATGCAGGACCTATCTCTGGCGCTCGCCAACGCGCGCACCCTGGCGAGCGGGCACGCAAGCGGGTCGGGGGCGAACGCGGTGGTGAGCGCGAGCGAGCGAGCGCTCGCGGGAGGGCGGGCGATCCTCAACGACCTCCGTCAGCCTCCTTGCACCGCCGCTCGCCCCGGTCTGCCGCGGCTGAGCTCGCCGCCGAGCGCCGGGAACTCCCAGCCCATCGTGGAGGCGATCGAGGCAGGCGCGCACGCCGCCGCTCGCAGCGCCTGCCTCCTTTTCGACGCCGCCGGGGTCCCAGGGTCGGCCCGAGCGGACGAGCCGACGCGCGCGGCTCTCCTGCACGTCACCCGCGAGGCCGTCGCCAACGCCGCCAAGCACGCCGGCCCGAACACGATCGAGGTGACGCTGCGCTACGCCGGCGGGTGGCGTCTGACTGTGCGCGACGAGGGCGAGGGATTCGACGCCTCCGCCACCAACAACGGCTTTGGGCTCACCAGCATGCGCGCTCACGCCGACGCGCTCGGCGGCGTCCTGCACGTCACCAGCGCCATCGATCGGGGCACGACGGTGGAGGTGATCCTGCCGTGAGCGCCGCCCCCACCGCGGTCATCGCCGACGACCACCCCGCGATCCGCTTGGGCGTGCGCATGGCGCTGATGAAGGGCGGGCTGCGGGTGCTCGCCGAGGCCGCCGACCGCGACGGCGCCGTCAATGCCGTGCTGCGGGAGCGTCCCGACCTCTGCCTGCTGGACGTCTACATGCCCGGCGGCGGCATTCAGGCCGCCGCCACGCTCGCCGCCGTTGCGCCCGAGACCGCGGTGGTGATGCTGAGCGTCTCCGACAGCACCGAGGATCTGCTGGCCGCGCTGCGCGCCGGCGCAATGGGGTACCTGCCCAAGGACACCCCTCCCGATCGCCTTCCAATCGCGCTGCGCGGCGTGCTCGCAGGCGAGCCCGCACTGCCCCGTGCGCTGGTTGCGCCCGTGCTCGGCGAGCTGCGCGAGCTGCCGATCGCCGGGGTGGGCCTCGGCAACAACGACGGCGCCGGCGAGCTGTCGAGCAGGGAGGCCGAGATCCTGCGCCTGCTCGGAGCCGGTATGCGCACCGCCGAGATCGGACGCAGCCTCTCGCTCTCGCCGATCACGGTCCGCCGCCACATCTCCGCGGGGGTGGCCAAGCTGGGAGTCGCCGATCGCCGGGAGGCGATCGGGGCGATCACAGCAGGCCTACGCGCACCGCGTGGACGGCCGCCTGGACCCGGCTATGCACGCCCAACTTCTCGAAGATGTTCTTCACGTAGCGCTTGACGGTGTGATGACTGATCGACAGCTCCCTGCCGATCGAGACGTTGTCGGCGCCGTCGACGATCAGCCGCAGCACCTCCGTCTCACGGGGCGTCAGCGCCGCGCTGTCCCGCGCTCCTTGTACGCCGCTGCACCCGTGCGCCTTGAGCGCTCCGGACACGTCGCTGGAGAGCACGATCTGACCTTCGGCCGCCTGCCGCACGCCCGTCGTGAACTGGCTCGTCGGCGTGTCCTTGAGCAGGTAGCCGCGCGCGCCGGCGGCGAGCGCCTGCAGCACGTCCCCGCGGTCGGTCGACACGGTCAGGACGACCACGCGGACGTCGGGCTTCTCGCTCGCGAGGAGGCCGAGCGCCTGCAGGCCCGAGGAGTTTCCCATGTTGATGTCCATCTCGACCAC
>JBIOES010000033.1:0-16422 GCA_044446265.1 Solirubrobacterales bacterium
CATGATGATCGTCGAGGCTCCATGTCCGCAGCCGACATCGGCGACCTTGGCGCCCCGTTCGAGCTTCTCCTGCACGTCATCCAGAGCTGGGATCCACTCGGCGACGAGGTTCGCGCGGTAGCCGGGCCGGAAGAACCGCTCGGTGCCCCGGAACAGGCGGTGGTCGTGCTCGTGCCAGCCCATCCCATTGCCGCTGCGAAATGCCTCGAGGATCTGGTCTTCGTCGGCATACAGGGATGCAATCGAGTCATAGACGCCCAGGATGTAGAACGGGCTGTCCTCGTCCGCCAGCGCAAGCGCGTGCTCGTCCGGCAGCGTGTAGCGCTTGCTCTCGGGGTCATAGGTGACGTAGCCGCCGGCCGCCTGGTTTCCCAACCACTCGCGAACGTAGCGCTCAGCCGCGCCAGAGCGCTCGGCGACCTCCTGTGAGGTCAATGGCCCGGCGTGAGCCATGGCCTTGTACAGACCGAGCTTCTCGCCGATGATCATCAGCGGCGCGCTGATGATCGCGCCCATGTCGGTCACCGCCTGTCCCATGAAGGCTTCGAGCTTCGCCTCGTCGATCTCTGTCTCACTCATTAGAGACTCCTCCTGTCCGCATCGAAACGACCGCTGGAGTTGGGTCGTCGTACGAGTAAGCAAACCACAGTAGCCCCGTGCATGTCGCGCGATCAGGCCACGTTTTGCGCATCTGACGACAACACGCGAAAGACCGAAGAATCAAACTTGCGAGGCCACATCGCTGATCGCCGAGGAGGTGCTCAAGCTGAGATCGCCGCGGTCGCCGCGCCGTGCAGACCGGGGGCGTCGGGCTCGGCGCCCTGCAGCGCGCGGGTGAGCAGCTGCCACAGGATCGCGCGTTCGCTCGGGTCGAGCGCCGCCAGCACATCGTCCTCGATCGTTTCCTGCGCGCGCTCGGCGCTGGTCAGCGCACGGAGCCCATCCTCGGTCAGCTCAACCAGGTGGCGCCTACGATCGTGAGGGTCGCGGCGACGGGCGATATACCCCAGATCCTCGAGCTCGTTTAGCAGCAGCACGACATTGTTGGCGTCCATGCACAGCGCCTCCGCCAGCTCCTGCTGGGGAGCACTGTCATGGTCGCGCACGTAGCTGAGCGCCATCAACAGGCGCATGTGCATTCCCAAGAGCTCCTCGCCGCTGCGCCGGTAGACCTGCTTGGCGAGGCGGGTCAGCAGGACCATCGAGTTGGGAGCGCAGGAGCGAGCCTGGTCGGTCATAACAGCAGCATTATACCACGTTGCAGCAATCGTCACGTTTAAGATGATGATACTTGTTTCAGTGATGATCCATGCTATGGTGTTCTCTTCGCGCACCCTGGAAGGAGCATTCGATGAGCACCACTGCCACCACATCCGAGCAACTCAACACGCTGGAGCAGAGCGCCGGCGCTGGTGATGACGCGGCGCGCAAGCGCGAGCGTCGTCGCTGGATAGCGCTTGGCGTGCTCTGCCTCGGCCAGCTGATGATGGTTCTGGATGCGACGATCGTCAACGTCGCTCTGCCCGCCATCCAGCGCGAACTTCACTTCACGCAGGCGAACCTCACGTGGGTGATAGATGGCTACCTGATCACGTTCGGCGGCTTCCTGCTGCTGGCCGGCCGCTTCGGGGACCTGGTGGGCCGCAAGAAGGTCTTCCTCAGCGGGCTCGTCGTGTTCGTGGCGGCGTCCATACTGTGCGGGCTCGCGAGCAGCGAGGCGATGCTGATCGGCGCGCGCTTGATCCAGGGGATCGGCGGTGCGATCGCCTCGAGCGTGATCCTCGCGATCATCGTCACCGAGTTCCCGGAGAGGGCCGAGCAGGCCAAGGCGATGGGCGTATACGCGTTCGTTTCCGCCGGTGGCGGCTCCATCGGGCTGCTCGCCGGTGGGGCGCTCACGCAGTCGCTGAGCTGGCACTGGATCTTCTTCGTCAACGTGCCGATCGGTGCGCTCGCGCTGCTGCTCGGGGCGATGCTGATCGAGGAGAACGAGGGCATCGGCCTCGCGGGCGGCGTGGATGTCCTCGGATCGGTCCTGGTCACGCTCGCGACCATGTTCGGCGCGTTCGCGATCGTCAAGTCGAGCGAATACGGCCTGCTCTCGGCGCGCACGCTCGGCGCGGGCGGCGTCTCGCTGGCTCTGCTGGGCGCCTTCCTGGCGCTGGAGGCGCGCGTGGCCAACCCGATCATGCCGCTGCGGATACTGCGTTTGCGCACGCTGATGGGCTCGAGTCTCGTGCGCGGCCTGCTCGTCACGGGCATGTTCTCCGCGTTCTTCCTCGGCGCGTTGTACCTGGAGCACGTGCTCGGTTACGACGCGATCGACACGGGACTGGCATTCATGCCCCTGACGGTTGCCATCGCGGCCATGTCCTTGGGCATATCGGCGCGCGCGATGGAACGCTTCGGCTCTGTTCAGACGCTGGCGGCGGGGCTCTTCGGCATCGTCGTCGGCCTCGTGCTGCTGGCCGCTCAGGGCGTGCACGCGAGCTACTTCCCCGGCCTGTTCTTCGCCTTCCTGGCGCTCGGCCTCGGCGCGGGCGCCTCCTTCCTGCCGCTGCTGACGATCGGAATGGCCGACGTTCCCCCGCGCGATGCGGGTCTGGCCTCGGGGATCATCAACGTCTCGGTGCAGCTGTTCGGCGCGATCGGCCTGGCCACGCTGGGAACGATCGCCGCGGATCACACCAAGGCGTTGAGCGCCGACGGCCATCCGCTGGCCAGCGCGCTGACCGGCGGATATCACCTGGCGTACGTCGTCGCGGCCGTGTTCGTTGCGCTGGGAATCCTTGCGGCCTTCCTGCTGCTGCGGCCACCGGCGGCCTCGCGGCCGCAGGAGGGCGAGCTGGCCGCGGAGCGAGCGAGCGGCGAGGGCCTGGCGGCACAGGCTGCGTAAAACTCAATCGTTGATGGCCACCAACGGTGCCTATTGAGGCGGTGGGTTGGCCACGGCCAGCGGCGAGGTATCGGGGTGGAGCTTGGCGATGAGTTCCCGCAGCGCTTCGAAGTCGCGCATGTTCTCGGTTGCGAGTTCGCGGCCGTGCGTCCAGGCGCAGGCGGCGATTTGGATGTCCAGAACCCATCCAGCGCGGTGCTCTGGCTTGGTTCCCTTGCGGCGCGCTCCGGTGGGTGGGGTGGGATGCAGGGCGCGCAGTCTCCCCGCGAGGATGGCGGCAGGGCGATCGAGCGAGAGGACCTCCACCAGATCGCTCGTGAGGAGTCGCGTGAACCAGGTCAACGCAGGGCCGACGCGCGGGTCGGTCCTCGCGGTGGCCTGGATGCCGGTGACGACCTCCATGACAGTTGGCGCTGTGACGGCCACGGGTTCGCCGGCATGAAGGCGGTCGAGCAGATGGCGCTCCAGCAGTCCGCCTGGATAGAGGCGGGAGACGAGTGTCGTGTCCCACGCCAGCATCAGCCCCGACTACGACCGGCCAGCATCGCTCTCTGAAGCTCTTCGGCGGATGGAAATGTGAGCGCGTCGGCGAAGCCCACACGCTCGACCGCGGATCGACGTTCGGAGGCCAGGGCATCGATCTGCTCGCGGCGCTCGCGCGCCGATGCTCCCTCCTCGGCCAGACGTACGATCGCGTCATTGGATGTCGTGCCCAGTTCCCGCGCCAGTCGCTCGGCGGCGGTGAGGACGGAGCTGGGCACGGTGAGGGTGGTTCTATGTCCGTCCCGGCGGGGTGCTCGACGCCTGGGCTCCATGTAGCGCATCATAGCGCATCAAGGAGTCGTGCCGGGCCGCGGCCCGAAGATCTGCCGTCAGCCCCCCGTCTGAGGGAGCCCTCAGGAAACCGTCGCCGCGCGGCTTTCCTGCCAGGCCTGCAGCCCGGCCAGCGCGCTGTCGACCACTCGCGCGACGAACTCCTCGCTGTCGTTCACGTGCGGCACCGGCTCGCTCGGGATCGGCACGTCCAGCGCCTGGCACAGCGGCTCCCATCCGTCCTTGGGCTCCCACACCAGCAGGCGCTCGGCCGGCACCGTGCGCTTGACCTCCTCGTTGAACGCCACCATGCCCGCGGCCAGCTGCTCCAGCGTTTCGTGGCTCTTCGCGAGGGTGCCCTCGTTCTTCCACAGCAGCCCATCCACCATCTCCAGGAATCCCTGCCACTTCGGGTCCACCTCGCCCCAGGCGCTGGAGAGCAGGCGCATCAGCGACTCGCCGTGGCGCACGCTCCACACCGTGTCGCGCGCGCTCTTCGCCCACGTCTGGGGTCGCGCACGCTCAGCAGCACCACCGCGTCGGGGTAGACCTCCATCAGCTCGCGATAGAAGTAGCCTCCGGGCCAGTCGACCGTCGACTCGAAGCCCGCGAAGATCTCCTCCCACTGCGGCTGTCCGTTCAGCGCCGCCATCCACAGCTGCACCTGGTCGAGGTCCGCCAGCACGTTGACCATGTGGTAGCAGGGACCCACGCCCAGCATCTCCAGCGCGGTCTTCTGGGTTAGCGTCGCGGTTCGCGGAAGGCCGGCGCCTATCAATCTCATGCCGTGGCAGCCTATCTGCTCTGGCGTGTGCGGGTCCAGCGGCCCGGGTGCGCGGGTCCAGTGGCCGCGTGCAGTGGTCCTGCGGTGTACGCGAGGAGGCCGGCGGTGGCGTGCGGGGATCCGGCGGCCGGTGTGCCAGCATCTGCCTGGCAATGGACCGGCCGGCGATATCCCTGCAGGGCGTCGTGAAGCGCTTCGGCGCGATCACGGCCGTCGATGGACTGGAGCTCCAGGTGCCCCCCGGCGTCTGCTTCGGGCTGCTCGGCCCCAACGGCGCGGGCAAGTCCACCACGATGCGCCTGCTCACCGCGCAGGCCCTCGCCGACGAGGGGGCGATCGAGGTGCTGGGGTACGCACTGCCGCGCGAATCCAAGCAGGCGCGCATGGCGATGGGGGTCGTGCCCCAGCTCGACAACCTCGACGTCGAGCTCACCTGCCGGCAGATCCTCACGGTCTTCGCGCGCCTCTACCGCGTGCCGGCCCCCGAACGGGCCGCCGCCGTGGACAGGGCGCTCGAGATCGCCAACCTGTCCCCGCGCGCGGACACGATCGTGCGCGAGCTCTCCGGGGGCATGCGCCGGCGATTGCTCGTCGCGCGGGGCCTCATCCACCAGCCGCGGCTCGTGCTGCTCGACGAGCCCACCGTGGGCCTCGATCCACAGGTGCGCCAGGAGCTGTGGTCGCTGATCGACTCGCTGCGCGCCTCGGGCGTCACCGTGCTGATGTCCACGCACTACATCGAGGAGGCCGAGCGCCTCGCCGACATCGTCGCCGTGATGTCGCACGGGCGCGTGATCGCCCAGGGCTCGCCCGCGGAGCTCGTGCTCGCGCACGCTGGGCGGGACGTGCTCGAGGTCTACGGACCGGCCCCCGAGCTCGCCGCGGTCGCTGGGCTCGCCGACCGGCAGGGCTGGTCGCACCGGCGCAGCGGCGCTGCCATCGCGATCATGCGCGCGGAGTCCCTCGACGGCGAGGCCCCCGCGGGCGTGCGGCGGCCGGCCAACCTCGAGGATGCGTTCGTGACCCTCACCGGGGAGCAGATCGAATGAGCGCGCCGGAGACCGCCGCTCGCCCCGTGCGTCGCCTCGAACCGGCGGCGCTCGTGGCCGTGATGAGCCGCGACGTGGTCATCTTCGGGCGCTACTGGCCCTCGACGACCTTCTCCTCGATCGTGCAGCCCACGATCTACCTGCTCGCCTTCGGCCTCGGCTTCGGCTCGCTCCTCAATCGCTTCGGCCACTACGGCTACGTGCCGTACGTCGCCACCGGCGTCGTCGCAACGGCCGTGCTCTTCTCCTCCGCCTTCCCCGGCATGTTCAACACGTTCGTGCGCTGGCAGTTCCAGCGCACCTACGACGCGATGCTCGCCACGCCGCTCGACGTCGAGGAGCTGATCACCGCCGAGGTCCTCTGGATCTCGATCCGCGCCGGCGTCTACGGCATGGCCCCGCTGCTCGTGGGCATCCCCTTTGGGCTCTCGCCCAGCTGGGGCATGCTGCTGGTGCCCTTCATCGGCTTCCTCACGGGCTTCGGCTTCGCCTGCTTCGGCGTGCTCATCGCTGCCGTCGCGAAGACGATCGACAACTTCAACTACGTCACCTCCGCGGTGATCACGCCGATGTTCCTCGTCGCCGGCACCTTCTTCCCGATCACGACCCTGCCTCCGGTGCTGCGCACGATCGCTGAGTTCAACCCGCTCTACCACTGCGTGCAGCTCGTGCGCGACGCGGTCTTCGAAGTGCTTGGCCCGGCGGATCTGCGGCACGTCGCGGTGCTCCTCGCCTTCGCGCTGCTGATGTGGCGCCTGGCGATCCGCCAGCTCGAACGGCGGTTAATCGACTAGTTCAATAGCACACTGTCAATTTGCCCTAGATCGAGCTAATCTGAAGGCGTGACCGATGGCCTCACCGACCTCGTCCTCGATCGCGACGCCGAGGTTCCGATCGGAGTGCAGCTGGCGTGGGCGCTGCGCACGCGCATCCGCGATGGCCGCTTCGCTCCCGGCCAGCGCCTTCCGGCCCTGCGCGACCTCGCGGTGGCGCTCGGGATCAACGCCAACACCGTGCGCGCCGTCTACCAGCGCTTGGAGCACGAGGGGATCATCGACAGCCAGCAGGGGTCGGGGACGTTCGTCGCCGACCTGCCGCCCACGCCCTCAGCGGTGGGTTCGATCGCGGCGCTCGCCGCGCAGGAAGCGCACGACACCGGGGTGGACCCCCGCGACGTCGCCGCGGCGCTGTACGTGGAACCGAAGTCCTCGCCCGGACGCCCCACCGAGGAGGCGAGCCGCCGCCGGCGGCTGCACACCCAGATCGCCGCGCTGGAGCTGACGCTCGGCGAGCTGGCGTCCAGGCACCCCGCCCTTGCCCGCAAGCCCGCCCGGCCGGCTTCGAAGGCGGGTCCGCGCCTGCTCGACGTGGCCGAGCTCGAGCAGATCAAGGCTCAGCTCGTGGCCCAGATCGCCGCTCTGCACGCCGCGATCGAGGAGTTGGGGATCCAGTCCACAGCGGAGAGCGGCCCGCCCAAGGCGGCCGCGCCCGCTGGAGCGTCCAAGCGCGCACCGCGCGCGCGCGCCAAGACACGCCCCGCGCCGGCGGGGGCTTGAGGGAGCGGTGTTGTTCTACCTCATCGTCTTCGGCATGCCCATCCTGCTGATCGCGCTGGCGATCTTCGGGGCTCACTTCTACCAGGGCGGCGACGAGGAGCTGCTCGACTGGACGCCCACCCGCTCCTCGGAGACCGAAGCGAGGCTCGAGCGCAGCGACATCGCGCAGATGCTGGCCGCCCAGAACCGCTACCGCCGCGCACGCGGGGCGCCGGAGCTGACGCTGGAGGAGACCCTCGCGCGCGTGCCGGGAGGGCTCACGGATCTCTGAGCGCGCCTCCGGCGCCGGTGCCGCGGCGCAGGCGTTGCACTTGGCGCAGCTCCTGGATGTCCTCGTCGAGAGCCGGCGCGAGCGCGTCCTCGCCGGCGCCCAACAGCTCGGGCGCGAGACGGTGGCGCACGAGCTCACCGGCGATCGCATCCACCCGCTCGGCGCCGGCTCCGGGGCGTGAGCTGACGACGCGCTCCAGGCGCTCGCCGTTGAACAGCAGCCCAACGCCGTCGTCCACGGCCCAGCCGCCCAGGAGGGCGCCGGCGCGGACCGCCGCCAGCCATACCGGCAGGCGCTCGGGCTCGCCGTCGGCGTGCACGGTGAGCGACCCGCGCAGCAGCCCGAGCCCCGCCATCGGCTCCGGGGGGCCGCTGGAGCGCGTCACGCCCCCTTCGAACCAGCACATCGCTCCGGCCGAGAGTCCCGCGAGGATCGTGCCCGCGCGCCAGGCATCGATCAGCAGGCGATCGAGCCCGTGGGCCCGCCAGATCGCAAGCAGGTTGCGCATCGAGCCGCCCCCGACGTAGATGACGTCCTGGCTCAGGATGCTCTCCTCGAGCGTCCGCTCGGCATCGCTCAGGCGAAACAGCGACAGGTGCTCGGGCACGCACGCACGGCCCGCAAAGCGCGCCTGGAAGGCGTTGATCTGGGCGTTGGTGTCGCCGGAGGCGGTGGGCAGGAACAGGATGCGCGGCTCCCGCGCGCGCGCCCGCGCCAGGTCGAGCACGAAGTCGTCGAGCAGCGGGTTGGAGGGCTCCATCGTGAAGCCCCCACCGCCCATCGCGAAGATCGTGCTCACACTGCGACCAGCGCCGCGGGGCGCTCGCTGCCGGCGCCCAGGTACACGCTCTCCAGCGGGATCTCCAGGACGCCGTCGCGCATCGGCTCCACGCGGTAGGCGCGCGCGGTTGGGCGCGAGGAGACGACCCGCTCGAGCTGGCGCCCGCGGAAGTGCAGCGCGGCGCCGTCGTCGGCGGCGAAGCCCGCGCGCATCCCATCGCCGACGAAGCGGTGGTACTCGGCGCGCCGCTCGGGCTCGGCGTCGTAGTGCACGCAGTTGGAGTAGGGCAGGAGCCCCAGCCCGCGCACCCGCCGCGGCGCCCCGTGGAACGCGCTGAGGGCCTCGCTGAACCAGCACAGCGACCCGGCGGAGGGACCGCACAGGACGATGCCCTCGCGCCACGCCCGCTGCAGGACCTCGTGGAGCCCGTGCGCGCGCCACACGCCGAGCATGCTCACGACGTTGCCGCCGCCTACGTAGATCACGTCCTGCGCCAGCAGATGAGCGGCGATGTCCTCCTCGACGCCGCCCGTGCCCTGGTCGCGGCGAAACAGCGACACGTGGCTGGCCTCGCATTCGGAGGAGAAGCGGCGGTAGAAGCGCACGACGTAGTGATCCGCATCGCCCGAGGCCGTGGGAAGGAAGCAGACGCGCGGTCGTTTGGCCGGGGCCAGGGACAGTACGTAGTCATCGAGCAGCGAGCCGTCTCGCTCCATCGAGAAGCCTCCGCCTCCCAGGGCAAGGATCTGACGTGATCGGGGTCGCATGGCTCCTCACCTCACTGGGCCGTTGGGACGCAGGATTCCAAGATTGCTCACAGTTTCGGCGAGAATCGCCCCTGCCGATATGGACGGCGGTTGGAGATTGTCCGCATCCCGCTGGACATCCGAACAGGCCCCTGGATTGGACATCCGACCATGCCCTGGATGGATCCTTACACCGCTCTTAGCAAGAGCGCGGCAGAATGCGGCCATGACGATCCTCGTAGTCGATGACGACCGCGCGGTGCGCGAGGCGCTGCGACGCGCGCTGACGCTGGGCGGCTACGAGGTGCAGATCGCCGAGGATGGAACCCAGTGCCTTGACATGGTCGCGCAGGGGGTCCCCGACGCGGTGGTGCTGGACGTGGGGATGCCCGGCGTCGATGGGCTCGAGGTATGCAGGCGGCTGCGACAGCTGGAGAACCGCGTGCCGATCCTGATCCTGACGGCGCGCGACGCGGTGGCCGATCGCATCGATGGGCTCGATATGGGAGCGGACGACTACATGGTGAAGCCCTTCGATGTGGGCGAGCTGAAGGCGCGCCTGCGCGCGCTGCTGCGCCGTTCGGCTCCCGAGGGCGGCAAGGACGGGGAGGGATCCGCCCCCTCCGAGGAGCAGCTCTCCTTCGGCGGCGTGAGCCTCGATCCGGCTCGTCACGGGGCGCTGGTGGGAGAGACGTTCGTGGAGTTGACGCGCACCGAATACCAGCTGCTCGAGCTGCTGCTGGCGAACCCCCGCAGGGTGCTCTCGCACAGCGCGATCTACGAGCGCGTGTGGGGATATGACTTCGGGCCGACCTCCAACGCGCTGCGCGTATATATCGGCTACCTGCGGCGCAAGCTCGAAGAGGCGGGCGCGGAGGAGGTCATCCACACCGTGCGCGGGGTGGGGTATGTCCTGCGCGAGCCGTGACCCTGCGCGTGCGCATCGCGGCGCTTGCGAGCGTATCGGTGGCGCTCGCGGTGCTCGGGGTCGCGCTGGGGTTGTACTTCGCGGTGCGCTCGGATCTGCGCGGGGAAATCGATAAGTCGCTGCGCCAGCGGGCGCAGACGTTCGCCGCGCCGCGCGGACCGGGGGCCCCGTTTGCGGGCGAACCCCCAGGTGGTGGCCCACCACCGCCGGATGGCGATGGCGGCGGGGTGGGTGGGTCATCCATAGTCATCCAGCCGGCTCCGTTTGGGGGCGCGGAGGGATACGTGCAGTTCATCTCGCCGAACGGCGCCGTGCAGGTGCCCGGAGGCCAGAATGCAGCCTCGCGAATCGCGCCCACCACGCTCGATAGGCAGATCGCGCAGCGGGGCAGCGGCAGCGCACTGACGGATAGGACAGTCCGCGCAATGCGCCTGCGCGTGCTCACGCTCGGCACGGGCGAACGCGGGGCGGTGCTGATCGCGCGTCCCCTGAGCGAGGTGGAACACGAGCTGAGCAATCTCCTCCTCCTGCTGGCGGCGATCGGCGTGGGGGGCATCGCGCTGGCGGCGCTGCTTGGAACGCTCGTGGCGCGCACGGCGCTGGCGCCGATCGCGCGCTTCACGCGGCGCACCGAGACGCTGACGGGCAGCCTCGATTTGTCCGAGCGCCTGGAGGTCACCGGCCACGACGAGATCGCGCGCCTCGCGGAGAGCTTCAACACGACGCTCGATGCGCTGGAGCGCTCGGTGGAGGCCCAGCGCCACCTGATCGCCGATGCGGGCCACGAGCTGCGCACGCCGATTGCGAGCCTGCGCGTGAACATCCAGGTGCTCGGGGAAGCCGAGCGGCTGCCGGCGAGTGAGCAGGAGAGCCTGCGCAGGGACATCGTCTCCGAGCTCGATGAGTTGACGGCGCTGGTGGGCGACGTGGTGGAGCTGGCGCGCGGGGGCGCCCCGCCGCGCGAGCCCCCCGACGAAGTGCGCCTGGATCACGTCGTGGCGGAGGCGCTGGAGCGCGCGCGCCGGCGCAGCGATGTGCGCTGGGAGGCACAGCTGGAGCCCACGCTGCTCAGCGGACAGGCGGGCGCGATCGGCCGCGCGGTGTCGAACCTGCTCGACAACGCCCGCAAGTGGAGCCCGGAGCAGGGGCTCGTGGAGGTGGGGCTGCACAGCGGGGAGCTCACCGTGCGCGACCACGGGCCGGGCTTTCGCGAGGAGGAGAGGGCGTTCGTGTTCGATCGCTTCTACCGCGCGCAGAGCGCGCGCTCGCTGCCCGGCTCGGGGCTGGGCCTCGCGATCGTACGCCAGGCCGCGGAGGCCGGCGGCGGCTACGCGCGCGCGGAGAACGCTCCCGGCGGCGGAGCGCTGCTGCGCGTGAGCTTCGGCGCGCCCGTGGACCTCGCCTCCCCGGCGTCCCGGCACTGAACAGCGGCGCGCGGATGGCGGGCGGCCAAAGACATTTTTAAAGAGGGAGGGGGCCGCGCGGCTCATACACACCTCCTACACAGACCAAGGGCGAGCCTTAGCCGCCCGTCGCACCATGGGACGGGTAATCAGGCAACCCCCACGACCAGGAGGTCAACCAATGAAGCGGGCAAACAAGATCAGAGCGGTTCTCGTTACGGGAGTGCTCGGCGCGGGAGGTGTGCTCGCCGGCATCTCCGGCGCCTCGGCGGCGTCGAGCGGATCGACGTCGAGCGGCGCGGGCAGCGCCGCGGCACAGTCGAGCGCCGCGACGACGACGACTCCCACGACGACGACACCCACCACGACCACACCGAGCACTCCGAGCACGAAGACGCCGATGCCCCCCGGCTCGGGCGGCTCGGGGTCCTCCTCGCACCCCTGCCCGAACATGGGCTCAGGCTCAGGCTCAGGCTCGGGTTCAGGTTCAGGGTCGGGCTCTGGGTCGCACTCCGGCTCGAGTGCCGAAGCGCCTGCACCGGCGGTGACGTACCAGTAGCACGAGCACACAGTGCGCCATCCCCGCCCATGGCCCGGGCGATCCGCGAGCGCGGTTCAGCGCGGCGGGAGCGCCCGGGTGGTGGGGTGGGGGCGAGAGCGGACCTATAAGATCGCCTCGCATGTCCTCGCCCTTGCCGGTATTCGACCTGCAGTGCCACTCGCTGTACTCCGACGGCGAATTGCCGGTCGCCGGGGTGATCGAGCACGCCGCGCGTGCGGGCGTCGAGCTGCTGGCGCTCACCGATCACGACACCGTGGATGGCATCGAGGAGGCGCTCGCCGCCGCTCGTGCCCACGGCATCGAGCTGATCCCGGCCGCGGAGATCTCCTCTGTGGATGGCGCCTACGAAGACCTGCACGTGCTCGGCTACGGCATCGACCACCGCGACGCGGAGCTGCGCGCGCGCCTCGCGGGCGCGCGCGGCGACCGCGAGCGGCGAGCAGAGCGCATGGCCGGGAAGCTGCGCGAGCTGGGCTTCGAGATCGACCAGGCCCCGCTCGACGCTCGGCTGCGCGAGGGCAAGCCGCTCGGGCGCCCCCATCTCTCTGCCGCTGTGCTGTCCCATCCGGCGAATGCCACCCGCCTGGCCGAGGAAGGCCACGACGACGTCGCCTCGTTCCTGCCCGCCTACCTGATCCCCGGCGCGCCCGCGTACTCCGGGCGCACGGAGCCCACCGTGGAGCAGGCGATCCAGTGGGTGCACGACGCGGGCGGGGTGGCGGTGTGGGCGCACCCCTTCTGGGACATCGACTCTCCCGCGGAGGTGCTCGTGTGTATCGATCGCTTCCGCGCCGCGGGGATGGATGGGGTGGAGTGCTTCTACGTCACCCACGACGCCCCCCAGACCCAGCTGCTGGCCGATCGCTGCGCCGAGCTGGGGCTGCTCAGCACCGGCTCAGCCGACTTCCACGGCCCCGATCACCGCCTCTTCAGTCGCTTCCTGGCGTTCGAGCTGCACGGGCGCCAACCCAACCTCGGCCCGCTGCACGGCGCCTCCGTGGCGGTGTAGCTTCACCGCGTGAGCGTTCTCAGGCGCCTGAAGCTGGGCCTCGTAATCGTCCCCCTCGCGATCCTCGCGTGGGTCGTGGTGGCGGTGGTGCTCGGCTCGGGCACCTTCTCCGGCGCGCGCTCGGCGGTCGGTCCGAGCGGGCCCTCCCCCGTTTGCCTGCCGGCTACGCTCGACCACTCCGCGGCGCTGGCAGGCACGACGGTGAACGTATCCCCGGCGCCGGAGACCGACACGGCCAACCCCCACACGCAGATCAGCTTCCTGGGCACGCCCGTCACCGACATCCAGGACGTCTCGGTGGTGGGCTCGCAGAGCGGCTACCACTACGGGCATCTGTACGGCTACTTCCAGGGCGACGGCGGCTCGTTCGTGCCCGACGAACCCTTCCAGGAAGGCGAGCGCGTGGCGGTCAACGCGGTGCTGCAGGGCGCCGGGGGCGGCACGAAGGTGAGCTTCAGCTTCCACATCGCCACGCCCTACCCCACCGACTCGATCCCCGAGTTCCCCAACCCGCCGGCGCCGCCCTCCTCGTATGAGAGCTTCGTCTCGGCGCCGGACATCCACCCTCCGATCATGGCCGTCACGGTGCCCGATCGCGACCCCGCCTCGGGCGACATCCTCACGACCGTCGGTCCGGGCCCGGGGCAGTTCGGGCCGCTGATCTACACCCCGCAGGGACGCGTGGTGTGGTTCCAGCCGCTCGCGGGCGGCAACGCCGCGGAGAACCTGAGTCAGCAGAGCTACGAAGGCGAGCGCGATCTGACCTGGTGGCAGGGCCGCGTGCTCTCGCTCGGCTTCGGCGAAGGCGAAGACATCGTGATGAACGACGACTACCAGACCGTCGCGCGCGTGCGCGCGGGCAACGGCTTCAAGGCCGACCTGCACGACTTCCAGCTGGCGCCCAACCAGGTGGCCTACATCACCGTGTACAACCCGATGCGCTGTGACCTCACGCCCGTGGATGGCCCGCGCAACGGCACGATCGTGGACACCGCCGTGCAGGAGGTCGACGTCAAGACGGGGCTCGTGCGCTGGGAATGGCACAGCCTCGATCACGTGGGCGTGAGCGAGTCCCACGCCACGGTGCCCACCAAGGACAAGCCGGTGCCGTGGGACTACTTCCATCTGAACTCGATCGATGCCGAGCCGAGCGGCAACCTGCTCATCTCCGGGCGCTCCACGTGGGCGGCCTACCAGCTGCGGCAGGGCAGTGGGCTGATCCAGTGGCGACTGGGGGGGACCCAGAGCAGTTTCGCGATGGGCCCGGGCGCCGAAACGGCGTGGCAGCACGACGCGCGCATGCTCCCCGACGGCAGCGTGACGTTCTTCGATGACGGCTCGAATCCCCGCGTCCACTACCAGTCGCGCGGGGTGCGCGTGGCGCTCGACCTCAGCCACCACCGCGCGAGCCTCGTGAAGGTCGATACGCACCCCTCCGCACTGCTCGCCGACTCCCAGGGCAGCAACCAGACGCTCCCCGACGAAGACTCCGTGATCGGCTGGGGTGCTGTGCCCGAGATCAGCGAGTTCGCCAGGGACGGCTCGCTGCTGTTCGACGCGCACCTGCCGCCCGGCATGTCCTCCTACCGCGCCTTCCGCTTCCCCTGGAGCGGGCACCCGCTGAGCGCCCCCGCGGTGAGCGCGAGGGTGCTCAGCACCGGAGACTCCACGGCGCTGTTCGCCAGCTGGAACGGCGCCACCGACGTCGCCTCGTGGCGGGTGCTCGCCACCACTGAAGACCAGGACTCGCTGAAGCCCGTCGAGACGATGCCCGACAGCGGCTTCGAGAGCTCCGTGACGCTGCCCGAGAAGTACTCCTACGTATCGGTGCAGGCGCTCGACGCGGCCGGGCAGCTGCTCGGCACCTCGAACACCGTCGCCGTCACCCCACCGCCCGCCGCGCCGCCCGCGGGGTGACTGTGGCGCCCGCGCCCGTGAGCACCCTCGATGCGATCGTGCCACCTCTCGCCCCACGCGCGGGCAGACTGAGACTACCCTCACCACTGTGAGCTCCGCGACCCTCCGATCCCCCTCCTCCACGGCGGCGGCGCCGGAGGCGCAGCCAGCCGCGCACTCGCGCCACGCGCTGCTGCTGGCGGTGTGCTGCGCGGCGCAGTTCATGGTCATCCTCGACGTGTCGATCGTCAACGTCGCGCTGCCCTCGATCCGCGCGGCCCTCGGCTTCTCGGCGATCGACCTGCAGTGGATCGTCAACGCCTACGCGGTCACCTTCGCCGGCTTCCTGATGCTCGGCGGCCGCGCCGCCGACCTGTTCGGCCAGCGCCGCGTGTTCATAACCGGCTTCCTGCTGTTCGCCTTCGCCTCGCTGGCGGGCGGGGTGGCCCAGAGCCAGGAGATGCTGATCGGCGCGCGCGCGCTGCAGGGCCTCGGCGGCGCGATCATGGCGCCCGCCTCGCTGGCGATCATCAACTCCTCCTACGCCCCTGGCCCGGAACGGCTGCGCGCGATCGGGCTGTGGGGCGCGATGAGCGGCGCGGGCGGCGCCGCGGGAGTGCTCGCGGGCGGGGTCATCACACAGACGCTGGGCTGGCGTTGGATCCTCCTGATCAACATCCCGATCGGGATCATCGCCGCAATAGTGGCGAGCGCCGCCGTCGCCGAACGCCGCCGCGAGGACGCCGGCTCGTTCGACCTCGCCGGCGCGCTCTCGATCACCTGCGGCCTGCTCGCGCTGGTGTACGGGATCGTCAGTGCCGGCGCCGACGGCTGGGGCTCGGCGGAAGCACTCGGCCCGATCGCGCTCGGACTCGTGCTGCTGGTGGCGTTCGTCGTGATCGAGGCGCGCTTCGCCGCCGACCCGCTCGTGCCGCTGCGCGCGTTCTCGATCCGCCTGCTGCGCATCTCCAATCTGATCGTGCTGGCGTTCAGCGCCGCGCTGTTCCCGATGTGGTACTTCCTCTCGCTCTACCTGCAGCTCGTGCTGCACATGACACCGATCGGCGCCGGGCTCGCGTTCCTGCCGATGGCGCTCACGATCATGGTCTGCGCCACGCGCGCGGGGCGCCTGGTGGGGCGCTTCGGCGCCGGTCCCGTGCTCGGCGTGGGCCTCACGCTGATGGCCGCCGGCCTGGCGCTGTTCGCCCGCATCTCGGTCGACGGCGGCTACGGCAAGGATCTGCTGCTGCCCGGCCTGCTCGCGTCGATCGGCGTGGGCCTCGCGTTCGTACCCGCCACGATCGCCGCCACCGCGGGCGTGCCGCCGAGCGAGGCCGGCCTCGCCTCGGGGCTGGTCAACACCTCGCGCCAGATGGGCGGCGCGCTCGGCCTGGCGGTGCTCACCTCGCTCGGCGCCCAGTACACGGCGCACCTGATCTCGAGCGACTACCAGCCGCCGCTGGTGGCGCTCACCAACGGCTTCCGCCTGGCCTTCCTGATCTCCGCCGGCTTCGCCGCGATTGGCGCCGCAACGGCGTTTCGCTTCATCCCGCGTGTTCGACCAGGCATCCCGCCGGCCCCCGCGCCTGCGCCCGCACCCGGTGGAGGCGCCACCGTGCACCCGCTTCCGCTCGTCCCCCAGCGCGAGGCGCCCTCCGCCCCCGCCGCCTCCGAGCCAACTCCGGCGCCCGCTTCGGGTTCGGCGCCGGCGGCTGCCCCCCACAACGC
>JBIOES010000034.1:0-16401 GCA_044446265.1 Solirubrobacterales bacterium
ACTACCCCGCACCACCGCCAACACCGCATGACCCAAACGACGCGCATCAGAGAGCCGCTCCAACAACACAACACCCACACCCTCCGAAAAACCAGTCCCATCCGCCGCATCGGCAAAGGACTTGCACCGCCCATCCCGCGCCAAACCACGCTGATGGCTGAACTCCGTGAACAGCCCCGGCTCGGCGATGACGGTCACGCCGCCCGCCAGCGCCAGCGAACACTCCCCCCCGCGCAGCGCCCCGCACGCCAGGTGCAACGCCACCAGGGAAGACGAGCACCCCGTGTCGATCGTCATCGCGGGTCCCTCCAGGCCAAATGTGTAGGCGATGCGCCCCGAGAGGACACTTCCGACATAACCCGTCAAGCGATAACCCTCGAGGCCCTCGGGAACCGATCGCAACCCATCGCCGTAATCCTGTGAACCCGCGCCGGCGAATACCCCGGTCCGGCTGCCGCGCAGCGATTCGGGATCGATCCCTGCGTCTTCGAAAGCCTCCCAGGCGACTTCCAGCAGCAGCCGCTGCTGAGGATCCATCGCCAGCGCCTCACGCGGGCCGATTTCGAAGAACCCCGCGTCGAACTCCGCGGCGTCATGGAGGAAGCCGCCTTCGCGGGCGTGGCTGACCCCGGGGCGATCGGGGTCGGGGTCGAACAGCCGCTCCAGGTTCCAGCCCCGATTCGTCGGGAACCCGGAGATCGCGTCGGCACCCGAGGCGATGAGCTCCCACAGCTCCTGCGGCGAGCGCACTCCCCCCGGATAGCGGCAGCTCATCCCCACGATCGCGACCGGCTCCTCGACCGGCACAACCGCGACCGAGGCCGCGGCCGGCGCCTGCCCGGGCACGCCCGCGATCTCGCCGAGCAGGTGACGGGTGACCGCGAGGGGGGTGGGATGGTCGAACACGAGCGTCGCCGGCAGAGACAATCCGGTGATCGCCTCGAGGCGATTGCGCAGCTCCAGGGCGGCGAGCGAATCGAACCCGAGCTCTTTGAAGGTACGCCGCTTGTTCACCGTCTCCACCGAGGCGTGCCCCAACACGATCGCAACCTCGGTGCGCACCATCCTGAGCACCGCACGCTCGTGCTCGGCCGCGGGCACATCCGCCAGGCGCCGCGCGAGCGAGCCGCGCGCGCCATCCAGTGCCCGCCCGCCGCCGGGCCCGCGCACGACGCCCCCCAGCAGAGCCGGCACGATCCCGGCATCGGCCCCGGCTCGCAGGACAGCGACGTCGAGCTCGACCGGGACCACCAGCGCCTCATCCAGCACACACGCGGCATCGAACAGCTGCAGACCGCGCTCGCGGGACAGAGCGCCCACTCCCGCGCGGGCCATCTGCTTCAGGTCGGCCTCTCGCAGCCTGTCGGCCGCGCCGGTGGACCACAGCCCCCAGGCCATCGAGATGCCGGCAAGACCCCGCGCGCGGCGATGGGCCGCGAGCGCATCGAGGAACGTGTTGGCCGCGGCGTAGTTGGCCTGACCCGGGTGACCGAAAGCGCCCGCGATCGAACTGAACAGCACGAACGCGGAAGGGTTCAGATGCTCAGTCAGCTCGTGCAGGTGCCACGCCGCATCCACCTTGGGAGCCAGCACGCGGTCCACCTGCTCGGGCGTCAGAGCGTCGACCATGCCGTTGTCGAACACCGCCGCGGCGTGCACCACAGCGCTCAGAGGGCGCTCGTCGGGAATCCGCTCGAGCAGCGCCTCGAGCTCGCCCCGGTCGCTCACGTCGCAGGCCGCGATGGCCACCCGCGCGCCCAGGGACTCCAGCTCGCTCTGCAGCTCCCCCGCGCCCTCGGCACTGGGCCCCCGCCGACTGGCCAGCAGCACGCTGCGCACGCCATGCTCAGCCACCAAGTGCCGGGCCACGAGCGACCCCAGCCCGCCCGTGCCGCCGGTGATCAGCACGGTGCCCCGCGGGTCGAGAGCCAGTGCGCTCTCCTCAGCCGGGCGCGGCTGCACCGGCGCGCCGATCGGCGCCAGCCGGGGAACCAGGATGACACCCTTGCGCACAGCCAGCTGCGGCTCGCCGCTCGCCAGCGCCGTAGCCAACGCGCGCCACGACGCCTCCTCGCCGTCGAGGTCGATGAGCACGAAACGACCCGGATGCTCCGACTGCGCCGAGCGCACCAGGCCCCACGCCGGCGCACTGGCCAGACCAGGCACATCATCGCCGGCCGCCGCGCCCACCGCGCCCCTGGTGACCAGCACGAGCCGGCGGGCCGAGCACCGCTCATCCGCAAGCCAGGTCTGCATCAGCTCCAGCACCCGCCGCGCACCGGCGTGCGCCAGCGCGACCAACTCGCCAGCGCCGGCTTCGACGCCGTCGGGCCAGCAGTCCACGAGCACCGCAGCGGGCGCCGCCGCGCCCGCATCGACGCTCTCGCTCAGCGCGACCGGATCGGCGTGCATCCTCACGCGCATCCCGGCTGCCCGCAGCGCCCCGGCAAGCGCGCAGCCGTCGGCACCCAATGCAACCCACTCGCCCATGACTGCCTCGGCGCCCACGGCTGCCCCGGCGCCCACCGCTGTCTCAGGCGCCGGCACGGCGGTCCACTCCCCGCGCAGCAGCGACTCCCCGCCCACCGCTTCGCCCAGCAGCGGATGATCCGCCGGGGCCAGGCCCGCCGCAGCCATGTCCCCGGGCGCCCGCGCGTCTATCCAATAGCGCTCCCGTTGGAAGGCGTAGGTCGGCAGATCCACCTGGCGCGCACCGGATCCAGCGAACGCGGCGCCCCAATCGACATCGACCCCACGCACCCACACCTCGGCCAGAGCGGCGATTGACGCCTGGACTTCGGGGCGCGCCCCGCGCAACATCGCCACGAACGCCGCGGCAGGAGCATCCTCCCCGTCCTCTCCGGCGCGCCCCTCGCCGACGAGACACTCCTGACCCATCGCGCTGAGCACCCCGTCCGGCCCCAACTCCAGGAAGCTCTCCACTCCCCGAGCGCCAAGCCAGCGCACCCCGTCCATGAACCGCACCGGCCGGCGCACGTGCGCCACCCAATACTCGGCCGAGCACACCTCCTCGGCGGACACCGGCTCTCCGCTGAGATTCGACACGATCGGGATCTCAGGCGGCGCGTACGACAGACCGCGGGCCACCTCGGCGAACTCGCCCAGCATCGCGTCCATGCGCGGGGAATGAAACGCGTGCGCGACCCGCAGCCGCTTGGTCTTTCGCCCTCGCTCCCGCCACTGCTCGGCGAGCTCAAGCACGGCATCCTCGTCGCCGGAGAGCACCACCGCGCAAGGCCCATTCACAGCCGCGAGCACAACGTGCTCCTCGCGGCCGGCCAGCGTCTCGATCGCCTCCTGCTCGGAAGCCTGCACCGACACCATCGCGCCACCTGCCGGCAGAGCCCCCATCAGGCGCCCGCGAGCCGCCACCAGCGCAGACGCATCTGCGAGCGAGAGCACCCCCGCCACATGCGCCGCGGCAAGCTCGCCGATCGAATGGCCGATCAGGAAGTCGGGGCGCACCCCCCACGCCTCCAGGAGCCGGAACAGGGCCACCTCGAGCGCGAACAGGCCGGCCTGGGTGAACTCCGTCCGATCCAGCAGGCCCCCGTCGGGCGAGTCCTCAGCCGCGAACAGCACCCCGCGCAGCGGCCGTTGCAGGTGAAGATCCAGCTCCGCGCACGCCTCGTCCAGCGCGTGTGCAAACACCGGGAACGCCTCGCTGCACCCCCGCCCCATCCCCACGCGCTGGGCGCCCTGACCGGTGAACATGAACGCAACCTTGGCGCCGGCTGAGAGCGCCATGCCCTCGATCACGCCCGGCGCGGGCTCCCCCCGAGCCAGCGCGTCGAGACCCCCCAGCAGGCCCTCCCGCTCGGCGCCCAACACGACGGCTCGGCGCTCGAACGCCGAGCGACCCACCGCCAGCGAATACCCCACATCTGCCACACCCAATTGCGGGTGCGCGCCGACGTGCTCTGTGAGCCGCCGCGCCTGGCCCGACAACGCCTCCGCACCCTTCCCCGACAGCAGCCATGGCACCACGGGTGCGTCCGGCGCGGCGCCCTGGACAGGCTCCTCCGGCGGGGGTTCCTCGAGAATCACATGCGCGTTGGTGCCGCTGATCCCAAACGAAGAAACCCCCGCCCGGCGAGGCGCGCCGTTGCTGAACCAGGGCACCTCCTCGGTCAGGAGAGAGACGGCGCCGGTCGACCAGTCCACCTGAGCGGAGGGTTCATCGACGTGCAGCGTCCGCGGCAGCACGCCGTGACGCATCGCCATCACCATCTTGATGACGCCCGCCACACCCGCCGCAGCCTGCGCGTGACCGATGTTCGACTTCACCGACCCAAGCCATAGTGGGCGCCCCTCGGCACGTCCCTGCCCATACGCGGCCAGCAGCGCCTGCGCCTCGATCGGATCTCCGAGCGTCGTGCCCGTGCCGTGCCCCTCCACCACATCGACCTGCTCCGCCGAGCACCGCGCGTTCGCCAGCGCCTGGGCGATCACACGCTGCTGGGATGGGCCGTTGGGCGCCGAGAGCCCATTGCTCGCGCCATCCTGATTGACGGCACTGCCCAGCACCACCGCCCGCACCCGATGACCGAGGCGACGCGCATCGGAAAGGCGCTCCACCAGCAGCACGCCTGCACCCTCACCCCAACCCGTGCCATCCGCGGCATCGGCAAATGACTTGCACCGCCCGTCGGGAGCAAGTGCTCGCTGCCGGCTGAACTCCACGAAAAGCCCCGGCGTGGCCAACACCGTCACACCGCTGGCCAACGCCAACGAACATTCACCCAATCGCAACGCCTGGCAGGCCAGGTGCAGCGCAACCAACGACGAGGAGCATGCCGTATCCACCGTCAACGCCGGCCCCTCGAACCCAAATGTATAGGCCACCCGACCAGACACAACGCTGTTGAAGCTTCCGGTCAAGGTATAGCCCTCTGAGCTCTTTGGCGCTTCATGCAAACGCGGGCCATAATCCTGGGAGCTGATTCCGGCAAATACTCCGGTTTGACTGCCACGCAGAGAGGATGGGTCGATACCCGCATCTTCAAACACCTCCCACGAAGTCTCCAACAGCAGACGCTGCTGAGGATCCATCGCAAGTGCCTCGCGCGGGCTGATCCCAAAGAACCTCGCGTCGAACTCCGCCGCGTCGTAGAGGAATCCGCCCACGCGCACGTAGCTTGCCCCGGAGGTGACCGGATCGGGGTCATAGAGCCTCTCCAGATCCCAGCCGCGATCGACCGGGAATCCCGAGATTGCATCGCCGCCCGAGGCGATCAACTGCCACAATCCCTCCGGAGAGGAGATATCTCCCGGATACCGGCAGCTCATCCCCACGATCGCGATCGGCTCATCCACGGACACCGCCGTGGGCGCGGCGATCGCGGGCCCATCCCGCACACCCAGGATCTCACTCTGCACATGTTGAGCCAGCGCGGCGGGCGTGGGGTGATCGAAGGCGATGGACGCCGGCAGCTTCAGGCCAGCCACCTCGCTGATGCGACGAGAAAGCTCGACCGCGGCGATGGAGTCGAACCCCAGCTCGCGGAAGGTTCGACTCGTCTCGACGATGTCCGCTCCCGCGTGACCAAGTATCGCGGCCACCTGGGTGCATACCAACTCCAGCGCGATGCGATCGCGCTCGACCTCGGGCTGCGGTGTGAGACGCCCTCGCAATGGCGACTGGTCGAAGCTCGTCGCATCGTGATGTTCCACCCCAGGATCGAGCTCCGAAGCGCCATCGACCCACTCAGGAGCCAGGTGACGATCGCCGATTGGGGAATCGCCTGACAGCCAGCACCGCTGTCGCTGAAACGCATATGTGGGCAGCGCCACGCGACGCTCCCCCCTGCCGGCGAATACGGCCTCCCAATTCAACCCAACACCGCGAACGTGCGCTTCGGCAAGCGAGACCAGCAGACGATCCATACCGCCCTGATCGCGGCGCAGTGAGCTCAGTACCGCCGCATCGCCGGAGGTCTCGTCGATGGTGTCCTGCATCGCCACCGTCAACACCGGATGCGGACTCACCTCGATGAACACATCGTGTTCCTGCTGGAGCAATGCATGGGTGGCCTGCTGAAACAGCACCGTCTCACGCAGGCCTCGACTCCAGTATCCCGCGTCAAGCGCACCGGTATCCAGCAGTTGCCCTGTGAGCGTTGAATAGAATGGGATCTCCCCCGACCGAGGCGCGATCGGCGCCAGGGCGCTCAACAGCTGCTCGCGGATCGCTTCGATCTGAGGCGAGTGGGCGGCAAGGCCGACGGCGATCAGACGCGCACGAACACCATCGGCCGTGAGGTCATTCACCAACTCGTTGACGGCATCCGAATCGCCGGAGACCGTTACCCAATTCGGCCCATTGATGGCCGCCATGGCGACCCGCCCGCCCCAGCGGGAAAGACGTGGTTCCAACCGATCCCGCGAGAGCGGTATCGACGCCATGTCTCCTTGACCGGATAGCGTCGCCTGCGCCTGGCTCCACAGCGCCACCACGCGCGCGCCATCCTGCAGCGACAAGCCGCCGGCCACACATGCCGCCACGATCTCCCCAAGGCTGTGACCGAGCACCGCGTCTGGCTGTACGCCGAAAGATCGCCACAACTCGGCAAGCGACATCATCACCGCGAACAACGCAGGTTGTGCAACGTCAGCCCTATCCAGAGGCGGCGCGTTTGGTCTGCCGTGCAGCACATCCATCAGGGACCAATCGAGATATGGCGCGAGCGCATCTGCACAGGCATGCATGCAATCGCCGAACACCGTGGAGCAGTCGAGCAAATCCAACGCCATACCTGTCCACTGGGAGCCCTGACCCGGGAATACGAATACGACCTTGCGCCCTTCCCGGGCCAGGCCCTCGACCAGATTCGCCGCGGGGGCGCCTCGCATCAAGGCCCCCAGCCCCTCCAGCAGTCTCATGCTGTCACTGCCCAACACCACCGCCCGATGCTCGAACGCGGAGCGCGACAGCGCCAGCGAGCGGCCCACGTCGCCGATGTCCAACTCCGGCGAGCTCTCCACGTGCGCCAGCAGACGCTGCGCCTGGCCGCGCAACGCCGACGCGCCCTTGGCTGAGAGCGCCCACGGCACCACTCCCACGGCTGGGGCAGCGGCGGCGGACGCCCGACTCCCTCCGCGCCCGCTGCTCGATGGAGGAGGCTCGGCCGCAGGGGGCTCGGAGAGCACCACATGGCAGTTCGTTCCCCCCATCCCGAACGAGCTGACACCGGCCAGCATGGGCCGGCTCGGGTCCGGCCACGGACTCAGAGCCTGCTGGACGCGCAGATGCAGCTTGTCCAATGGAATCCGCGGGCTGGGCTCATGGAAGTTGAGACTGGGGGGAATCTCTCGATGCTCGATGCACAGGGCGGTCTTGATCAACCCGACGATGCCCGCGGCGCCCTCCAGGTGACCCACGTTGGTCTTGGCCGAGCCCACGAGCAGCGGATCCCCCGCCGCCCGGGCGTCGCCCAGCGCCCCACCGAGGGCAGCGGCCTCGATCTGATCTCCCAGCCTGGTTGCGCTACCGTGCAACTCCACGTACTGAACGTCGGCTCGCCTGACGCCCGCCCTGCGATAGGCGAGTCGCAGTAGCGCCTCCTGCGCTCGCCGATCCGGTGCGGTGAGCCCATCGCTGGCGCCATCGTTGTTAACCGCGCTGCCACGAATCACACAGTGGATCGAGTCACCATCGACGAGTGCGCGTGAGAGAGGTTTGAGTGCCACCACACCTCCGCCCTCGCCACGCACGTAGCCATTGGCCCGGGAATCAAATGTGTAACAAAGCCCATCGGGAGAGAGGGCGCCGAATCTGGAGGCAGCGATCGCGCCGTCAGCGCTGATGTTGAGGTTGACGCCACCGGCAAGGGCGAGCGTGGACTCACCTCTGCGCAGACTCTCACACGCAAGGTGAACGGCCAGCAGCGCAGAGGACTGCGCCGCGTCCACGGTCATACTGGGACCGCGCAAACCGAGGGTGTAGGACACCCGATTGGCGATGATGCCGCCCTGATTGCCCGTGAGAGCGTGCCGCGTAAGGGCCTCGACGCCGCGTCGGCGCAACAGATCGGCGTACTCGTTGGAGATGGCCCCCACGAAGACACCGGTCTGGCTGTCGGCAAGCCTGCCGGGCACGAGACCGGCATCCTCCAGGGCCTCCCAGCTGAGCTCCAGGATCAGCCTCTGCTGCGGATCCATCATCGCCGCCTCGCGCGGAGCGATGCCAAAGAAGCCGCAGTCGAAGCCATCTATCCCGTCGAGGAACCCGCCCCGCAGAATGGCGGGCTCCAGGGCGAGCGGCTCATCCGTGTCCCAGCGATCGCCGGGCATCTCGGTGATGGCGCTTGCGCCTTCCCGCAGCAGCCGCCAGAACGCATCCGTGCTCGAGGCCCCCGGCAGGCGACAGGACATTCCGATCACTGCTACCGCAGAGCCATCAGCCACAGCTGCCGGAACCTCGCTGGGAGGGCGCTCTGTGTGGGAGCGTACTGCCTGCTCTGGAAGCATCCGCTGAGGAGCGCCCTTCCGACTGCGGCTGGCAAACCTCCCCCATTCGACCCTCTCCGTTCCTGCGTAGCCCCTATGTCGACAAGATTATAAACACGACTACTATGGGAGGTCCGACAGCCTAGGCCATTCCCCAATCTCTGTCAACTGACGCGATCTCGATGGATCGCAGTCAGAGGACTCGATATTCACCACAACATCGACTGCTGTCGGCGAACGGCAGATCCTGCGCGTCGCCCTGCAGAAATTTCAAGTTTGCCCCTATCAGTTCGATCTCGCGTTGAGCGAGGTCAACCGGACCTTTATTCACTATCTACGAATCTTGGGACTCAAGTGCGATCGCGGTGAGCACGAGCCCGTCACGAACAAGCCAGCGCCCCGATAGCGTCGTCAGCCTACCACCGGCCAGCCGTGGCCCGGGGATCAGCAGTCGGGCGGCGAAGCTGCCCTGGAGCGGATCGATGGCCAGCACGGCATCCTCGAAGCCCAGCCAGCGGCGGGCCAGCGGGAACCAGGCCTTGTAGACAGACTCCTTGGCGCTGAACAGCAGACGATCCCAGTGGACCGCGGGCGCAATGCGCGCCAATTCACGCAAGCGGGGCAGCTCCTCGGCCCTGGCGATCTCGGCGAGCACGCCCTCCGGCAGCGGCGCGTTGGGCTCGGCGTCGATGCCGATCGTGACCATCTCGCTCGCACGGCCCACGGCGCACGCGCGATAGCCGTGGCAGTGAGTGATGCTCCCCACGACGCCCGCGGGCCAGCGTGGCTCGCCGCGAGCGTCGGCGGGTATGGGCAGCGCCGGCAGGCCGAGTCTCGCCAGAGCCGCGCGTGCGCATGCGCGTGCGGTGGCGAACTCTCGGCGACGCTTGTCGACGGCCTCTCCGAGAGCGGCCTCCTCCTCGGGGAACAGCACGATGTCGGCGGGATCGCCGCGTGCCTCCACAGCCACGACCCCGTCGGGCAGGATCTCCGCGATCAACTCACCCTCCTCGATATTTGGCAGCGTCGCCCGTGCCGGGAGAGACGGCTACGGACACGAGGACACTGGGGCAGGAGGATCGCGTTCCCCGGGAGGGCGATCGCGTCGCGATGGACGCCATATGCACTCCCAGCCGCTTTGGAAACACCCAGAGATAGACATTGCACACGGGATCTTGACAAGTCCCGTTCCCATCGTGTAGCCTGCTCTCTTGGCTTGATGGTCGCTCGGAAGGGACCGCAGGGCCTGATATGGGGTAACGGGTAACCGACTGTCTGCGTCGCTGCGGTAGGCGTGTGGGCATCTTGTTGGAGGGGTTGATATGGGTGTTCACATGCCGTCCAAGCGCATCTTGCAACGTGCGTGTTCGCGGGCCTCGCTGACACTCCCGGCAGTGGCGCTTGGCATCGCGGTGGCCGTCGGCACGGCACCCTCGGGCGCTGTCGCTTCGCGTCCAGAGCCCATCGCGGTCCCAGCCAGGACGCTGTACATGGTCGAGACTGCGAATCTGCATCTTGTGAGCCGAACCGGGCACGTGCTGAACTATCGAGGCAGCATCTCCGGAACCCTGGCCGGCTCGGTGTACACTCGGAGCATCGCCCTGTCCACAGGCCACGGAGAAGGCACATACACCTTCTATCCGAAAGGTGGCTCCATATCCGGCAAGGGGACCTCCAGCGGGCATGTGGTGGGCACGTATATATACTTCGCAGGCGTCGCGACGATCACCGGCGGAAACGGCACCTGGGCGCACGCGTCGAGTTCTGGTATGCGCTACAGCGGCGTCGTTAATAGACAGAACCTGCATATCACCGAGCGCTTCGCCGGCAACCTCAGGTACTGATGACGGCTTGGCGCATGCCGGGAGCGAGAAGCGCGTCGCGCGGACTTCGAGTCTGCGCCGCGCTCCTGCTGGCCCTCGCGTGCGGATGCCTGCCCGCCACAGCCCGGGCATCCGGCGATACGGCCAAGCTCGAGGTCGCGTTTTCGCCCTACAGGCTGGGGTCAACGACCTCGATCGACCTCAACCTTGAAATAAGCGGACCCGACGGAGGGCTGCCCTCTCCCGTGACGAGCTTCGACTCGCACCTGCCGGCGGAACTGGAACTCATCGGGAGCACACTGGGTCTCGCCATCTGCCAACCGGCGGCTCTGCTGGCCGACGGACTGAGCGGCTGCTCGCCCAACGCACGCCTCGGATCGGGCAGTGCCACCGCAGAGGTGCCGTTTGGTCCGGAAATCCTCGGCGAGACGGCCAATGTCGAGGCCCTCATGGGGCCGCCCATCGGAGAACAGGTGGGGGTGCTGATCTATGCCGAAAGCCAAACGCCGGTGTTCGCGCAACTGATCTTCCCGGGAATACTGCTGATCGGCTCGGGGCCGGAGAGCCTCGACACCAACTTCCCTCCCGTCCCCACACTGCCCGGCGCCCGCGATGCGGCCGTGACCAAGATGACGCTGGAGATAGGTCCCAGGCACCTGACCTATTACAAGCGCATCCACGGCAGGCAGGTGAGCTACCGTCCCACAGGAATCTCGCTGCCCTCGAAGTGCCCACGTGGAGGCTTCCTGTTCGTGGCGGACGTGGGCTTCCAGGACGGAACCTTGCTGAGGCTGCCCTACGCTGTGCCCTGCCCATCTTCGCGGCACCGCTGAGAGGCATCTGCGCCGCGCACCATGGAATTGCCCACCGCAAGCGCGAGGAAGA
Source organism: Solirubrobacterales bacterium (assembly GCA_044446265.1). Lineage (GTDB taxonomy): Bacteria > Actinomycetota > Thermoleophilia > Solirubrobacterales > Solirubrobacteraceae > Palsa-744. The sequence continues at coordinate 11,178 of JBIOES010000034.1, forward strand.
GACGGCGCGGTGCCGTCCGCGGCGCGGGATAGCGTTGTCGCATGCCGCCACTCATCACCCGCACGGAAGCCCTGGAACTGGGCGAGATCGAGGACCACGCCCAGATCGAGGCGCTGGTGGCGCGCGCCTGGGAGGCACGCGTGGAGCGCTTCGCGGACTCCACCGATATGTGCTCGCTCGTCAACGCCAAGTCCGGCGGCTGCGCCGAGGACTGCGGCTTCTGCGCGCAGTCGCGCTTCGCGGAGGCACAGACGCCGATGCACGCGATGATGAACCCCGAGCAGATCCTCGAGCACGCGCGCGCCGCCGAAGCAGCGGGGGCGCATCGCTTCTGCATGGTCACCCAGGGCCAGGGCCTTTCAAAGCGTGACTTCGAGAAGATCCTCGAAGGCGCGCGCCTGGTCGCCGAGCACACCAACCTCAAGCGCTGCGCCTCGGTGGGGCACATGTCCACGGCGCGCGCGAAGGCGCTCAAGGAGGCGGGCATCCAGCGCGTGCACCACAACGTCGAGACGGCCGAGAGCTACTACGACGAGGTCTCGAGCACCGTGCGCTACGAGGGTCGCATACGCACCATCGAGGCGGTGCGCGAGGCCGGGCTGGAGACGTGCGTGGGCGGCATCCTGAACCTCGGCGAGAGCCGCGAGCAGCGCGTGGAGATGGCCTTCCAGCTGGCCGCCATCAACCCCACGAGCGTCCCCATCAACCTGCTCAACCCGCGCGCGGGAACCAAGTTCGGCGACCGCGAATACATGGACCCCTGGGAGGCCGTGAAGTGGATCGCGATCTTCCGCCTGATCCTGCCCGAAGCCCTCTTCCGGCTGTGCGGAGGGCGCGTTGAGAACCTCGGCGAGCTGCAGCCCCTCGCGGTGAAGGCGGGCGTGAACGGGGTGATGATGGGCAACTTCCTCACCACGCTCGGCAACGAACCCGAGCAGGACCGGGCTATGTTCGAGGAGCTCGGGCTCAACGTGGCGCGCCAGCCCGACAACGGCGCCAACCCGCGGCCCGACAACCGCGCGGGCTGGCTGGAGGGCGAGACGCCGGACATCGTGGAGGACTACCTCGACGCCCCCGCCGCGGCGGACGAGGGCTCGGAGGGACTGAAGATCAGGCTGTGGGACCCCTCCACGCAGCTGCGCTACAAGGCCAAGCGCGGCGCGCCTCCACGGCCGGGCGGCGCTCCCAACGCGGTGCCCGTTGGCCGGAGGGAGGAGACCTCCAGCGCACCTGCCGATCCAAGAGAGAACGCTCGCCGCGCGGTCCCCGCCGGTTGGGGAGACTAAGGGCCGCCGCGCGATGAGCGACATCGAGGCGCGCCTAGCGGAGCTCGAGCAGGACGGTCTGCGCCGGCGCCTGCGCCTCATCTCAGGCCCCCAGGGACCACGTGTGCTGCTCGATGGGCGCCCGGTGCTGCTGCTGTGCTCGAACAACTACCTCGGCCTTGCCGATCACCCGCGCGTGCGCGAGGCCGCCGCCGAGGCCGCGATGCGCTGGGGCGTCGGCGCGGGAGCCTCGCGCCTGGTCTCGGGCACGATGACCGTTCACCGCCGCCTCGAGGAGCGCATCGCCGAGTGGGAGGGCTCGCAGGCGTGCGTGCTGTTCGGTTCGGGCTACCTCGCCAACCTGGGCGTCGTGGGCGCCCTCGCGGGCGACGGCGATACGGTGTTCTCCGACGAGCTCAACCACGCCTCGCTGATCGATGGCTGCCGTTTGAGCAAGGCGCAGGTGGTGGTCTACCGCCACCTCGACACCGAGCACCTGGCGTGGTCGCTGCGCCGCCACGGTGGGCGCGGACGGCGGCTGATCGTCACCGACGCGGTGTTCTCGATGGACGGCGACGTCGCCCCACTGGCGGAGATCGTGGAGCTCGCGCGGGAGCACGGCGCGCGCACGGTGGTGGACGAGGCCCACGCCACCGGCCTGCTTGGTCCCGGCGGGCGCGGCGCCGTGGCGGCCGCCGGGCTGCAGGGCGAGGTGGACGTCGTGGTGGGGACCCTCAGCAAGAGCCTCGGCTCCTACGGCGCTTACGTGTGCGCATCCGCGCAGATGACCGACCTGCTCATCAACACCGCGCGCTCGCTGATCTTCTCGACTGCCCCCGGCCCCCCCGCGGTGGCGGGGGCGCTGGCGGCGCTGGAGCTCTTGGCAGAGCGCCCCCATCGCGTGGAGCGCCTGCACGTCGCGGCGCGCGCGCTGCGCGGGGCGCTAGCCAAGGAGGGCTTCGCCGTCGCGCCCGGGGAGATGCCGATCGTGCCCGTGGTGGTGGGCTCCGAGCACGACACCATGCGCCTCTGCCAGGCGGCGCTCGAGCGGGGCGTCTTCGCGCAGGGCATCCGCCCCCCCACGGTGCCCGCCGGCACCTCGCGCCTGCGTCTCGCGGCGATGGCCACCCACACACCCGCGGAGCTGCGCCAGGCAGCGCGCACGCTCGGGGAGGCCGCCCGCGGGGTGGGGCTCGACCCGGCGACGTTGGGATCCGAGCGCGGGTCCCGCATCGCCCACGCCGCCTGACCCGCGTGCGGGGTCTGTTCGTAACCGGCACCGACACCGGCGTCGGCAAGACGATCCTCAGCGCCGCACTGGTGGCGGCGATTGCCGCCGAGAGTAAACCGGTTCGCGCCTTCAAGCCCGTGGTCACCGGAATGGATGAGCTCTCAGGCACATGGCCTCGAGACCATGAGTTGCTGGCCGAGATGGCGGGCATGACTTCGGAGGAGGTGGCGCCGCTGCGCTATGACCCCGCCGTCTCGCCCCACCTGGCCGCCGCCATGGCCGGTGAGCGCATCGACGTCGCCCGGACGATCGAGTCCGCTCGGGCCCTTGCCCAGGAGGGCGTCCTAATCGTGGAGGGCGTCGGCGGCCTGCTCGTTCCGCTCACCGAGGACTTCTCCGTACGCGACCTCGCGGTCGAGCTGGGCCTGCCACTGCTGATCGCCGCCCGCGCCGGCCTGGGCACGATCAACCACACGCTGCTCACCTTGCAGGCGGCGCGTGCGGCAGGACTTCAGGTGTGTGCAGTGGTACTCACGCCCTGGCCTCCTCGGCCCTCCGCCATGGAACGCTCCAACCACGACACGATTGCGCGGATCGGTGAAGTCGAGGTCGTTGGCCTGACACCGGTTACCGCAGATCGGAACGAGCTGGCCCGGGCCGGCTCACGGCTGCCATGGAGGCAGTGGCTCGCGATCCAGCGTCGTCTCCCCTCCCAAGCCTAAGCTTGGCCGATGGCTGATCGTCGATATGCGGACGCCCTCCCCTCCAGGCTGCTCCGGGGTCGTGCACCCTGGAGAAAGGAGGCTGCTATGCCCGCAACATTGAGCCTATTGGCTATCGCTCTGCTCGTCGCCGTGCTGGTCATCGACCGGCTGGCGAGGTAGCAGGGCGCCCTGGCGGCCGCAGTACAGACGGCCCCGGCGGTCGCCAGGGGAACTTTTAAATTGAGAAGCCCAGGCAATACCCGGGCTTCTCGAAGGTCGCCGACCGCAACAGCCAGCGTATTGGCTGATGAGAAGGTTATCGGACAGCCGGGCGGAGAGTCAACCGGCGCGAACGGCCTCCACCAGGGCATCCGTCGCAGTGGCCAGGTCATCATCCGCGATGACATACGGCGGCATGGTGTAGATGAGGTCGCGGAAGGGACGCAGCCACACCCCGCGCTCAACAGCTGCAGCGGTGGCCGCGGCCACGTCAACCTCGCGGTCGAGCTGCACCACGCCGATGGCGCCCAGCACTCGCACGTCGGCGACGCCGAGCAGCTCCCGCGCGGGCGCAAGTCCCTCGCGTAGCCCCCGCTCGATACGCGCGACCCGCTCCCGCCAGTCCTCCCGCTCCAGGAGGTCGAGCGAGGCCAGCGCGACGGCACAGGCGAGCGGGGACGCCATGAAGGTGGGCCCGTGCATCAGCGCGCCGCCCGCGCCCGCGGAGATGGTATGCGCGACCTCGGAGGTGCAGAGCGTGGCGGCAAGCGTCATGTAGCCGCCGGTGAGGGCCTTGCCCGCACACATCACATCGGGACTCACGGCGGCGTGCTCGGCCGCGAACAGCGCGCCCGTGCGCCCGAAGCCGGTGGCGATCTCGTCCAGCACGAGCAGCACCCCGTGCGCGTCGCACTGCTCTCGCAGCAGTGCGACGCAGGAAGGGGAGTGAAAGCGCATCCCCCCCGCGCCCTGCACCACCGGCTCGACGATCACCGCCGCGAGCTCGTGGGCATGACGCTCCATCAGCTCCCCCACATGCGCCGCCCACTCCCCATCCAGCCCAGCGGCGAACCCATCGGGGGGGCGCGGCGCGAAGAGGTGCTCGGGGAGGGTGCCGGTGAACAGCGAGTGCATCCCCCCCACCGGATCGCACACCGCCATCGCGCCGAAGGTGTCGCCGTGGTAGCCCCCGCGCACCGTGAGCAGGCGCCTGCGCTCGGGGTGTCCGCGGGCGTGGTGGTACTGGAGGGCCATCTTGATCGCAACCTCCACCGCGACCGAGCCGGAATCGGCGAAGAACACGTGCTCGAGTCCCGCGGGGGTCAACTCCACGAGCCGCTGCGCGAGGCGGATCGCGGGCTCGTGGGTGAGGCCGCCGAACATCACGTGCGCCATGCGCCCCGCCTGCTCGTGCAGGGCGGCGTCCAGCGCGGGGTGGCGGTAGCCGTGGATGGCGCACCACCACGAGGACATGCCATCGATCAGCTCGCGCCCATCGGCCAGGCGCAGGCGCACCCCCTCAGCGCTGACGACAGGCAGGGGCGGAAAGGCGGAGGGCAGCGGCGAGTAGGGGTGCCACACGCGCTCGCGATCGAGCGCCAGCAGCTGCGCCCAGTTTGCACCGCCCGCGCCTAGGGCGGACTCTGGGCAAGCAAGGCAAGAGGATCGGGGCCCACCCACCCCGCGTGGCGTGCTTAGCACGCGAGCGACTGAGGACGCAGCATCGCGCAGGCCAGAGTCCGCCCTAGGCCTCGTAGAGCGTGAAGTCGCGCTTACGCGCGCCGCACACCGGGCAGAACCAGGTGTCGGGGATATCCTCGAAGGCGGTTCCCGTGGGGATGCCCCCATCCGGGTCGCCCTCCTCGGGGTCATAGATGTAGCCGCAGGACTCGCAGATCCAGCGCTGGAGGGTCTGGGTGCTCATGGGGCGGAGTTTACTGGGCGCGTCCTGCGCAGGTAAGGTCCGCGGATGAGCTCGCAGCGCGAAGAGCGCCCCACCGGCGGCGAGGAGTACAACCCCGGCC
>JBIOES010000035.1:0-16191 GCA_044446265.1 Solirubrobacterales bacterium
CACCATGCTCGCAGCCCTCATCAACGTCGAAGAACTGGTCCAGACCTTCGGCTATCCCCTCCTGTTCCTCGCGGTGGGCGCCGAGTCGAGCGGCGTGCCGATCCCTGGAGAGACCGCGCTGATCACCGCGGCGGTGCTCGCCAGCCAGGGCAAGATGCAGATCGAGTTCGTGATCGCACTCGCCGCATTGGGGGCAATCGTGGGCGACAACATCGGCTACGTGATCGGCCGCCGCGGCGGGCGCTGGCTGCTCGAACGCCCGGGCCGCTTTCACCGCCAGCGCCTGGATGCACTGCGCAACGGAGAGTCCTTCTTCGAGCGCCACGGGTCCAAGGCGGTGTTCCTGGGGCGCTTCGTGCTCGGGCTGCGCATCTGGGCCTCGTGGCTGGCAGGCGCCACGCACATGCGCTGGCGCTCGTTCTTCCTCTGGAACGCCCTCGGCGGGATCTGCTGGGCGACGGGGATCGGCCTGCTCGCCTACTTCCTGGGTCATGCGGCGGGGAACGCGATCCAGACCTTCGGCCTATTTGGGCTCGCGGCGGTTCTGGTGCTCTTCATCAGCGTATTCGTGTGGCATCGACGGCACGTACGTCACGCGCAGTCCTCGCGATCGGAGGCCGAGTAGCGCCTCGCTCGCGAAGAGAAGGGATTGGAGGGGGCCGCGTGGCGAATGGCCCGCGCCGCACGCCCAGCCCGACGGCGGGCGCTCAGCTCAGGGGGTGCAGCCGCAGCAGGGCGCGATGCGGTCCCACATCTCCGCCAGCGCCCCCAACTCGGGCTCGGAGAAGCGCGAGAGGAACTGCTCGCGCACCACCGCCAGGTGCGTGCCGCGTGCGTCGCTCAGCCGCTGCACTCCCTGCTCGGTGAGGCAAGCGTAGGCTCCGCGCGCGTCGTGTTCGCAGGTGCAGCGCGTGAGCAGGCCATCGCGTTCCAGGCGATCCACGAGGCGCGTGAGCCCGCTGCGCGAGAGCTGCGCGTGTTCGGCGAGGTCGCACATCCGCATGCGCCCCTCCGGAGCGCCGCTCAGGTGGTGCAATACCTCGTAGGAGCTCAGCGGCAGCCCGTGGGCCTGTTCCAGTTCGGCGTCAAGGCGCTTGGCCAGCGAGGCATGGGCGCGCATCAACCCGCGCAGCGCCCGCAGCTCGCCTTCGCTGAGGGTCTGCTCCACACCGGGGCTCTCCCCGGCGGGAATCTTGACGGCGGTAGCGGTGGACATGAGTAGGCTCCCTCCTCAGCCGAACATAGCAGCGAAGCGCATCAACCACTGGTTGCGCGCCACGCCCAGACCATCGCCAAGGGCTGCAGCGGCAGCCGCGCCCACAGCGCCCAGCGGGGGATCCTGGCGAACTGCTCGGGGTTGCGCGCCATGTGGATGTTCGCGGGGAAAACCGCGGCCAGCAGGGCGATCAGCCCCAGCCCCGCCAGCCGGCGGGTGGGGCGAGTGGGCGCCAGCAGCACACCCACGCCGCCCGCCAGCTCGGCCACGCCGCTGAGCTTCACCAGCGTGGCTGGATCGCCCATGCCGGGCGGCACGATGGCGCGATAGGGCTTGGGGATCACGAAGTGGGCGATGCCCGCCTGGATGAAGAACAGCCCCAACATCCTGCGCGAGCGTCCCGCTCGCTCCTGTCCCCGAGGGGCCACTTCGTTCTGGTCGACCATGCGAACTCCTTCTTATCCTATTTATTGGTCCACGGCAAGCAGCGAGCCGCCGGTCATCTGCGGGGGGCGCTCGACTCCCAGGCACTCGAGCACGGTGGGCGCGACGTCGGCGAGGATCCCGCCCCGCTCGCGCAGCGCCACGCCGGGGACGGTCACGATCAGCGGGACCGGGTTCAGCGAGTGGGCGGTGTTGGGCGAGCCATCGGGCTCGAGCATGTGATCGGCGTTGCCGTGATCGGCCGTCACGATGCAAGCTCCGCCGCTCGTGTGGACCGCGGCCACGACCTCGCCCAGGCACGCATCGACGGTCTCGATCGCCGTCACCGCCGCGGGGATGACGCCCGTGTGGCCCACCATGTCGGCGTTGGCGAAGTTGATGATCCCGAACTGGAAGGCGCCCGCTGCGTCCTCGCGCCACGCCTCCACGAACGCGCGCGCGGCCTCGGGCGCGCTCATCTGGGGCCTTTGATCGTAGGTGGGAACATCGCGTGGAGAGGGCACCAGCTCGCGCCGCTCGCCCGCGTAGGCGGACTCCTCGCCGCCGTTGAAGAAGTACGTGACGTGCGGGTACTTCTCGGTCTCCGCGACGTGCAGCTGACGCATCCCCTGCGCGGCCAGCACGCCGGAGAGGGTTGCCTTGGGCCGCTCTGGGGGGAACGCCACCGGGTGGGGCCAGCCCTCGTGGTACTCGGTCATGCACGTGTAGCGCGTCACGAGCTGAGCCCCACCGCGATCCACCTCGGTGCAGTCCCGATCGGTCAGCGCGCGCGTCAGCTGGCGCATCCGGTCGGGGCGGAAGTTGAACGCCACCACCGAGTCCTCGGGGCCGATCGTGGCCTCCTCGCCCACGGTCGTGGCGGCGATGAACTCGTCCGTCTCAGCCCGCTCGTACGCCGCGCGCACCGCCTCGGGCCCGCTGTCGGCGTGGTGGGCGGCGCGGCCGTGCACGAGCAGGTCATACGCCTGCTGGATGCGATCCCAGCGGGAGTCGCGATCCATCGCGAAGTACCGCCCGATGACGCTGCCCACGCGGCCGGTGCGGGTCTCGGCCAGCCACTGCGCAACCGTCTCCATGTAGCCCGCCCCCGCGTGGGGGAGCGTGTCGCGGCCGTCGGTGAACGCGTGCAGCACGAGATCCGCGACGCCCATCCGCCCCGCCATCGCGATCAGCGCCCGCAGGTGGGCCCAGCCGGAGTGCACCCCACCGTCGGACACGAGCCCGAGCAGGTGCACCCTGCGCGCGCCGCTGAACGCGGCGCGCAGCACCTCGTTCTGCGCGAGCGAGCCATCGGCTACGGCGTCGTCGATGCGCGTGAGATCCTGGCGCACCACCGCGCCGGCGCCGAGGTTGAGGTGGCCCACCTCGGAGTTGCCCATCTGGCCCTCGGGCAGCCCCACCGCGCGCCCGCAGGCGGTGAGCTTGGTGTGCGGGTAGGTAGCCCACAGCTCATCGAAGACGGGGGTGCGCGCGAGCGAGATGGCGTTGCCGGGGCCGGCGGGCGCAAGCCCCCAGCCATCGAGCACCACCAGGCACACCGCGGGCACCGGCAGCTCGCTCGGGCCGCGCGGCGGGCCGTCCGTCATGGCGTGGCGGCCGCCACGATCCGCGCGAATGAGTCGGCCTCCAGCGAGGCCCCGCCCACGAGCGCGCCATCCACGTCTGCCAGCGCCAGCAGCTCTGCCGCGTTCTCGGGCTTCACCGAGCCCCCGTAGAGAATCCGCACGCCCTCGGCGGCCGCGGCGCTGCGGTCGCCCACGAGGGCCCTGATGAACGCGATCGCCTCCTGCGCCTGCTCGGGCGTGGCGACCCTGCCGGTGCCGATCGCCCAGATCGGCTCGTAGGCGATCACGACCTCCGCGAGGCGCTCATCGGGAACGCCCGCGAGGTCGTCCCACACCTGCTGGCGCAGCTTGCGATCGGTGTCGTCGTTGTCGCGCTCCTGCTCGCTCTCCCCCACACACAGGATCGGCCGCAGGCCCGCCTCCAGGGCGGCTGGCACCTTCAGCGCCAGCGCCTTGTCGGTCTCGCCGAACAGCTGGCGGCGCTCGGAGTGGCCCAGCACCACACCGCGCACGTCCAGCTCGCTGAGCATCGGCGGCGAGACCTCGCCCGTGAACGCCCCCTCGGGCTCGTGGTGCATGTTCTGCGCGTACACCTCCACGCGTGAGCCGCGGGCGCTGTCCACCATCGCGCGCAGGTCGACGAAGGGCACGCAGATTCCCACCTCCACCCCGTTGACGCTTGCCACACGGGGCAGCAGCGCCTGGATGTACTCCTCGGCCTCGGACTCGGTCTTGTACATCTTCCAGTTGCCGGCGATGAGTGGGGTGCGGGCCATCACGCGACCCCCGCTCCGTTGAGCGCCTGCACACCCGGCAGCTCCCTGCCCTCCACCAGCTCGAGCGTGGCGCCCCCGCCCGTCGAAAGGTGGTCCACCGAGTCCTCCAGGCCGAACCGCGCCAGCGCGGCCGCCGAATCCCCACCGCCAACGACGGTGAGCCCCTGCGCGTGCGCGACGGCTTCGGCCACGGCGCGCGTTCCGGCGGCGAAGGGTTCGAGCTCGAAGGCGCCCATCGGGCCGTTCCAGAAGACGGTGCCCGCCCGCGCGATCACCTCGGCGTAGCGCGCGGCGGTGCCCGGACCGATGTCCAGGCCCATCCATCCCTCGGGCACCTCCACCCCATCCAGCACGCGCGCCGGCGCCTCGGCGGCGAGGCGCTCGGCGATCACGAGGTCGCTGGGAAGCTCGAGGCGGGCTTGATCGCCCGCTTGGAGCACACGGCGCGCGTGCTGCACATCTTCCGCATCGCACAGCGATTTGCCCACCGCGTGGCCCTGAGCCGCCAGGAACGGAAAGCACATCGCACCACCGATCACGATCGTGTCGGCCAACTCCAGGAAGCGGTCGATCACCGCGATCTTGTCAGCCACCTTGGCGCCGCCCACGATCGCCACGAGCGGACGGCTGGGGGCCTCGAGGATCCCTCTGAGCGTCTTCACCTCCGCTTCCAGCAGCCGCCCCGCCGCACTGGGCAGCAGGTGCGCGACGCCCTCGGTGCTCGCGTGCGCGCGGTGAGCGGCACCGAACGCGTCGTTGACGTACACCTCGGCCAGCTCCGCCAGCCCGCGTGCGAGCTCGGGGTCGTTGTCGGTCTCTCCCGCCTCGAAGCGGACGTTCTCCAGCACGAGCATCTCGCCATCGCTCAGCCCCTCGGCGAGCGCGCGCACGTCCTCGCCCACCACGTCCGGAGCCATCCTCACCGCGTCGCCGGTGAGCTCGCGCAGGCGCTGCGCCACCGGTGCCATCGACAGCTCGGGCACGGGCCGCCCGTGGGGGCGCCCCAGGTGGGAGACCAGCACGAGCCTCGCGCCCAGCCCGCGCAGCTCTTCGATCGTGGGCAGCGCGGCGCGGATGCGCGTATCGTCGGCCACCTCCGGGCCCCTTGCGCCTTCCTTCAAGGGGACGTTGAAGTCCACCCGCACCAGCACCCGCCGGCCGTGCACGTCGATGTGGTCGAGGCTCCTCATCGGCCAATCCGGCCGAAGCCGTTGATTCCCACGCGTACTGCCATGAACAGCCTCCTGAGGCGAAAATGAACGATGCCGGACGTGAGCGCAACTTCACGGTCCGGCGAACGGCCCGAAGGCTATCAGCGGTTTCAGGACGGATCCGGGTTCCCGGCGGGAGCCCTTAGTGGCGCTTGTCGATGTCGCGGTGGTCCACAGCCACCGCGAGCGTGTCCCAGTCGCCGTAGCGCGCGGCGAGGTGCTCGACAATCGCCACTGAGCGGTGGTGGCCTCCAGTGCAGCCGATCGCGACGACCAGGTGCGCCTTGCCCTCCGCCACGTACTGGGGCAAAAGGAAGTCCAGCAGCGCGTGCAGGCGCTCGTAGAACTCCCGCAGGCGCCCATCGCGGGCGATGTACTCGACGATGCGCGTATCGCGGCCGGTCAACTCGCGCAGCTCGGGCTCGTAGTGGGGGTTGGGCAGGAAGCGCACGTCGAACGCCAGATCCTCCTCGCGCGGCGGGCCGTGCTTGAAGCCGAAGCTCATGAACGTCACCGCCAGCCGCGTGGCCTGCTGGCGGGGGAGCAGCTCGTCGGCGATCTTGCCCCGCAGCGTCGCCGCGGACATGCCGGTGGTGTCGATCACCATGTCCGCGCGGCCGCGCAGCGGCGCCAGCAGCTCCCGCTCGGCGCTCACCCCCGCCGTGACGCTCCCATCGGGCGCCAGCGGGTGGCGGCGACGGGTCTCCTTATAGCGCGTCACCAACGTCTGCTCGGCGGCCTCCAGGAACAGCACATGATGCGTGAGACCGAGCGCGTCCAGATCCTCCACAACGGCCTGCAGCGCCTCGAAGTAGACCCCCCCGCGCACATCCGAGACGACCGCCGCGCGCTCCACCTTGGAGCCCTTGTGCATGAACAGCTCCACCAGCGAGCGGATCATCTCGGGCGGCAGGTTGTCCACGCAGAAGTAGCCGGCGTCCTCGAACACGTTCATCGCCGTCGACTTGCCCGCCCCGGAGAAGCCGGTGATGATCACCAGATCCTGCAAGCGCGACTGGCGCCCCGGCTTGCCCTGCGCAGACTCGTTCGGCTTGCCCTGCAATGACAGCAGTGGACGGCGGGGCTTGATCACGCTCACGGCTTGATTGTGCCGCGCTCTGCGGACATCGGCGTCACCTGCCGGTGAGCGGATCGCGCTACCCGGCGCGGTGCAGGCTCGCGTGCAGCTCGCGCGCGACCTTCGCGGGCAGGCCCGGCACCGCCTGCAGTTCCTCGCTGGTGGCTCCCACCACCGCCTCGGGCGAGCCGAAGTGCGCCATCAAGGCCCGCTTGCGCGCCGGTCCGATGCCGGGGAGGTCGTCCAGCAGCGAGCTGGTCATCGCGCGGTCGCGGCGCGCGCGGTGGTGGGTGATGGCGAAGCGGTGCGCCTCGTCGCGCACGCGCTGCAGCAGCTGCAGCTCGGGCGTGGAGTGATCGAGCACCAGCGGGGCCGCGCGCCCCGGGAAGAAGACCTCCTCGATGCGCTTGGCCAGCGACACCACGGCCACGCCGCGCTTGCGAAAGCCGCGCAGCGGCCCCAGCCCGGCCGTCAGCTGGCCGCGACCGCCGTCGATCACCACCACGTTGGGGAGCGCCGCGAAGCTCGCGTCGTACTCGGGGTCGTGCGGAGAGACGTCGGCCTGGCGCTCCCAGCGCGCGAAGCGCCGGCTCAGCACCTCGGCCATCGCGGCGAAGTCGTCGGGGCGGGCGGGATCTCCAATCGTGCGGATCTTGAAGCGGCGGTAGTCCGACTTCTTCGGCGCGCCGCCCTCGAACACGACCATCGCGGCGACCGTGTGCGTGCCGCCGAGGTTGGAGATGTCGAAGCACTCGATCCGCACCGGCAGCGCGTCCAGGCCGAGCGCCTGCTGCAAGCCATCCAGGGCGTCCACGCGGCTCTGGCGGCGGCGCTCTTCGCGCAGGCGCTCCTGGTCGAGGGCGAGACGCGCGTTGCGTTCGGCGAGCTCGAGGATGCGGCGCTTGTCGCCGCGTTCGGCCACGCGCAGCTCCACCCGGCCGCCGCGCCGGGCGCTGAGCGCGTCGGCGAGCGCGGTGGCGGCCGAGCCGCGATCGCCGACCAGCTCGCGCTGCACGACGACCTGGGGCGGGATCGACATGTGCCCCGCGTAGTACTGGAGCATGAACTCCTCCGCCACCTCCGCCACGCCGCGCTCGGTCTCGTTGGCGAGGTAGAAGGACTGGCGATCGGAGAGCACGCCATCGCGCACCTGGAAGACCTGCGCGTTGGCCTCGCGCCCATCGAGCGCCACGGCGACGGCGTCGAGCGTGCCGATGGACTCGTTGGCAACGCGCTGGCGCTGCATCAGCGAGTGCACCGCGCGCAGGCGATTGCGCTCGAGCGTGGCCTGCTCGAACTCCTGCGCCGCGGAGGCCGCACGCATGCGCTTCTCCAGGTCGCGCTCGATCGCCTTGAAGCGCCCGGAGAGGAAGTCGATCACCCCGTCGATGCTGTGGCGGTAGTCCTCCTTGGAGACGTACCCCACGCAGGGCGCCTCGCAGCGCTTGATGTAGTAGTCGAGGCACGGGTTGCCGCTGCGCCGCCCCGGCTCGGCGCCGGTGCAGGAGCGGAACATGAACACCTTCGTGAGCAGATCGAGCGTGTTGCGCACACGCTTGGCGTTGGAGTAGGGCCCGAAATACGCCCGCCCAGGGCGGTGGCGCTCGCGCGTGAAGTACACACGCGGGAAGTCCTCGTCGAGCGAGATCGCGATGAACGGGTAGGACTTGTCGTCGCGCAGGCGGATGTTGAAGCGCGGGCGGTACTGCTTGATGAAGCTCTGCTCCGCGAGCAGCGCCTCGGTCTCGCTGGCGACGACCACGCACTCGATGTGCTCGACGCTCGCCACCATCTCCGCGTGGCCGGGAGATCCCGTACCCCGCCCGCCCTGCGCCTTGGAGAAATGGGAGGCAACGCGCTTGCGGATCGACTTGGCCTTGCCCACGTACACCACGCGCCCCTTGGCGTCGCGGAAGAGGTAGACGCCGGGCTCCTCGGGCAGGTTGCGGCGCTGCTCGAAAAGGGGATGCTCGCTCAAGCGAGCGTCTCCCTGCTTCGGTCGGCGATGCTCACACGCCGCTGCTCGGCTGGGCTGGGCGGCTGCCCGGTGGCGCTCAATAGGTGCGCGCGAAGCGATAGACGGCGATCAGCGTGTACACCACGAGCCCCACCAGCACGAACCACACGAACTCCCCAAAGCCCGTCAGCCACATGCGTTCCTTCGCGGCCACCGCGAACACGCCAACGGCGAGCGCCCCGTACAGCAGCGCGCGGTGGCGGTCGCCGAGGCCGTACAGATCCACGCGGCGCTCGCGGTAGAGCCTCGCCGCCATGTACGCCAGCCCGGCGGTGAAGGCCACCGAGAGGACCGCCGCGAACGTGTTGGCGATCCGCCCACCGGAGGGCAGGAAATACACGGCGGCGGCGATCAGCAGCACGATCGCCACGTTGAGCGCTGTCTTCTTACGGTCGACCACGGGCTCTCAGTGTAGATACCCCGCAGACCGCCCAAGCCCCAAAGAAAAATGCGTGTGCTTTTGGGATGTCAAGTCCGGCGTCGGAGCAGCTTCAGGAATTCCTCGCGCGTAATCTCGGCGTCCTGCAGGATCCGCACGAGCAGCCCGCGGCCAAGGTCCCGGCCGTGCATCGGCACGACGACCGGATGCCGGATCGCGTCGTGGACGAAGACCTGATGGCTACCTGTAGTGCGGTCGAGCCGCCAACCTCGGCGCTCGAGGACGCGTACGACCTGACGCGGCCGGACGGCCGGGAGCCGGGGGCTCACGCCGCGGCGACTCGACCCCGCTCGACCTGCGGCCAGGGCATCCCATGCTCGCGCAGACTCTCCAGGTATGCCGGCAGCGCGTCGCGGAGCATGGCAATTGCCTCCTCCCGCGTCTCGCCCTCGGTGGCGAGACCCGGCAGCTCCGGAACGTAGATCAGATAGCCGCCATCCGACTGCGGCTCAAGCACGTACTCGAACTCGCTTGGCTCCATGGCTCGATCTTAGACGATGGCACCCGGACGAACGAGAGCGCGGAGCGGGGTAGTCGCGACACCGGGGATTCAGCCCTGCAGCGCCTCCAGGCGCCCGTATGCCTCCTCCACAGCGCGGCGTGCCGCGGTGTGGCGTGCCTCGGCCTTGGCGGCCTCGTACTTCGTGGCCCAGGCGGCGGGGTCGGCCAGCTCGTCCTCGACTGTCCGCATCGCCGCTTCGGCGGCTTCCACCGCGCGCTCGGCCTTCTGCTGCTCGCGCAGGCGGTTCTTGGAGGGCTCGTCGGACTTGGGCTTGGATTTGGGCTTCGTCTTGGCCGTCTTCGCCTTGGCCGCGCCGCCCGCCCCGGCCCCATCGAGGCCGTTGTGTGAGCCGGCGGCGGAGGCCGATCCGCTCCTCGCCGATGTGGAGACACGGCTGGAGCCGTTGCTCGCGGCCGGCTCCTCCCCGAGCTCCCCCGCGGCGCGGCGCTCCTCGCGAATGCGCACGTACTCGGGCCACCCCCCCAGATAGCTGTGCAGCGAGCGTTGCTCCACGGCGATCGTGCGCGTGCCGACGGCGTCGAGCAGCGCGCGATCATGGGAGACGAGCAGCAACGAGCCTTCGAACGCGCGCAGCGCGTCCTCCAGCGCCTCGCGGCTCTCGATGTCGAGGTGGTTGGTGGGCTCGTCGAGGATCAGCACGTTGGCGCCGGAGCTCACCAGCACGGCGAGGGACAGCCTACGCCGCTCGCCCCCGGAGAGCCCATCGAGGGGTTTCTCGGCGTCCTCGCCGGAGAACAGGAAGCTACCGAGGAGAGCGCGCGCCTTGTTGGGGGTCAGACCGGTGGCGCGCCCCGCGGCTTCCAGCACGCTCTGGCCGACGTGCCCACCCGCGCCCAGCTCGTCCGCGTGCTGGGAGAGGTAACCCACTTTCACGTTGTGCCCGGTGCTGAGCTTGCCTCCGGCCAGCGCGCGGCGCCCGGCCAACGTCTCGATCAGCGTGGTCTTACCGGTGCCGTTGGGCCCCACCAGCGCGACGTGCTCGCCGCGCTCCAGCCACAGCTCAGCGTGCTCCAGCAATGTGATCGGCGCGGCCCCTGCTTCGCGCGACGCGGCCCCCTCTCTCCCATCTTCATCCTCAGCCTGCTCGCCGCCCACCTGGATCAGCCCATCGGTGAGCTCGAAGATCACCCTTCCCGAGCGCTCCGGGGGACGGAACGCGAACTCCAGGCCGCGGGTCGATTCGGACCCACCCGCCCCGCGCTCGATGCGCTCGGTCTTGGCGAGCTTCTTCACGCGCGACTGCGCCTGGCGCGCCTTGCTGGCCTTGTAGCGGAAGCGCTCGATGAAGCGCTCCATGCGCGCGATCTCCGCGCGCTGCTTGTCGATCGCCTTGCCGAGGGCCATCTCGCGCGCGGCCTGCTCGCTGCGCCACTGGTGCCAGCTGCCCGCGAAGAAGCGCGAGCGAGTGGGTGGGGTCCCGTACAACTCCAGCACCGCCGTGCCCACGGCCTCCAGGAACCAGCGGTCGTGCGCGACCAGCACGATCGCCGCGTCGAGGCCGGTGAGCGTCTGCTCCAGCCACTCCAGCGACTCGATGTCGAGGTGGTTGGTGGGCTCGTCCAGCAGCAGCACATCGGCGCGCGTCGCCAGCGCGCGGGCGAGGGAGGCGCGCGTCAGCTGGCCGCCGGAGAAGGTGTCGAGGCTCCGATCCAGGTCCTGCTCGGAGAACCCCAGCCCGCGCGTCATCACCGTTGCACGGTCGCGCCACAGGTAGCCGCCGTAGACCTCCAGGCGGGCCTGCGCGCGGGAGTAGCGCTCCAGCGTCGCCTCCTCGCTGGCTCCCTCGGTCATCTGCCGCTCCAGCTCGGCCAGCTCGGCCTCGATCCGCAGCTCCTCCGCGCAGCCCGAGAGCACGTAATCGCGCAGCGACACCCCGCGCTCGCGCGGAGGGCGCTGGTCGTGCAGCGCCACGCGCGCGCCCTTCATCAGGCTCAGCTCGCCGCGATCGATCGCCGTCTCGCCCGCCAGCATCCGCAGCAGCGTCGTCTTGCCGGCCCCATTGCGCCCGGCGATCGTCATCCGCTCGCGGCGCTCGAGCTTGAAGGAGACCCCGCGCAGGAGCGGCTTTCCGGCTATGTCCTTGTGCAGGTCCGATGCGATCACCACGGCCATTACCGGCCATCGTAGTTGCGCTAGCATCCGGCCCATGCGCCGCCTGCTGGCCAGCCTCACCGCATTCTCGCTTCTGCTGCTCGCGCTTGCCCCCGCCGCGCTCGCCACCAACGATGGGCGCGGGTTCTATGGGGCGACCGACGACAAGGTCGTCACCAAAGCGGGTTTCATCCTGATCGTCTTCTTTCCCACGTTCGTGCTCGTGATGAGCCTGATCCAGTGGCGCTTGGACAAGCGCAAGAACGCACGCAAGGCCGCCCAGAAGGCGCACGCGAGCGACGCCGGCTGGCGCGGCGGCTGGTAGACCTCGGCTCAGGAGTCGGGTCGCGAATGAGCGCCACCGAGGCTGTCCGCTACGAGCGCCGCGGCCCTGCCGCGCTGCTCACGATCGATCGTCCGGAGCGGCGCAACGCCGTCGACGGTCCCACCGCGCAGGCGCTGCAGGAGGGGTTTGAGCGCTTCGAGGCCGACGATGCGGCGCGCGTGCTGGTGCTCACCGGCGCCGGCGGCATTTCCTTCTGCGCCGGCGCCGATCTGAAGGCGATCGAGTCCTTCGGCGGGCGGCTGATGGCCGCCGAGGGGCCGATGGGCTTCACCCGCCTCACGCCCACCAAGCCGACCGTCGCGGCGATCTCGGGCTTCTGCCTCGCGGGCGGGCTGGAGCTGGCGCTGTGGTGCGACCTGCGCATCGCCACCGAGGGCTCACGGCTGGGGTTCCCCGAGCGCCGCTGGGGGGTGCCGCTGATCGACGGGGGCACGCAGCGCATGGCGCGCGTGGTGGGACTCGGGCGGGCGCTCGACCTGATCCTCACCGGGCGCATCATCGACGCCGCGGAGGCGCTGGCGATGGGGCTCCTTACGGAGGTCGTCCCCGAGGGCCGGCACCTGGAGCGCGCGCTGGAGCTGGCCGAGGGGCTGGCGGGCTTTCCCCAGCGCACGATGCTGGCGGATAGGCGCGCGGCGATCGAGGGGCTGGGGATGACCCTTGCGGAGGGGCTTGCGCTGGAGGCCGAGGCCGGGCCCGAGGTGTTCGAGGACGCCGCGCTCGGGGCTCAGCGCTTCGCCTCGGGCGAGGGCCGCGGGGGAGCGGGAGCGGGAGCTTGAAGCAATGCCTAGGCAGGCACACTCACCGCGGGCGGGTGGGGATCTAACTCTGCCTCAGTAGCCACGCTGGGCCATCGTGGCTATGCTCGCTCGATGGCCTACTTCCTGACGGGCGCGACGGGCTTCATCGGACGGAACCTCGCCGAGCGGCTGCTGGCCCGTGAGGGGGAGATCCACGTGCTCGTGCGGGAGGGCTCCGAGGTCCGCCTGGAGCGGCTGCTCAAACGCTGGGAGCACCTCCACGGCCCCACGGTGCGCGACCGCGTGCATACGGTCGTGGGCGACCTCACGCTGCCGCTGCTCGGCGTCTCCAAGGAGCAGATCGAGCTGCTGCGGGGCAATGTGGATCACTTCTTCCATCTCGCCGCCATCTACGACATGACGGCCCCCGAGGAGCGCAACCGCGCCGTCAACGTCGCCGGCACCGCGGAGGCCGTGGGGCTCGCGCGGGCGCTGCAGGTCGGGTGCCTGCACCACGTCTCCTCGATCGCCGTCGCCGGCGACTACCGGGGGACGTTCGCCGAGGACATGTTCGACGAGGGCCAGCGCCTGCCCTCGCCCTACCACCTCACCAAGTTCGAGTCCGAGCGGATCGTGCGCGAGCAGACCAGCGTGTCCTGGCGCGTGTATCGCCCCGCTGTCGTCGTCGGCGATTCGCGTACGGGGGAGATGGACAAGATCGATGGGCCCTACTACTTCTTCAAGGCGATCCAGCGGATGCACCGCTGGCTGCCCGAGTGGCTGCCGCTGGTGGGCCTCGACCTCGGCCGCACGAACATCGTGCCCGTCGACTTCGTCGCCGGCGCGCTCGACGGGATCGCGCACCAGCCGGGGCTCGATGGGCAGGCGTTTCACCTCACCAACCCCCACTCCCAGCGCGTGAGCGAGGTGATGAACGAGTTCGCCCGCGCCGCTCATGCGCCCCAGGTGACTGTGAGCGTCGACCGGCGCCTCACCGGTGGCCCGCTGGGGTTGAGCGCGCTCGCGCGGCTCACGGGGCTGCCCGGTCTGCGCGACGCGCGGCGCACGCTGCTCGCCGACTTCGGCATCCCCGAGGAGGTGCTCGAGCACATCGACCTGCGCCCCCGCTTCGACACGCGCGAGACCGAGCGGGCGCTCGAGGGCAGCGGGATCGAGGTGCCCCCGCTCGAGCGCTACGCGGGGCGGCTGTGGGACTACTGGGAGCACCACCTCGACCCCGACCGCCT
The DNA here is from genome assembly GCA_044446265.1 of Solirubrobacterales bacterium. Classification (GTDB taxonomy): domain Bacteria; phylum Actinomycetota; class Thermoleophilia; order Solirubrobacterales; family Solirubrobacteraceae; genus Palsa-744. The sequence goes on from JBIOES010000035.1 coordinate 13,694, forward strand.
CAAGAATCGCTCGCTGAGCGCCGCCCTCAACGGGCGCACGGTGGTCATCACAGGGGCCTCCTCGGGGATCGGGCGCACCACCGCGCTGAAGGTCGCCGCCGCCGGGGGCATCCCGCTGCTGGTGGCGCGCAGCGTCGACAAGCTCGAGGAGGTCAGGGAGGAGATCGAGGCCGAGGGGGGCGCGGCGTACGTGTACGGCGCCGATCTATCGAACCTCGACGCGATCGACGACCTCGTGCAGCGGATCCTCGCCGACCACGCGGCGGTGGACATGCTCGTCAACAACGCGGGCCGCTCGATTCGCCGCTCGGTGGCGCTCAGCTACGAGCGCTTCCACGACTACGAGCGCACGATCCAGCTCAACTACCTCGGCGCCGTCAAGCTGATCATGGGCCTGCTCCCCTCGATGCGCGCGCGCGGGTTCGGGCACATCGTCAACATCTCCTCGATCGGCGTGCAGACCAACCCGCCGCGCTTCTCCGCCTATGTGGCCTCCAAGGCCGCGCTCGACGCCTTCACGCGCGTCGCCTCCAGCGAGGTGATCGGCGACGGGGTGACGTTCACCACGATTCACATGCCGCTCGTGCGCACGCCGATGATCGCGCCCACGAAGATGTACGACTCCTTCCCCGCCGCCACGCCCGAGGAGGCGGCAGATTTGGTGTGCGAGGCGCTGCGCTCCAAGCCCAAGGTCATCAACACGCGCCTGGGCACCTTCGGCGAGGTGCTCTACGTGCTCGCGCCCAAGGCCGTCGACCGCATCCTCCACACCGCCTACCGCGTGTTCCCCGACTCCGCCGCCGCGCGCGGCGAGAAGGACCTCGAGGAGCGCGCCTCGCCCGAGCAGATCGCGATGGCCACGCTGATGCGAGGTGTCCACTGGTAGCGCGGCGCCTGCTCGCGCTGAGCGCCGCCGCGCTGGCGCTGCTTGGAGCACCCTCCCCCACCGGCGCTGAGGACGACCGGCCCGCGGTCCTCGCCAAGGCCGCGATCGTGATCCAGGCCGATGCCGACGATGTGGTGAGCAACACCGACACGGTGCTCTACTCGCACGACTCGAGCGAACGGCGCGCGATCGCGAGCACCACCAAGATGATGACCGCCTACGTGGCGATCACACACGCGAGCGTGGGCCGCGTGCTCACCGTGCAGCCCTACACGCCCGCGCCCGAAGAGACCGTGGCCGGACTGCGCGCCGGCCAGCGCCTGACCGTCCACGACCTGCTGAAGGCGATGCTGCTGCCCAGCGGCGGCGACGCCGCGCATACGCTCGCGGTGGACCTCGGCGGCTCTACCGAACGCTTCGTCGGCTGGATGAACGCCGCCGCGCGGCGCCTGGGAATGCGCCACACCCACTACGCAACCCCCGTCGGGCTCGACACCCCCGGCAACTACTCCACGGCCGCCGACCTCGCGAGGCTCGCGGTGGTGCTGATGCGCGACTCCACCATCGTCGGCATCGTGGGCGTGCACAGCGCGCGCCTCACCGATGGGCAGGTGGTGGTCAACCACAACGACCTCATCGGCCGCTACCCCTTCGTGATCGGCGTCAAGACCGGCCACACGCTCGACGCGGGCTACTGCCTCGTGAGCGCCGCCCAGCGCGGGGACGCGCTCTTGATCGGCGTCGTGCTCGACGACCCCAGCGAAGCCATGCGCGATTCCGACACGCTCGCGCTGCTGCACTACGGCCTCACCCACTATCACCGCCGCGAGCCGCTGCCGCCCCCTGCGCTGGCCCAGAAGGGGCACGCGACAACCACGAGGTGAGCGCGGCCGCAGCGAAGGCGGTGTCCGTCGATGAGGCATGATTGGGGTGTGAGCGACGGCCCTGCGATCGAGGTGCACGACCTGCGCAAGCGCTACGGCGACTTCGAGGCCGTGCGCGGGATCGACATCGACGTGCAACGCGGGGAGGTCTTCGGGCTGCTGGGCCCCAACGGCGCCGGCAAGACCACCACCGTGGAGATCCTCGAGGGCTACCGCGAGCGCAGCGACGGGAAGGTGTCTGTGCTCGGTCACGACCCCGCGATCCGCAGCCGCGAGCTGAGCCAGCGCATCGGCATCGTGCTGCAGAGCGGCGGCATCTACAGCCACATCACCCCGCGCGAGGCGCTGCGCCACTGGGCGAGCTTCTACCCCGCCCCGCGCGACGTCGATGAGGTCCTGGGGCTCGTGGGCCTGCGGGAGAAGGCCGATGAGCGCAGCCGCAAGCTCTCCGGCGGCCAGCTGCGGCGCCTGGACTTTGCGCTCGCGCTCATCGGCGACCCCGAGCTGATCTTCCTCGACGAGCCCACCACCGGCTTCGACCCCGAGGCGCGCCGCACGGCGTGGGAGACGATTCGCTCGCTGCGCGCGCTCGGCAAGACGATCCTGCTCACCACCCACTACCTCGACGAGGCCCAGGCACTCGCCGACCGCGTGGCGATCCTCAAGGATGGGCGCGTGCTCGCGATCGGCCCGCCGCGGGAGTTGGGCGTCGGCGGTGGCTCCGAGCG
>JBIOES010000036.1:0-15856 GCA_044446265.1 Solirubrobacterales bacterium
CTCGCTGCGCCGGGGGACGGGCTTCGCGGGGTGGGTCTCGGGCATCATGCTCTCCGAGCAGACGATCCTCAACGCCGCGGTGCTGACCGTGGCGGCCACCTCGCCGAACAAGGCGCTCGCGGGGATCGTGTTCGATGTGCTGCTGATCGCACGCGCGCCATTGCAGCTCTTCCAGGCGATCCAGACCTCGCTGCTGCCGCACCTCACCGGTCTGGAGGCGACAGCCGGCCATGAGGCGTTCGCCCGCGCGATCCGCACGACGGTGTTGGCGATCGCCGCGTTCGCCACGGCCGTGGCACTGGGTCTGCTGCTCGTGGGGCCCTTCGCGATGAGCCACCTGTTTGGCCAGCACTTCTCCTATGGCCGCTTCGGCCTGGCCCTGGTGGGCGTGGGGATGGGCCTGCATCTGGCCTCCGGCACACTCAACCAGGCCGCTCTGGCGCGCGACCGCGCGCGGGGCGCCGCCGGCTGCTGGGGGCTGGCGGCGGCGCTGTTCCTCGCCTGGATGCTCACGCCGGCGGTGAGCGAACAGCTGCTGCGCACCGAGATCGGCTATGCGGGCGCCACCGCGGTGCTGGCGCTGACGCTGGGCGTGCTCTACCGCCGCGGGACCCCGGCCCGTCAGTCGGCGTCGATCGAACGCGCGATCGCCAGGTAGGCCTCACCCGGGTCGGAGGCGCCGAAGATGGCCGAGCCGGCGACGAACAGCGAGGCGCCCGCCGCGCGGCAGAGGGGCGCTGTGTCGGGGTCGATGCCCCCATCCACCTCCAACGCGGGACCATCGCCGAGCAGCGCACGCAGGCGCTCCACCCTCCCCGGCGAGCGGGCGATGAACGCCTGCCCACCCCAGCCCGGATTGACGGTCATGCAGAGCGCCAGATCGAGCGCTGGGGCGAGCTCCGTCAACACCTCGATGGGCGTGCCCGGGTTGACCGCCACGCCCACGCCGGCGCCGTGCTCGCGGATCAGCTCGGCGATGCGGGCGGCGTGCGCGGTGGCCTCGGCATGGAAGGTGATCGAGTCCGCGCCCGCCTTCGCGAAGTCCGCGACGTGGCGCTCGGGGCGCTCGATCATTAGGTGCACATCCAGCATCGCGCCGGCGGCCTGGGCCTGCTCGCGCAGCGCCCCCACCACGAGCGGGCCGATCGTGATCGGCGGCACGAAGTGGCCGTCCATCACATCCACGTGGATCACGCGCGCGCCGGCGGCGAGCACCTCCCCCACCTGCGAGCCCAGCCGCGCGAAGTCGGCGGAGAGGATCGAGGGCGCCACGCGCACCCCTGCAAGCGGCTCGCGCAACACGATCAGATTGGCTGCAACATCGAGTCGCCGCAGTTGTTGCACTTCACGATCGCGGTCGAGGACATGCGCACGATCGTAGAGTGCTCGCCGCAGTTGGGGCACACCGAGGCAAGCTCGAAGCGGTGCAGGCAGTTCACACAGCGGTAGCGGCCGGGCAGGTTGGCGGGGCGCAGCCAGGGCTCCTGGCAGTTGGGACAGGTGGGGCCCAGGTCGACCCCCGATTCGGACGTTTTGTGTTCGGGCTCCACGGCGCACTCACCTCCGCTGCAGCCGTGCGATGAAGAAGCCCGCCGTGTGGTCGCGGTGGGGCAGGGTCACGAGCGGGGGCTCGGCTTGGGCGAAGTCGGGATGGGAGTCCAGGAAGGCGACGATCTGGCGCTCGTTCTCAATCAGGGAGATGGTGCACGTAGAGTAGACCAGCACGCCGCCCGGACGGAGCACTGCAGCTCCCGCTGCAAGGATCGACGCCTGGATGCCCACCATCTCCCGAACGCTCTCGGGAGTTACGCGCCAGCGCAGGTCCGCCCGCGCCTGCAACGTGCCCAGACCGGAGCAGGGCGGATCGACGAGCACGCGGTCGAACGGCGCTTCGGAGCTGCGCGGGAGGGCGGCGTCGGCGAGCTCGACGCGCACGTTGGCGGCGTGCAGGCGCTGCGCGGTGCGCTGCAGCTCCGCCGCGCGGTGCGGGTTGCGCTCGACCGCCACCACTTCTCCCTGCCCCTGCATGAGCGCGGCGAGGTGGGTGCTCTTGCCCCCCGGGGCCGCGCAGAGGTCGAGTACGCGCTCGCCCGGTTGCGGATCGAGCGCTCGCGCGACGAGCATCGCGGCGCGCGACTGAGCCAGGAACGCCCCCTCGGACCACAGCGGGGAGCCGTGCAGATCAAGCGGGCCGTCGAGGACGAGGGCCTCGGGCAGGCGTGGATCGGTGTGCGTGGCGACCGGCAGCGCTCGCGCAAGCTCCGCCGCGGTGGTGCGCAGAGTGTTGGCGCGCAGCGCCAGCTCCCCGGGCTCGTTGTCGGCGGCCATCAGCGCGCGGGCGCCGTCGGCGCCGAGCTCTTCCCACCACAGCCGTGCGATCCACTCGGGGTGGGAGTGCATCGTGGCGGCGTGTGCGGGGGTGTCCTCGCGGAGCTCCGCCAGCAGCGCCGGACCCTCGCGGGTGGCGCGGCGCAGCACCGCGTTGACCAACCCGTGGCCCACGCGCCCGGTCGTCTTGGCGAGCTCGACCGCGTCGGCCACGACGGCGTGGTCGGGAGCGCCGCGCAAGTAGAGCAGCTCATATAGCCCCAGGCGCAGCGCGGCCAGCACCGGCGCGTCGAGCCGCGCCACGGGACGTCCGGCGAGATGTTCGATCAGGTGGTCGAGCGTGCCCTTCCGCTGCACGGCGCCGTAGGCCAGGCGCATAGCCAGCGCCCGATCGCGCGCGTCGAGCTCACGCGCCTCGCTCTGCAGCGCGCGATCGGTGTACGCGCCCTGCTCGAACACGCGGCGCAGCACAGCGAAGGCGCACACACGCGCTTTAGCGGGCATGGCCGCGCAGATACGCCGCCGCGTCCATCGGGCGGCCTCCGGAGGGCTGTACGCGGAGCAGCTCCAGCGTGCCGCCCGCCGTTCCGTACAGGAGCCGTCCGTCCACGGCGGCGAGCGTCCCCGGCGCCGGGAACGGCGCGGAGTCCCCATCCATGGCGAGCGCGGCGCGCTGCACCCCAAGCAGCGTCCCGTCTGCCAGCTCCAGGCGAGCGCCGATATGTGGGTGCAGAGCCCGCACCTGGCGCTCCAGCTCGGTCGCGGGGCGGCTGGGGTCGAGCAGACGGTCCTCGGGGCCGATCTTCTCGGCGTAGGTGACGCCCTCCGGCGCCTGCTCGACGAAGGTCACGGGCTCGGAGAGTGCGCGCACGAGCAGTTCGCCGCCGACCCGCCGCAGGCGCTCGGCGAGCGACCCATAGGTGTCTTCGGCGAGGATCGGCTCGCTGGCGCTCAGGCCCACGGGCCCGCTGTCCAAACCAGCGGTGAGGCGCATGATCGAGACGCCGGTGAGGGTGTCGCCGGTCATGATGGCGCGCTCGATCGGCGCCGCGCCGCGCCAGCGGGGGAGCAGCGAGGGGTGCACGTTGAGCAGCTCGTAGTCGAAGAGCAGCGGCTCCTTGATGAGCGCCCCGAACGCACACACGACGAGCGCGTCAGGGGCGACTGCCGCGATCGCCTCCCGCGCCGCCGCATCGTTGACGTCGGGGGGCTGCTCCAGCGGAATCCCACGCGCCCGCGCCAGCTCGGCGACGGGTGGCGAGGCCAGGCGCCGACCCCGACCTCGCGGGCGGTCGGGGCGGGTGAGGACGAGTGCCGGCGCGAGCCCGGCGTCGGCCAGGTGCTCGAGCACGGCAGCGGCGAACTCGGAGGTCCCCAGGTAGACCGTCTTGGAGCCCTTAGGCGACGCTGGCCTCCCGCTGCGCGCCATCCTGCTGCGCGCCGCCCTGCTGCGCCTCGCGCATCGCACGCATCGCCTCCTTGCGCTCCGCGCGCGAGACGCGATCGAGGATCAGGACGCCGTCGAGGTGGTCGATCTCGTGCTGGATTACGCGCGCCTCCAGGCCCTCGGCCTCGACTAGGACTTCCTCGCCGGAGCCATCGCGGGCGCGCACGCGCACCTGCGCGGGTCGCTCGACCTCCAGGAGCACCTCGGGGAGGCTGAGGCAGCCCTCCTCGGCGGTCTCGAGCTCGTCGCTGGACCACTCCACGATCGGGTTGACGAGCGCCGTGATGTCGTCTTCGGCGTTGGTGCGGTAGACGAGCACGCGATGCAGCACGCCGATCTGGTTGGCGGCGAGCCCGATGCCCAGGGCGTCGCTCATGAGCTCCCCCATGCGCTCGATCTCCGCGCGCAGGGTCTCGTCGAAGCGCTCGACGGCGATGGCGCCGGCGCGCAGCACGGGGTCGCCGAGCTTGCGCACGTGGCGCAGCGCCGCATCGCGGCGCGCGCGCGTCTCGGGGTCGAGCTCGGCGCGCGCCTCGGAGACCTCGGGCTCCTCCGCGTCGGCGAGCGGCTCCTCCGCATCGGCGATGTCTTCCACTTCGGCCACGGAGGGAATTTTGACAGGAAGGAGAGGGACCCGACCGAAGCCGGGAGACACGCGCCTCTGGCGCGAGTCCCCGTTTCGGCCAGCCGGCCTGTTTTGCCGGCTGCCTGTGCCCCTGCAATGGGGTACGCCACCCTCTTATTGCGGGTCGACATCCACGCTGAAGCTGACGCCCGTGTGCGTGCGGGCGCCGGCGACCTGCTGCACTGCCTCCCCGACGGCGCGGACCGCGGGACGCCGGTGGGTGGCCTTGATGACGAGCACCTGACGCTCGCGCCCGCGCAGTCGAAAGAGCGCGGCGGGACCCAGCACCTCCGCGTCGGCGAGCATCAGGCGCTCGCGGATCGCGCCGGCCGCGGCGCGCGCCCTGGGGGCCTCGGGGGCGGCGCAGATCACCCTTACGAGGTGCGAGAAGGGGGGGTAGCGCAGCGCCTCGCGGCGCGAGAGCTCCCCGGCCAGGAAGCCCTCGGCATCGTGATGCGCGGCGTGCTGAATCGAGCGCGCATCGGGGGCGATGGTCTGCACCAGCACGTGTCCCTCGCCGCCGCGCCCGACGCGCCCGGCGAGTTGGGCGATCATCGCGAAGGTGCGCTCCTCGGCGCGGAAGTCGGGGAAGCGCAGGGTGGCGTCGGCGTCCAGCACCACTCCCAATGCCACGTCGGGGAAGTCGTGGCCCTTGGCGACCATCTGGGTGCCGATCAGCACGCCGGCGGAGGCGTCCTGGAAGCGGCGCAGCAGCGTGGCCACGCCGCCTGCGCCGGTGACGGTATCGGCGTCGAGGCGGAAGACTGGGAAGCCGCCGTCGTCGAGCGCGGCGGCGAGGTCGTGCTCCAGGCGCTCGGTGCCGGCGCCGTGGCGAGCGATCGTGCTCGAGCCGCAGTCACAGCGCTCGGGCAGAAGCTGGCGGTACCCGCAGTGGTGGCACGCCAGCTGGCCCTGGCTGCGGTGCAGGACCAGCGCGACGTCGCAGTGGGGGCAGCTCCACACCGCCCCGCAGGAGCGGCAGGAGAGGAAGTTCGACCAGCCCCGGCGGTTGAGCAGCACGATCGCCTTGCGGCGCTCGCGGCGGACCTCGGCGAGCGCCTGCGCCGTGCGGGGGTGCAGCCCCTGTTGGCCGATCTCCGATCGGTCCCCGCACATGTCGAGCACGCTCACGGCGGGCAGCGGACGGCCATCCACCCGCGCGGGCAGGCGCAGGCGGGGAACCTCGCGCCAGCTCTCCGGACGCGGGGTGGCGCTCCCGAGCAGCAGCAGCGCGCCGCAGTCGCGCGCGCGGCGGGCAGCGACGTCGCGAGCGTCGTAGCGAGGGTCGCCTTCGTGCTTGTAGGAGGCGTCGTGCTCCTCGTCGAGCACGATCAGCCCGAGGCGCTCGATCGGCGCGAAGACAGCCGAGCGAGGACCCACGCACACGCGCGCCTCCCCGGAGCGCAGGCGCCGCCACTGCTCGTAGCGCTCGCCGGCGGAGAGGCGCGAGTGCATCACCGCCACGGTGTCGTCGAAACGCTCGTTGAAGCGTCCGACGATCTGCGGTGTGAGCGCGATCTCGGGCACCATCACGATCGCGCCACGCCCCTGCTCGAGCGCGGCGGCGGTGGCGCGCAGGTAGATCTCGGTCTTGCCCGACCCGGTGACGCCGTGCAGTAGACGCCGCGCTGCGCGGCGCTCGTGCAGCGCAGCGAGCAGCGGGTCGAGCGCGGCGTGCTGCGCGGCGGTGAGCCGTGGCAGACCATCGCCGCGCGCCCCCACGGGCAGGTGCTCGGTGCGCCTGGGCGTGCGGCGCTTGCGCCCGCTCAGGCGCCGCGCGGCGCCGGGGGGCAATACGAGCGTCAGTGCACGCGCGATCGTGGAGCAGTACTCGGCGGCGATCCACTCGGCGAGAGCGACGAGATCGACAGGTACACCGAGCTCGAGCGCACGCAATGGGGCGAGCAGGCGCTCCTCGGAGATCTCGCTGTCCTCAGCGAGACCGGTGACGACTCCGAGCACCTCGCGGCGCCCAAAGGGCACGACGAGCATCGAGCCGACCCCGACGCCCTCGCGCAGCTCCTCGGGCAGGCGGTAGTCGAACGGCCCGCGCAGGGCGCGGGCCGTGGTCATCGGCTCAACCTTGGCGATTGCGGAGATCGCCTCACCCTAAGGGGAACGCCGGTCAGAGCCCAGCGGCGGAACGCAGCGCCGCGGCACGATCCGTGCGCTCCCAGGTGAAGTCGTGGTCATCGCGCCCGAAGTGACCATACGCAGCCGTCTTCTGGTAGATCGGCCGGTGCAGCTTGAGCTCCTCGCGGAAGGCTCCGGGGCGCAGGTCGAAGTGCTCGTCGACGAGCTGGGCGATCTGCGCGCGACCGATCTTCTCGGTGCCGAACGTCTCGACCATCACCGACACGGGATGGGCGACGCCGATCGCGTAGGCCACCTGCACCTCGGCGCGCTCGGCGAGGCCGGCGGCGACTATGTTCTTGGCGACCCAGCGCGCGGCATAGGCCGCCGAGCGGTCGACCTTGGAGGGATCCTTGCCGGAGAAGGCGCCGCCGCCGTGGCGGGCCATGCCGCCGTAGGTGTCGACGATGATCTTGCGGCCCGTGAGGCCGCAGTCGCCCATCGGACCGCCGATCACGAAGCGCCCGGTGGGGTTGACGAGGAAGTTCTTGAGCAGCTTCTTCTCCTCGAAGAGCTCGGCGGGCAGGACGGGGCGCAGGACGTGCTCGAAGAGGTCGGGCTTGATCAGCGCCTCGGCGTCGATGCCGTCGGCGTGCTGGGTGGAGATGAGGATCTTTTCGATCTCCACGGGCTTGCCGTCCTGGTAGCGGACCGTCACCTGCGTCTTGCCGTCGGGGCGCAGGTAGGGGATGACCTCGCCCTTGCGCACCTCCGCGAGGCGCTTGGCGAGCTTGTGCGCGAGCGCGATCGGCAGCGGCATCAGCTCCTCGGTCTCGCGTGTGGCGTAGCCGAACATCATCCCCTGGTCGCCTGCGCCGGCGAGGTCGAGCTCGTCCTCGTCTGCCGGGTCGTGACGGGTCTCATACGCGGCGTCGACGCCCTGGGCGATGTCGGGGGACTGCTTGTCGATCGCGTTGATGACGGCGCAGGTGTCGCAGTCGAAGCCGTAGGCGGCGTTGTCGTAGCCGATCTTGCGCACGGTCTCGCGCGCGATCTCCTGGATGTCTACGTAGGTGTTGGTGGAGATCTCCCCCGAGACGACGATCAGGCCGGTGTTGACGAGCGTCTCGCAGGCGACGCGGCCGTAGGGGTCGTCGGTGAGCACGGCATCGAGCACGCCGTCGGAGATCTGGTCGGCGATCTTGTCGGGGTGGCCCTCGGTGACCGACTCGGAGGTGAACAGGTACTCGTTATCGGAAAGCTTCATGGCAGTGGTGGCTCCAGGTCGGCGGGGGCAAAAGCTCGCAGAGTTTACGCAGCCCGCCGATGCGAACGCTCGCCGCGCTCGACGAAGTCGATGATGAGCGGCACCCCGTCCATCCCATAGCGGGCGCGCAGGCGGTTCTCCACGAAGTAGGCGTAGTCGCGCGTGACGCGTTTGCGCGAGTTGACCTGGATGGCGAAGCGCGGGGGGCGCTCTCCGGTCTGGGCCATGTAGATCAGCTTCAGGCGGTGCTGGCTGGAGCCGCCCTTCATTCCCACCGGCGGCTGGCGGGCCTGGACTGTCTCTGACAGGAAGCGGTTGAGCTCGGGCGTGGGGATGCGCCCGGCCATGCGATCGCCGAGCGCCAGCGCCTCGGTGAGGATGCGCGAGACGTGGCGGCCGCTGAGCGCCGAGGCGGTGAGCACGCGCGGGCGCAGGCGCAGCTTCTCGGCGACGCGCGCGCGCTCGTGATCGAGGGCGTCCTCACCGCCTTCGTGGAGGTCCCACTTGTTCAGCACGACGGCTGTGGCGCAGCTGGCCTTCATCGCGAGCTCGGCGATGCGCAGGTCCTGTGCGGTGACGCCGTCGGCCGCGTCGCATACGACGAGCGCCACGTCGGCGCGCTCGGCGGCGCGCTGGGAGCGCAGCGCGGTGTAGTACTCGATCGAGTCGGCGACCTTCGACTGGCGGCGCATCCCGGCGGTGTCGATCAGGGTCAGCTTGCGCTCGCCCACGAGCAGGGGCATGTCGATCGCGTCGCGCGTGGTGCCGGCCTTCGGGGAGACGATCACGCGCTCCTCCCCCAGGAAGCGGTTGACGAGCGAGGACTTGCCGACGTTGGGGCGTCCGATCACGGCGAGGCGGATCGTGTCGTCCTCGGGCTCCTCATCGCCGTCCGGCAGCAGCTCCACGATGCGGTCGAGCAGGTCACCCGAGCCGAGCCCCTGCGTGGCGGAGACGGCGAGCGGCTCGCCGAGACCGAGACGGTGGAACTCCGCGGCCTGAGGGATCTCCGCGAGCGAGTCGCACTTGTTGGCCGCGAGCAGCACCGGCAGCGAGGAGCGGCGCAGGAGGTCCGCCATCTCCTCGTCGCCCGGGCGCACCCCGGCGCGGGCGTCCACCACCAGCACGGCCACCTGCGCGTCGGCGAGCCCCGCGCGCGCCTGGTCGCGGATCGAGCCCGCGAGGGGGTCTTCGTCCTGGAAGTCCACGCCGCCGGTGTCGATCAGCTGAAAGCGCCGGCCGTTCCACTCGCAGTCGAGCTCCTTGCGGTCGCGTGTGACCCCGGGGCGCTCGTGCACGACGGCCTCGCGCCCGCCGGTGAGGCGGTTGATGAGCGAGGACTTGCCGACGTTGGGGTAACCGACGATCGCGACCTTCATACCCTGCTCACGATCCGATCGACGACTTCCTGCACGGTGAGACCGGTGGTATCGAGGATCACCGCGCCGGGCGCTGCTTCCAGCGGGGCGTGCTCGCGTGTGGAATCGCGCTCGTCGCGCAGGGTCTGCTCGGCGAGCACGGCCTGCGGGTCGGCGCCCAGCTCGCTGGCGCGCCGCCGCGCGCGCTCCTCGGGGGTGGCGGTGAGGAATACCTTCAGCTCCGCCTCGGGCGCCACGACGGTGCCGACGTCACGACCCTCGGCGACCCAATCGCCGTGGGCGATCAGCTTGCGCTGGGAAGCGACGAGCGCCTCGCGCACCTGCCGATCGGCGGCCACGCGCGAGGCGCCCTCGGAGACCTCGGGCGCGCGGATCGCCTCGGTGACGTCGCGTCCGTCGAGCAGGATGCGATCCAGCCGTCCAGACTGTGTGCCCCCGGGCTCGATGGTGGCCGCGCGAGCAAGGCGTCCGGGCTCCTCCCCGGGCGCGGCGAGCGAGAGCAGCGCGACGCAGCGATACATCGCTCCGGTGTCGAGATAGGTGAAGCCCAGCACATCTGCCACCCTACGGGCGATCGTCGACTTGCCCGCGCCCGCGGGGCCGTCGATCGCGATCAGCAAAGCCGCTCCAAGTCCTTTACGAACCCCGGGTAGGAGACCTCCGCGGCCTCGATCCCGCGCACCTCGACCCCCTCGCGCGAGGCGAGACCTGCGACGGCTCCCATCATCGCCAGGCGGTGGTCGCCATGCGCCTCGACGATCCCGCCGCGCAGGCCCCCCGTACCCCGTACCGCGAAGCCGTCTGCGGTGGACTCGATGTGAGCGCCCAGGCCGCGCAGGCCCTCCACGACGGTGGCGATGCGGTCGGACTCCTTCAGGCGCAGCTCCTGCGCGCCGCGCACGATCGTCTCGCCCTCGGCGAAGCAGCCGAGCAGGGCCACGAGCGGGAGCTCGTCGATCGCGAGGGGCACCTCCTCGGGTTCCACGATGGTGCCCTCCAGCGCGCCGGCGGCGACGTCCAGGTCGCTGATGGGCTCGTGCGCGGAGAGCTCGCCCGACTCGTCCTCGAGGTCGCCCAGCACGATCCCCTGCATACGGCGCAGGATGCGCAGGAAGCCGCTGCGCGTCCAGTTGACGCCGACGTTGCGCAGCAGCAGGCGCGAGCCGGGCACCAGCACTCCGGCCGCGACCAGGAACGCAGCGGAGCTGAGGTCGCCGGGGACGGCGACCCGCTCGAGCACGAGCTCGTCGGCGTTGACCACCGTCACGTGACGGCCATTGCGGTGGATGGTGACCCCGGCTGCCAACAGCAGCCGCTCGGTGTGGTCGCGGCTGCGTTGGGGCTCACCGACGGTGGTGGCGCCGTCGGCGGCGAGCGCCGCGAGCAGCACGCACGACTTGACCTGGGCGCTCGCGATGGGCAGCTCGTAGGAGATCGAGTGCAGACGCGCGCCGCGCACCGTGAACGGCGGGAAGCGCTCCTCGCTGGCCCGCAGCTGCGCGCCCATCAGCGTGAGCGGCTCGGCCACCCTGTCGACCGGACGGCGGCGGATCGAGGCGTCGCCGTCCAGCGTGAAGGTGCGTCCCACCTGGGCCGCGAGCCAGCCGGGCAGCAGGCGCAGCAGGGTGCCCGCGTTGCCGACGTCGATCGGTCCATCGGGCTCTTGCGCCTCGCGCAGGCCGGCGCCGCGCACGGTCACCTCCTCCCCGCGCACCTCCACGAGGGCGCCCAGTGCGCGCACCGCCGCGAGCGTCGAGGTCGTGTCGGCGGCGTGCAGGTAGTTCTCGATGCGCACCGGGTAGGAGGCCATCGCGCCGAGCAGCGCGGCGCGATGGGAGATCGACTTGTCGGGGGGCGCCGTCAGCTCTCCGGAGAGCCCGGCGGAGGGCTCGAAACGCATATTCATATAGCTCTTACCCTACGGCGCATCTTCGCCGAGCAGCGCCTCGCGGGAGGCGCGGGCGCGCTCGTTCCAGGCGGCGAGCTCGCCGGGGTCGCTCCCCACCAGCAGCTCACGGGCCTCCGCCAGAAGCGCCGTGGCGTCGTCGATGGCGTCGATCAGAGCGGGGGCGTTGGCGAGGTAGATGTCCGCCCAGATCGCCGTGTTGGCGCCCGCGACCCTGATGGCGTCGCGCAGGCTGGGACCCGCGATCGGCTCGGAGCGCTCGCGCTCGAAGGCAGCTGAGGCTTGCACGGCCAGCACGTTGGCGAACACGTGCGGAAGGTGCGAGACGCATGCCATCAGGCGGTCGTGGGCATCGGGCGCGACCGCGCGCGGTTGCGCGCCGAAGCGTCCAATCAGGTCCACGAGGCGCGCGAGCAGCTCAGGGTCGTCGGTGGGCGCGGGCGTGAGGAACCAGCTGGCGCCCTCGAACAGATCCTCGCGCGCATGCGCGACGCCGGATGTCTCGGCGCCCGCGAGCGGGTGGCCGCCGATGAAGCGCGGGTCCCTGCGGGCGTCCTCGAGCGCGAGCTTGGTGGAGCCCACGTCGCTGATGACGCAATCGGCCCCAGCGTGGGCGAGCGCCTCGGAGACCGCGGCGGCGAGCGCACCAACGGGGGCGGCGACGAAGACCGCCTGCGCGTCGGCGACCGCCGTGGCGATGTTGGGAGCGCGCTCGTCGATCGCACCGAGCTCGATCGCGGCTCCCAACGCCGCATCATCGGGGTCGTAGCCGCAGACACATGCCTCTCCGCGCGCCCGGGCGGCCAATCCGATCGACCCGCCGATCAACCCCACCCCGAGGATGGCGACCCTCACGCGATGCTCACCATCGCGGAGCTCGGCGTGGCGTCCACCTCGAGGCCCACACGAACCCTCACGCGACGCTGAGCACCTTCCCAGCGAGCGCCGCGGCGCGCTCCACAGTGGCGACGTAGTCGGCGAAATCGTCGGCTAGGAGCGCCTGGGGTCCGTCGCAGACGGCCTCCTCGGGGTTGGGGTGCACCTCGACGATGATCCCATCGGCTCCGGCAGCGGCCGCGGCCAGCGACAGCGGTGCGATCAAATCGCGCCGGCCGGCGGCGTGGCTGGGGTCGACGATCACCGGCAGGTGCGAGAGCTCCTTGAGGATCGGCACCGCCATGATGTCGAGCGTGACACGGCGGTGGTCGGTCTCGAAGGTGCGGATCCCCCGCTCGCAGAGCATCACGTTGGGGTTGCCCTCCTTGAGGATGTACTCGGCGGCCATCAGCAGTTCGTCGAGCGTCGAGGAGAGGCCGCGCTTGAGCAGCGCGGGCCGTCCGGAGCGGCCGATCTCGGTGAGCAGGGGGTAGTTCTGCATGTTGCGCGCGCCGATCTGGATCACGTCGGCGACCTCCAGGACGGGGTCGATGTCGCGCAGGTCCATCAGCTCGGTGACGATCGGAAGTCCCGTCTCGGCCTTGGCCTCGGCGAGCAGGCGCAGCCCCTCCTGGCCGAGCCCCTGGAAGGCGTAGGGGGAGGTGCGCGGCTTGTACGCGCCACCGCGCAGCATCGCCACCCCCGCGTCGCGCACCACGCGCGCGGTCTGCAGCGTCTGCTCGCGCGATTCCACGGTGCACGGGCCTGCGATCAGCGCGAAGTTCTCGCCGCCGACCTTGCGCCCCTCGATGTCGAGCACGGTGCGCTCCCCGTGGCGGATCTGCGCCGAGGCGAGCTTGTAGGGCTTGAGGATCGCCACCACCCGATCCACGCCCGGCTGGCCCTCCAGCCCGAGGCTTTCGACGCTGACGTCCTGCTCGACGTCGCCGATCGCGCCGATCACGGTGACGCGCGCGCCCTGGCTGCGGTGGGCGAGCGCGCCGGCTCGCTCGATCTTGGTGACGACCGCGTCGATCTCATCTTCGGTCGCGGTCTCTTTCATCACGATCATCATCGATTGTTCCTTTCGGCTCTGGAGATGTTAGGTGCAGTGCGCCGCGGCCGCATGGATCGCGCGAGGGGCGCCGGTCGCGAGGAGCTCGCACGGGGGCGAGCGCGTACGTATCTTCGGCGCTCGGTCTCCTCAGAGAGACCCGGGACGGCGATCGGATCCCGCTCGCGGACGGGACCCAGGCCGGAGCGCCTAGCTAAATCGCCAGGCGTAGGGAAACGACCACGACCACGAGCCACACGCGCGGGTGCAGGTGGGTGAAGCGGATGCGGGGCTCGCTGCGGTCACGATCTTCCATGAGGGTTTTAGCAGACCGAGGGCGCCCCGTCGAGCGGTGTAACACGCCATTCACAGCACCTCGCCGAGCGCGTCCAGGAACCATGCGTTCTCCTCGGGAGTGCCATAGGTGACGCGCAGCGCGCCCTCACGGCCCAGCGCGGCGCCACCCCGCACGAGCACCCCGCGCTCGAGCAGGCCGCGCATGACCTCCTCTTCCTCGCGCTCCTCCCCCAGGTGCAGCCAGCAGAAGTTGGCCTGCGACTCGGCCACCTCGAGGCCGAGCGCGCTCAGGCGCTCACCCACGGAGATGCGCTCGGCGATCGTGCGGGCGACGCGGTCGGTGACCGCGTCCTGGTGTGCCAGCGCCTCGGTCGCGGCGGCCTGCGCGATGGCGTTGCAGAAGAACGGCTGTCTCACCTGATCGAAGGCGCGCGGCAGCTCGGGCGAGCCGCACAGCGCGAAGCCCACGCGCAGCCCGCAGAGCCCGTAGACCTTGGAGAAGGTGCGCAGCAGCACCAGGTTGGGGTGACTGCGCAGCAGCGCCACCGAGGCGTCGGGGTCGTCGAGCAGGTTGAACTCGCAGTAGGCCTCGTCCAGGATCGTGCAGACGTGCGGCGGGATCTCCTCCAGGAACGCGGCGATGTCCGCCACCGGCAGCGCCGTGCTGGTGGGGTTGTTGGGGTTGCACACCAGCACGAGCCGCGTGGCGACGGTGATCTCGCGCAGCATCGCGGGCAGGTCGTGGCGCTCTCGCTCATCGAGTGGCACCGTCACCGCCGTGGCGCCGCTTGCGGCGCTCAGGTGCGGATAGACCGAGAAGGACGGCCACGCATACACGAGCTCCGCGCCGGGCTCCAGCAGCGCCTCGCCCGCCGCCATCAGGATGTCGCATGAGCCGTTGCCAATCGCGATCTGCGACGCCGGCACTTCGTAGCGATCGGAGAGACGCCGGCGCAGCAGCGAGTTGGAGGGATCGGGGTAGCGGTTGAGCTCCCCCAGAGCTCGTTCGATCGCCTCGCGCACCGCGGGCAGCGGCGGGTAGGGGGACTCGTTGCTCGCCAGGCGCACGGGCGGAGCAGCGTCGGCATAGCCCCCTGCCGCGGGGTATACGGGGATCCGCCGGATCCGCTCTGAGAACTCGATCGCCATCGGGCCTATTGTGACGGACCGCGAACGCGCTACTGCGCGGATTCCAGATCTGCGCGCAGCGCGGAAGCCTCGCCCAGATAGACGTGCCTGGCCTCATGCGCCTCGTCGGCGTGGTAGTGGATCAGCACTCGGATCACGCGGGGCAGGGAGCGGGGCACCGGGATCTCCCGCGCGCACAGCAGCGGCACCCGGTCGAAGCCAAGCGCGCGGGCCGCCACCGCTGGGAACTCGGCGTTGAGGTCGTTGGTGGCCGTGAAGATGCAGCTGACGACGTTCTCCGGCAAGAGCGAGTTGCGCTCCATGATCGCCTTCATCAGCTCGGTGGTGGCGTCGAGGATGTCCTGAGCGTCGTTGTGGGCGACGCTGACGGCCCCGCGTAGGGCGAAGAGGCGCATGGGGGCGATTCTGTCAGAGCGTGTCCCGGAGCCGCCGATCGCCCGCGCCGCCGGGGTGGATTGTGGGCTTAGGGCCTAGGCCCTTGCGCACGGTGAGCCCGACCTCAGGACCGACTCATGCCGCGAGAGCGCGGAGGGCGCTTGCGAAGCGATCGGCATCAAACCGATCGGCGTTGAACGTCTCAGGCGCGAACTCGGCACCGGCCTCGCTCTCAGGACCTGGGCATGGTGCATCGGTGACACCGCCGGCGATGTCGAGCTCATGCAGTTCGCAGGTGCCATGCTCGAGCACCCCGACCCGCAGGCTACGCTCGCGCGCATAGTCGATGAGGAGCCGCGCAGCGCCGGAGGCGGCACTCGGAAGCAGGATGACTCGCAGGGCATGCGTGAGGTGCAATCCAGCCAAGCCCCTCACGGTATGGTCCTGCTCGGGCGCCGCGCCGGCGAGCATCCCCTCGACGAGCAGCGAGAGCGCTCGGTCGAGCTCCGGCTCAGGACTGAGGCCCAGTCGCTCGGGCAGAGCGACGGCCACGCCGGGTCCCGGCGCGCGAAAACCGTACGCGGTCAGGAGGGGAAGCCGGTGCCGAATGGCGAACAGCGCACCGCTGCCGTCATCCATGCCCGGGAGCGGCAGCACACCCACCCTGGCTGCGTGCAGGTCGGCGGCTGGCAGCGCGGCGAGGGCAAGCGCCAACCTGCCGGTGGTCACGGCCCCCACACGGACACGCTCGGGCTTGGAGAGCCGCGCAATGGCGCGCATGACCTGGCGCGCCAGGTTCAGCTTGAGTCGGGACGCTGAGATCGCGGGCGGGGGCGTGTACGACACATCCGCCGGATCGAGTCCGAGACCGGCTCGGGCGCCCATCAGCAGCGCGGGTGGCGCCGCTGGATCGAGAACCTCCTCCGGCGAGCCGGCGGCGCGGGCCAACGTCCATCCACGCAGGAGCTGCACGATCTCCAGCTCCAGGCGAGGCTCGGCGAAGTCGATCAGGCTGTGGCCGGTGTGCGCGATTTCCGCCACCGCCGGATGCTCTCTGACGGCCGCGAGCACCTCCGCGAC